>JAAWAD010000087.1 GCA_022791995.1 Lawsonibacter sp.
CCCTTGGCAATGTCCACCAGCTTATCCGCGGTAAAGTCGAACTCGGTGGCCTCCCAGTTGTTGATGAGCACCGGACGGCGCTTCCCCTGGTAGGGGTCCCGGATCAGGTGCTCCCGGACGGCCCGGTGGAACTGGCGGCTCATGGGCCCGAAGCCCTGGGGGGAGCAGATCAAGGCGGCCTCCGGGGCAGTAAAGGCCTCTCCCGGCGCCAGAGTAAAGCAGAAATTGTAGGGGTTGATCCCCATCACCAGGCGGTTGCACTCCAGCTGGGTCCGCTCCGCCGCCGCCTGGAAGTTGCCGCTGTACACCAGCATGGCCCCATAGCACAGGCCGTACTCCTCGTTGGCCTCCCGGTCGCAGAGGATGACAAAGGGGTTGTGGTGGTGGCTGGAGGTGCCCCGCACACTGTCCACGCTTTGGATGCCGGGGCGCAGGTGCGAGCGGTTCAGGCACCGCTCCATGGCGTGGCAGCCGTCAAAGGTCAGAAAATCCAGATCCCCCCGCTGGAAGTCCAGGCACAGGGAGGCGCACCGGCGCAGGCGGACGGGCTGATCCCCCCGGTTGACCACCCGGACGGCCCGGGTAATCAGGTCCCGCTCCTCCAGCACGCCGTAATACAGCTCCACCTCCATCCGGGCGGCGGCGTCCTCCATACGGATGACCAGCGTCTCCCACTCCTCGCCGCCGAAGAA
Organism: Lawsonibacter sp.; assembly: GCA_022791995.1. GTDB lineage: Bacteria > Bacillota > Clostridia > Oscillospirales > Oscillospiraceae > Lawsonibacter. The sequence continues at coordinate 693 of JAAWAD010000087.1, forward strand.
GGCGGGCAGGCCCTCCAGGGCATACTTTCCCTTTTGCAGCACATGGCCGGTATACCGCAGGTCGGCCAGACGGCTTCCGTCGGCGGGCTCAAACTCAATGCTGGGAATGCGGAAATCCCCCACGCCGCAGGTGGAGTACTCCTGGGGCAGGGTGTCCAGGGAATACCCCCGGTCGTCCCCAAGCTCATTGGGGTTGGGGGAAAAGCCCCGGTCGGCATAGCGGACAAGATAGGACAGGTCGCCGCCCTGGACCCTAGCCCCGTAATAGGTGTGGAGCAGGACCCGGTGCTGGTCGGCCTTCATCTGATAGGTGGTGTTGCGGGTGTGCAGAGTAAACAGCTTCTGTTCTTGATCTAGCACGATCATAGGGATACCCCCTGATAAAAAATTTCTCTGGCTGATTGTACGGGATTTTTCACCGGGAAGCAAGGAGAATTTTGAAAAATATCCCACAAATCCACGGCTTGTTCCCCCATGGAAAACTGTCACAATTTCTCATAGAAACAGCCCCGGCTGTCTGTATGCCGGGGCTGCTTCCGCAGGGAGGAAAACGGAAGGGGAAGCACTTATTTTCCGCCGGTGGAGGCGATGCCCTCGATAAACTGGCGCTGGAAGATCATATACAGGATCACCATGGGCAGCATAGCCAGCAGGGCGCCGGCCATCATCACCGGGTAGTTGGCCTGGAACTGTCCCTGGAGGGAGGCCAGGCCGGCGGACAGGGTCATCATGGTCACATCGGAGTTGACCACCTGGGGCCACATCAGGTCTCCGTAAGCGAACACGGCGGTGAAGATGGTCAGGGCAGCCACCGAGGTGCCGGTAAGGGGGAACATGACCTTATAGAAGGTCTCCCACTGGTTGCAGCCGTCCAGATAGGCGGCCTCTCCAATCTCGGTCGGGATGCCCATATAGGTCTGCCGCAGGAAGAACACGCCGAAGGCGCTGACCAGACCCGGGAAGACCAGGGCGAAGATGGTGTTGGCCATTCCCATGTGGGCCACCATCTGGTACTGGGGGATAATGAAGATCTGGCTGGGCAGAGACATCTGCACCAGGACGATGCCAAACAGAAGGTTCTTGCCCCGGAATTGCAGCTTGGCAAAGGCATAGCCGGCCATGGAGCTGAACACCACGGCGCAGAGCACCCGGAAAAGGATGGTCAGTCCGGTGTTGATGTACAGATTCACAAAGGGCAGGTTGGTCAGAACATCGGTAAAGTTGGCCATTGTGAACTGCTCGGGGAAGATGGTGGGTGGAATCCGGGTGCTCTCATACACGGTCTTGGAGCTGGTGAGGATCATCCACACAAAGGGGAAGATCATGATAATGGCGCCGAGAATCAGGGCCGCGTAGGTCAGGATCGTTGTCATCCGTCTGGACTGCTCCAGAGAAGCGCTGCTTTTCACGAAAATTCCTCCTTTACACGTCGTAGTTGACCCACTTCTTCTGACCGAGGAACTGGACAACCGTGATAATGCCAATCAGAAGAACGGTCCAAATCACAATGGCAGAGCCAGTGCCGCGGCTGCCGGCCACGAAGGACTCCCGATAGAACAGATACATCAGGCTCTGTACGCTGGTCACAGCCGGGTTGGTTTCCTCCACCATCATGAAGAGCAGGTCGTACACCTTGACAGAGGACATCAGGCGCATAATCATCACCACGAAGAGGGTGGGGGATACCATGGGCAGGGTAATCTGGAAGAACTGGGTAATCTTGGAGGCGCCGTCGATGTTGGCGGCCTCATAGTAGGACTTGGAGATGTTCTGGAGGCCGGCCAGCAGCAGCACCGCGTCATAGCCGATATTGCTCCAGATGGCCACTACAGCGCAGGCAATCATAACCACCTTAGAATCCGTGACCCAGTTGATGTGGATCCCCAGCAGCTGATTCAGGATTCCGTACTCACCATTGAAGATCCAGCGCCACACCATCGCCACGGCGGCGGGGGCGCAGACCATGGGCAGGAAGAAGATAGTGCGGAAAAAGCCTTTGCCCTTGATCTTGGCGTTCAGCAGCATGGCCACCAGCAGGGACAGGAACAGGCCCACCGGAACGGTCAGGATACAGAAATAGATGGTGTTCCAGGTTGCCTTCCAGAACTCGGGCCGCTGGAAGACGTCCACATAGTTGCCGATGCCGATGAACTTATAGTGGCCGAAGCCCAGATGCTCGCAGAAGCTGGTATACAGCGTCTGAATAAAGGGCCAGATGTTCAGTACAATCAGGCCGATGATGGTGGGAGCCACCATGATCCAGCCCCAATTTTCCTCCCGCCGGGCAGCGACGGACAGCTTTGTTTTCATTCGGTTCCCCTCCTCCCGTTATTTGTAGTAGGCGGCGTTGGCCAGATTGGACGCCGTGGTCTCATCCACAATTTTCTGCATGTTCTCCAGCACGGTGCCAATGTCAGACTGGCCGTTGTAGGCCTTGTTCAGCTCGGCCAGCACCAGACTCTTCCACTTGGGGCGGGCGGCGTTGTTTACCAGCTGGACGCTGTACTCGAACTGGTCCTCAATCACCTGAAGGTTCAGGTCATAGCCCGCCTTCTCAAAGGCGTCGAAGTAGGGCTGCTCGGTGCCGATGTAGGCGGAGATAGCAGCGCCGTAGGAGCTGGCAATATTCTGGGCCTCCTCGGTGCCAAAAAACTTCATCACATCCAGGGCGGCCTCCCGGTTCTTGCCGTGGGCGGCGGTGGAGTAGCACAGGCCGTTGGACATGGTGGCCCGGCCGTCGCCGCTGGCGGGGTCGGGGCACTTGGGCAGGGGGGCGATGTCCCACTTGCCCTCCAGGTTGTCATATCGGGTGGCCTTGTTCATCAGCTCCCAGTTGCCCTCGAAGTACATGGCGCACTCCTCGGAGAAGAAGGCGATGCCGGGCTGTGTCTCTGCAAAGTAGGTCTGATCGGGACACCAGGGCTCCTTCTGCATGTTCACATAGAACTCAATCGCCCGGGCAGTGGCGGGGTCGGTATAGCCTGCCTTGGTCTTATCCTCGTTCAGAATGTAGCCCCCCGCCTGATAGACAAAGTCCCAATAGCCCAGATGGTCCTCGTTGTAGGCCATGTAGCCATACTTGCCTGTGGCGTCGTAAATCTTCTGGGAGGCGCTGGTCAGGTCGTCCCAGGTCCAGTTCTCGTCCGGGTAGGACAGGCCGGCAGCGTCGAACATCTCCTTATTATAGACCAGGATGATGTTGTCCTTATCTTTGGGCACGCCGTACATCTGGCCGTTGGAGCCGCTGGCGTTGCCGATGGAGATATCAGAGAAGTGATTCTGATAATAGTCGGGCTCCACATCGTCATAAAGGTCGGTGACGTCGGCCAGCTTTCCAAAATCGGAGTAATACAAAATCTGGTTGGTATGCATCCAGAAGATGTCTGGCATGGTGTTGGACTCGGCGGCTGCCTCCAGCTTGGTCCAGTACTCGTTCCAGCTGGTGACCTGCACGTCAATCACTACATCGGGGTTCTTGGCCGTGTAGGCCGCGCAGATGGCCTCCATGCTCTCGCGCTGGGCCACGTCCCAGATCTGGAACTTCAGGTGTGTCTTGCCATCGGCCGCGCCGCAGCCTGACAGAGACAGCAGCAGCGTTATGGCCAGAACCATGGCGGCTATGCGGGGTACTTTTTTCATAACTCCACTCCCTTTTCCATAATTTTTCCTCTTTTCGTCTCTTTTTCCCTACATTTTAAGCAATAAAATGATAATACTTTCCGGCCCCTTCTGTAAATGGACGCACTTTCTCAAAATATATCCAGATGCTGTAAAAATACTATTTTCAGCATGTCAAACAACATTTTGGTATATTTCTGGGAATTTCGTCCATTTGAATAGAATGATATCCTAAATTTTGGGCAAAAGGCCAAAAAACCGGGCCGCCCACGGGGACATTCCGTCCCGGGACGGCCCGGCTGTGCGGGCTTTATGTCAAAATGTGGCCTACCAGATGACAGGCCGCCGCTGGTCTCCCCGCACCGGCCTGCGCCGCTTGGGAGCGCTCTCCAGATATTCCGTGGGGGACATGCCGGTTTCCCGTCGAAAAACCTTGGCAAAGTAATTGGCGTTGGCAAAGCCGGAGGCTTCGGCCACATAGGCGATAGAGGCGTCTCCGTCCCGCAGGAGCAGCTTGGCGTATTCAATCCGCACATGGGTGATGTACTTTCCGGGCGAAACGCCGGTTTTTTTGACAAAGCTCCGGCTCAGATGGGCCTTGGACACCTCCAGCCGTTCCGACAGCTCGTCCAGCCCCTCCAGAAAGGGGAACTCTTCCTGGATGATGGCAATGGCCGATTCCACCAGAGGAGAGGCATATATCTGCTCCTCCTCCAGCTCCGCCGGAGTGCCCCGAAGGGCCGTGAGCATAGTATAAGCTTGGGAGGAGGCCAAATCGCCGCTTACTGGAGGATACTCCTCCTCCAGCACGGACAGGGCCATCACAGCCTCCCGCACAGCCGCCGCCCCCCGGGGGAAAAAGGCTGCCCCCTCGTGCAGCCGGTCCTGGAGCATCTGCTCCACCAGCTCTCCCCGGAGCCGGACCAGCATACAAACGCTGTCTGAAACCGACTGGATGGTGTACTCCCCCAGTCCCTGGAAGGCCGCGGCCTGTCCCCCGTCCAAAAGGGTGTACTGCTGGTGGGAGGTCACGGTCAGGTTCCCCTGGGTTGCTGCCACCAGGGTATAGTCCGTTTCTTCCATTTGTTCCGTGAAGCTGTGCCCCGCCGGCAGCGGCAGAATACGCCCGCTGGACAGGGTCAGCAGATTACCAATGACGGTATCCGGGGTTGTAGGCTTAATCTCCCGCATCTCGTTTTGGCGCGGCGGCATAGACGGCACCTCCTGTCCCAGCTCCCGCCCCCGGAGAGGGCAGGAACCAACTGCTTTTGGCGTCTGTTGTGAGGTTCACAGGGGCGCACCTGCGGCACGCCCCTGTGTCTGTCTTCAGTGAACGATGGCCAGCTCGGTCTCCTTGTCGAAGAGGTGGATCTTCTCCTTGTCCAGCACCAGCGCGGCTGTGTCTCCCTCCCGGCCGGGGTAGGTGGAGGCGGCCCGGATGACCAGCCGGGTGCTCTGGAAGTCGGCGTGGAGGTTGATCTCCGCACCCATCAGCTCGGCAATCTCAATCTTGGCGTCCAGGTCGTGCTTCTCGTCGTTGGGCACGGCATCGATGTCCTCGGGCCGGATGCCCAGCACCACGGTCTTGCCCACATAGGGGGCCAGCTTCGCCTTATCCACCCGGTCAGAGAGGGCGATGGTGCTGCCCCCCACCTGCACCTGATAGGCGCCGCCCTTTTCGCTCACCACTGCGTCCATAAAATTCATCTGGGGAGAGCCAATGAAGCCGGCCACAAACAGGTTGCAGGGATAGTCGTACAGGGTCTGGGGGGTATCATTCTGCTGGATAATGCCGTCCTTCATCACCACGATGCGGTCGCCCATGGTCATGGCCTCGGTCTGGTCGTGGGTAACGTAGACAAAGGTGGTCTGGAGACGCTTGTGCAGCCGGCTGATTTCCGCCCGCATGGCGGTGCGCAGCTTGGCATCCAGGTTGGACAGAGGCTCGTCCAGCAGGAACACGGCCGGGTTGCGCACCATGGCGCGGCCCAGCGCCACGCGCTGCCGCTGGCCACCGGACAGGGCCTTGGGCTTCCGGTTCAGCAGGTGCTCCAGATCCAGGGCCTTGGCCGCCTCGTGGACCCGCTTGTCAATCTCTTCCTTGTCCACCTTCTTCTGCATTAGGCCGAAGGCGATATTCTTATAGACCGTCATGTGGGGATACAGGGCGTCGTTTTGGAACACCATGGCGATGTCCCGGTCCTTGGGGGCCACATCGTTGACCACCCGGTCGCCGATAATCAGCTCGCCGTCGCTGACATCCTCCAGACCGGCGATCATCCGCAGGGTGGTGGACTTGCCGCAGCCGGAGGGGCCGACCAGAATGACAAACTCCTTGTCCTGAATCTCTAGGTTCAGGTCGGGAACCACGGTCACGTTGCCGGGGTAGGTCTTTCTTACATGTTTAAAGGTGATGCTTGCCATACGAATGATACCTCCCATATATATCGGGTAATTTAATGATATTACAGGTATTTCCTTCTCTGCAACTTTCTGCTCTGTTTTTTCTATGGATAAGATATCACGAATGGTTTCTCGATTCAATAGCAAAAAAATGATACGCTCTATAAAAAAATGATTTCCTCTCACCGCCCGGTCCAGAGGATCTCCTGCTGCCCCAGGCGGGTCAGGAGGCGGGCCCTCTGCTGGTCTGCCTTCGGGGTCGCCTCCCATGCAATGGACTGTATAACCCCGGCGCCCTCCTCCCGGCGGCCCAGGGCGGCCAGGAGGAAGGCCCTGGTAATGGCCAGTTGAGGCCCATGGGTGAAGCGGTACCACGTCTGCTGCTGCAACTGCTCCGTCTCGGCCAGCAGGGCCTCCGGGGCGGCGGTCTGTCGGTAGTAGGCCTCTATCCGGGGCAAAAGCTGGACCAGCAGCTGACGGTCCCGGGCCTGCACTGCTGCCTCGCCGGCAATCTCCCCCCAGCTGCCCGCCATAACCTGACTCCGGTCCCGGGCGGTGTCAATGTACTCCTCCGGCACCCGGAACAGCTCCAGCCCCACCGACTTGTCCGTCCGCCGCCACCCCAGGCCGCTGCTGGTCAGGTGGGGGATAAAATCAAAATTCCACCCCCACTGGATGGTCCCGCAGGTGCAGCTGCGCTGGAGCCAGACCCGGAGCACCCGCCTCCGGTGGTCCTCCCAGGGCCCTGCCCAGCACCAATTCCCCAGCCCCCGCATGGAGAGCCGGTCCTCCAGCACATCGGACCAGGCCCCATCCAGCAGCTCCTTCCAGCGGGTAGAGGTCAGCTTCGGCTCCTTCTGCGTCTCTCTTTTTCCTCTTCCAAACAGCATCTCCGCTTCCTCCCTTGCGCCCTTTTCGGGGAAACTATACCACAGGGAGGCCGCAAAAGCAAGGCTGCGCATATATTTGTGTTGAATTGCCCTACCATCTGTGATACACTATACACCATCTTTTAAATGGGAAATGGGGGAGCACCATGTTTTTTCGTCATGACTATGCCACGCCTGGCCCCGGCGTCGATCCCAATGCCCCGGAAAAGACCGGGTTTGCCCGCTTTATCGAGATTGTACAGCTGGAATGTGTCACCCTGGTGAAGCTTAACCTCCTCTTTCTGGTCAGCTGTGTCCCAATCATCACCATTCCCCCCGCCCTGTTCGCCATGAATCAGGTTGTCCGAAAAATGGTGCTGGATCAGCCGGTCCTCTGCTTTTACGACTATCGAACCGCCTTTCGGAAATTTTTCTGGAACTCCTATGCGGCCTTTCTCCTCACTGCCCTGCCCCTGGTGTGCGCGGGCTTTGGCTTTATCTTTTACCTGAACCGGGCGGCGGCGAACCTCCTTTTTCTCCTGCCGTTTGTGGTCTGCTCCACCATTTTTCTGGTGGCTTTTTTGACCGCAATCTGCCTCTACGGCTTTCTCAGCACCGGCCGGACCCTCCCGGAATCGGTTCGCCTGGCTCTCCTGTTCGGCCTCGGCAAGCCCTTTCGCCCCATTCTGGCCGCCCTCTCCTGCTATGGCCCCCTGCTCGCCGCCGTCCTAGCCTTTCCCATCAGCGGCCTCTACCTTCTTCTCATCGGGTTCTCTGTCCCCTGCCTGCTGGGGAATTTCTTCCTGCGCACAGTGCTGAAGCCCTTCTCCCCGGCAGAATAGAAGGCGTATGTATGAATAGAGCAGCGTGTCCGCCGGAAATCCCGGCGGGCGCGCTTTCTCATACGTGGTGCAGGTAATCATCCAACTCCGTTAAAATTGCATCCCCGGCGGCATCTTCTGCCATAAGAAACACGCCGCTCCAGTTGTCCCATCCAACCGTCAGCGGGCTTCCATCGACCAAAACCTCTATTCCAACCTGGGATAGGCCGATCCCCGCCTGGCGTCCCAGTGTAAGGCGTTCTTGAAAGCAGGCTTGCAGCGTTCGGAGGACAGCGGGGATCTCCTCCGCTCCCAGTTCAAAATTATCTATGGTGTAGTGTCCCGATGAAATTCTGTACAGCTTCCAAGCCATAAAATCACCTCTGAAATGAAAACAGGACAGTTTTACAACTGTCCTGTTTGTGTAGGCACTACCTATTTTCCCGGTCCGTCTCCAGACAAGTATTTTCGGCAGAAGCGAGCTTAACTTCCGTGTTCGGAATGGGAACGGGTGGACCCTCGCCCTAATCAGCACCTACTATTTTAATCACCTCAGTGACTAAAACCACTATAAAATTTTAATTGGTGA
>JAAWAD010000088.1 GCA_022791995.1 Lawsonibacter sp.
CTCTGCTCGCCAGCTCTGAAGCAATTTCCTGCCTCTATTTCCGGCTAGCCGTTTCGAAACTTTTTGAGCTGCTTTCCAGGAGATTTACTCGATTTTACGAGGCATGTGGAACTTTTCAGCCTACTTAGGCCGGTATAACTCCCCTTGCCTCTGTGCGTATGATACCAGACTTTCTGCCCGAAGTCAACACCCCCGGCGCATTTGTAACAAAGCCGTAATATTCGGCCAAAGCTGTGGAAAAGGAGGAAATCCGCAACTTTTTCGCCAAAAACAGGGGGTGTTTTCCCGCGCCGCCCAGAGGCGTTCCAACCTTTCAGGGCCTGTCAGGGCCCCTCCGGGCTGTGCAGAAAAACACATCCGTTTTTCAGGACCTGAAACACATCTTTTATTACAAAAACCGACGGAATATACATTGCACATCGGGACCTGCGGAGAGACAAATCGTCCTTGACAAGCCGCCCGCTCCTGGGGTATACTGTAGAGGAAGGGCACACCGGTGAGACGGCTGGCCTCCTTCAAAAGCTTGTTTCTATATTAAACATAGAAGCCGTCACTTGTCGGAGTGGCGGCTTCTGCGTTTTACGATAATCGTGACTGTGTAGCCGCCGATATGTACCGTGATTCGCATACAGCTTCACCTCCCTTCCCAGGAGGATCGGCCAGCCGCCCCGTTTTCCCGATGTGCCCCGGCCGCTTGTGCGGCCTTTTTTATTGTACCAGCCCGGGAGTGTTATGTAAACACCTCCCCTTGCAAAAATCCCTCTGCAATACGAAACAATCTCCCTGGGTGTTGCACACCGGCGTACACCGAAGCAAAATATTTTTGCGTCCAGAAAAAGCCGCCCGTCTGAACACCAGGCGGGCGGCGGGGCTTACAGGCGCTTATCGCTTTCTGCTCCTTCTTACCTTTATCTTCGGCAAATCCTGCACAGGCGGGGGCGGAGGGGAAGGAGGGGGCGGATTAGGGTGGTGTTTCTGGTCTACAAAATAGACAAAACCCACACAGATTGCAGTATATGCAACAACTACAAAGAGCATTGGGAGTATGTTGTCGTTTGTGCCCGAGGTCAAATCCTTGTTTACCATGGATACGAGCAGACGTGCAACCGCAACTTGTGTGCTGGTCAGCATATAGAGTCCGATCAGCGCGGCCAACGCAACCAGCCCCACAAGATTTACCTTGCCGGCGAAAGTCCCTCCCTCCAGATGTACAATGTGCATGAGGAGGCGAAAAAACCAGGGGCCGTCCCCTTTTCCTTTTTTACTTTTCTGGCTGCCGGGGTCTGTCGGACGACCTATCTCTGCCATGCTGTAGCTTCCTCCACTCGACCCAGGCGGCCACTGCCGTTGCCAGCAATCCAAGTGACGCAACGAGCAGCAGCAGGTTTGTCCATGGGCCAATCAAGTATTTTCCGCCATGGGAGCCCCGATAAAATGTACCTCCGAACAGGAGGGAGAGGCCCAGAAAAACAGAGCCAAACAGGAGATAAGGAATCGGAATCAGTCCTCTCACTTCAATCACGGCGGACCCAGCCCCCGCGCAGGCAGGCCGCACGACAGGAGAGGTGTCCACCATAGAGTCAGTATACAGGGACTGTTCCGCAGATTCTGTCGTTCTAAATGTCAGCGTTGAACTTTTGGTGTTCCCGAAAAATTGCGTATCAAAATATGTATCCCCAAGGAGCTCCAGGTCCTTGTACAGCTTTGGCGATTCCGAAAACGTGGTGTTGCGGCGGCACAGTAAAATCCGGGCTGCGGTCTGCATCTCCTTCATGCGTTGGCCGAGAATGTCATGTACCTCTAAAACGTAGACATTCTCTTCCCGCTCAGGACGATAAGCAACGTTCCCTGTCTGAACAGGGAGCCTTGGCGGAACGTTGTATCGAGTCTTGCGCTTTTTTTGCCGGACCGCATCCATTTTGTAAACTTGCGCCATTTGAATCACCTCCTTACGGTAATATGCCAGCGAGTCTCCCCCTCGCCGTTTCTTTGAAATTAGTATACCATGTTCCTTGCGGAAAATCAACAGGTTTCGCGCAAGGGTGCGCTTTTTTTCCTGGTTTCCGAAAGTTTTTTCTCATAAAATGCAGGTTTCCCCCCGGGTGCTGCACGCCGGCGTACACCCAGGGGGATTTTTATACCTTTTAATATATACTACACTTCCATAATGACCGGCAGGATCATGGGGGAGCGCTTAGTTTTTTTATAGAGGTATCCGGACAAATTGCCCTTGATGGCCCCCTTGATGGCCGACCAGTCGGTGGAGTACCGGGTATCCACGCTGTCCAAGGCCTCCAGGGCTACCTGGCGCAGCTCCTCCAACAGGCCCTCGGATTCCTTCACATAGACGAAGCCCCGTGTGATGATATCCGGGCCTGAGACAAGACTTCCATCCTCTCCAGACATGGACAGCACCACCACGATAACACCGTCCTGGGCCAGGTGCCGCCGGTCCCGGAGCACCACGCTGCCCACATCCCCCACGCCGTAGCCGTCCACAAAGACCTGCCCGGCGGTTACAGTGCCGTTGACCTTGACGGTGTCCCGCGTGAGCTCGATCACCTTGCCGATGTCGCTGATGAGGATGTGATTGGAATCCATGCCCATCTGGCGGGCCAGCTTGGCGTGAATCTGGAGCATCCGCTGCTCCCCGTGGACCGGGATAAAAAACTTGGGCTTCACCAGGGCATGGACAATTTTCAGTTCCTCCTGGCAGGCGTGGCCCGAGACATGGAGGGACAGATCCCGCTCGTTCATCACCTCGGCGCCCTTGCGGTACAATTCGTTGACCACATTGCCGATGGAATTCTCGTTTCCAGGGATGGCGGAAGCGGAGATAATGATCCGGTCCCCGGGGAGGATATCCACCTGCCGGTGGTTGTTAAAGGCCATCCGGCTCAGGGCGGACATGGCCTCTCCCTGACTGCCGGTGGTGATGATGCACACCTTGTTCTTGGGCAGAGACTTGATGTGATTCAAATCCATCAGCACTCCGTCGGGGATGTTCATATAGCCCAGCTCAGTGGAGACCTTCATGGCGTTTTCCATGCTACGGCCTGTGACCGCCACCCGCCGGCCGTACCGGGCGGCCACGTCGATGATCTGCTGGATGCGGTCCACGTTGGAGGCAAAGGTGGTGACAATAATGCGTTCCTCGCAGCCCTTGAACAGCGCGTCGAAGGAGGCACCCACGCTGCTCTCACTGCGGGTGTATCCCGGGCGCTCCACGTTGGTGGAGTCAGCCAGCAGAGCCAGCACGCCCTCCTTGCCCAGCTCGCCCAGGCGGGCCAGATCCATCATCCCCCCCTGGATGGGGGTGGTATCGATCTTGAAGTCCCCGGTGTGGACGCAGGTGCCCACCGGGCACTTGATGGCAAAGGCCGCCGCGTCGGCAATGGAGTGGTTCACATGGATGAACTCCACGGAGAATTTCCCCGCCTTCACCACATCCCCCGACTCGCAGGTGATAAGCTTGGTCTTGTCCAGCAGGCGGTGCTCCTCCAGCTTCAGCTTGATGAGGCCCGCGCTCATGCGGGTGGCGTAGATGGGGGCGTTGACCGAGCGCAGCACATAGGGTAGGGCGCCAATGTGGTCCTCGTGGCCGTGGGTAATGAAGATTCCCCGAATTTTGTTCTGATTTTTAATCAGGTAGGTGACATCAGGGATCACCACGTCAATGCCATACATATCGTCATCGGGGAAGCCCATACCGCAGTCCACGACGATCAGGTCTCCGCCATACTCATACACCGTCATATTCTTACCGATCTCGTTGAGTCCGCCCAGAGAGATAATTTTCAATTTTTCTGCCATACATACTCCTTTTCAAAATTCCATTGGGTTCGTGATGTAGCGCGGCGGAACCCGTACCTCTGGCACAGCGACGGGACGAAGGGGGGCTCCCACTCCGGCCCTGCCTCGCCGGATAGGGATGTTTCCCTTCGTCTCCTCCTGGGTTCCTCCGCTTGGGGCTCCGCACGGGCGGCCCCACTGTCTTCTGCATCCGTCCCCGCCTGCCGATACGGTTCGGGCATACAGAATTTATTTAGACGCGGGGCCGGGGTTTTCCCCAGACCCGCGTTTAAATCAAAAGCTGCGCATCTGTGCGCATAATTTTATTATATAGTATAGCACAGCTTAATCAAAAAGTATACTATACATTTCCAAAAAGAATCCCTCTACCGTTCTGGCTGCTCTTGGCTGTTTTGCCTGGAGACCGCCCGGTCCAGAGCGGCGGCCCGCCCGGCGTAGAAGTCGCACAGCTCGGCGGCCAACTCCAGATCGGGCCCCTCGGCCATCACCCGAAGGGAGGCGCGCCGGGCCAGAGGGACCAGGTACACCCAGCCGCTGCCTGTGCGCACCCGCAGGCCATCCCCCTCAGGGCGGCGGGACTGTTCCCGGGCCAGAGCCTGCATCACCTGTCCCCGGTCGGCAGTGAGAGGGACCTCCTTCTTCCACATGTGGAAGCGCGGCGTTTTGGAGAGCAAAGTCTCCAGCTTCTGCCCGGAGACGCCCATTCGGGCACAGATGCGGGCGGCGGCGCTGGGGGCCTCCCGCAGCCAGGGAAGGGAGGCGTACAGGTCCCGGGCCTCTGTTCCGTCCCGGTCCAGACGAAGGACAGTCCCATTGTACCCTGCCGCCACCAGATCCACCGCGGCGCTGCCGTCGGCAGGGACGGCCACCCGGCCGCCGCCGTTTTCCATCTCGATAAGGCAGACCAGGGTCAGCAACTGACCAGAATCCAGTCGCTCCCCCCGCTCGTCCCGGGCGGTGAGTCGGAAGCCTCCCCGCCCCGCCTGAAAGGCGGGGATCCCAGGCCGCCACTGGTTCTCGACCCGGCAACCCATAGCCGCCAGGACCTCCCGAAGGGCCTGGGCCTCTGGGCCGGCCCCCTCCACAGCGGCAGTGACGCGGTGGAGAACCCGCCGGCCCAGAGCGGCTCGGGAGGCCGTCTCCAGTGCCCATCGCTGGGCGGACAGGTCCAGCCGCTCCGGCGCCTCCACCTGCCGGCCCCGCACCCGGCGGTATTCCCCTTGCAGCAGAGCGTGCTCCAGCTTTCGCTCTCGGGCCCGCCCCAGCGGAAGCCCCTGGCGGTCAAAGAGATGGAGGTAAACCATCCCTCCCTCCTCTTGGATAAACAGGGCCACTGGCAGCTCTCCCTGGGCTGCCGCCCAGGCTCCCTGGACGGGGGTGGGCAGGGGATGGAGCAGCGGCCGCCCGCCGGCAGCGGACACCCCTGCTGCCGCGGCCTGAAGCAGCATCTGAGCCCCAGGCGTTCCGGTGCATCCCAGGCCCACCGCCCCCTCGGCCCCCAGAATACTCCCCAGGGCCAGCAGAGCTTCGGGCCCCAGGTCCTCACCCAGCGCCCCCTGGATGGTCCCCAGATCGCCGAAACGGAGGGCGCCTTTCTGGCTTCCACTGGTGACGGACCGGGCCAGGCGGCAGTTGGCCGGGGCGGTTTGGCCGGGCCACAGCTTCACCTTCTCCAAAAGAACCGCCCCATCCTCGGCCAGGGCGTTCTCTCCCAGCACCACCCCCTCGTTCAGCACCGTTCCCTTCCGGGCAGCGGCGTCCCGGCACAGGACCGCCCCGTAAAGGGTGGACCGGGGACCGGCGCAGGCCCCCTCCAGCAGAACAGAGCGCTGTACCATGGTCCTCTCCTCTATGGCAGATCCCTTCTCCAGCACCACATGGGGACCGATCAGGGAACCGGGAGCCAGCTTTACACCCTCGTCAATCCAGCAGGGGGGGACCAGAGCCACCCCCTCGGGTACCGGCTGAGCGGCCCAGATCCCCGGCGCCTGCCGGGGCAGGCCCAGATCCAGCTTTACCCGCCCTGACAGAGCATCACAGACGCAGTTCAAGTAAGCGCCGCAGTCCCCCATATCGCACCAGTAGCCCTCCAGAGGACGGCCGCAGAGGAGAGCTCCCTCCCGCAACAGAGCGGGGAACAGATCCCGGCCGAAGTCACAGACTTGTCCCTCCGGTACCCGGTCCATCGCCTGGGGGGACAGAATATAGATGCCGGTGTTAACCAGATTTGTCACCACCTGGCCCCATGAGGGCTTTTCGACAAAGCGTTCCACCCGGCCCTCCCGGTCGGTCAGGACCAGTCCGTACTCCAAAGGGTTGGGGTGACGGTACAGCGCCAGGGTGGCCGCTGCCCCCCGGTCTGTGTGAAAGCGAAACAGAGCCCCCAGGTCCAGATCGCAGACACAATCTCCGCTGATGACCAAAAAGTCCTCCCGGCCCAGCTGAGACATGCAGTTTTTTACGCTTCCCGCCGTTCCCAGAGGCTCCTCCTCCACAAAGTAAGTGAGCTGGACCCCCAGCGCCTCCCCGCTGCCAAAGGCATCCATCACTGACTGAGGCTGGTAACAGAGGGTCACACAGATATCGGTAATGCCATGGGATTTCAGCAGACGGATGATGTGCTCCATCACCGGTCGCCCCAGCAGAGGAGTCATGGGCTTGGGCCGGCCCAAAGACAGAGGACGCAGGCGGGTGCCCTCGCCCCCTGCCATAATGACAGCCTTCAAACGCTTCGCCATCCTTCCATTGATTTGTGACAGTTAGTATGGCTCGGAGCAGGTCCTTTCAAACTTGTATCAGGCAGCAAAATATGGTATCATAGCCGCAGGACGGCGAAAAAACTGCCTGTATCAGAAGGGAGAGCCAACATGAATATCCAAATTTTCGGGAAGAGCAAGTGCTTCGACACCAAAAAGGCGGAGCGGTGGTTTAAGGAACGGCGCATCAAATTTCAGGCGGTGGACCTGAAAAAGCAGGGCATGAGCTTGGGCGAGCTGACCAGCGTGAAGCACACAGTGGGACTGGAGGCGATGGTGGACCCCCAGCATCCCGACGCGGCACTGATCTCCTATTTGGCCACGGACCAGGCTAAGCTGGAGAAGCTCTTTGAGAACCCCGCTCTCCTTCGCACCCCGATTGTCCGCAACGGGAAGCAGGCCGCTGTGGGCTTCTGCCCTGAGGTGTGGGAGACGTGGAAATAAAAAGAGACGCTCGGTGAAAAGTCCGGTTTACTGGACTTCCGCTGTGTTATTCTGGCGGTAAACCGAAAAAGAGGAGGCGCTTTTATGGCAAAAAGCTCCAATCAAAAGGCCAAGCTGCTCCAGCTGTATCAGCTTCTTTTGGAAAAAACGGACGAAGACCACCCCATTACAGTCCCCCAAATCATTGAAGAGCTGGGGAAGTACGACATCCAGGCGGAACGGAAAAGTATCTATGACGACCTGGAATCCCTGCGGCACTTCGGTCTGGACATCCAGTCCCGCAAGGGAAAGTCCGCCGGCTGGTTTGTAGGGGAACGCCCCTTTCAGCTTCCTGAGCTGAAGCTGCTGATGGACGCAGTCCAGTCCTCTCGATTTATCACGCAGAAGAAAAGCGACGCCCTGATCCGTAAGCTGGAGGGGTTGGCCAGCGTCCACCAGGCCCGGCAGCTCCAGCGCCAAGTCTATGTCAGCGGTCGAATCAAGGTCATGAATGAGAGCATCTACTATAATGTGGACAAGCTCCACACCGCTATTGCCGGACAGAAGGCCATTACCTTTAAATATTTTGACTATGATATCTTTCGTCAAAAGGTGTTCCGGCGTGATGGACAGCGGTATAACGCATCCCCCTATGGCCTGATCTGGAACAGCGAAAATTACTATCTGGTGGCCTTCGACCATAGCAACCAGGATATGCGGCACTACCGTGTGGACAAGATGACCGAGATTTCTGTTACACCTCTGGACCGAGAGGGACAGGACCAATACCCGAATTTTCAGCTGGCCCAGTATGGACAGAAGCACTTCGGTATGTATTCCGGCCAAGAGATAACCGTGACACTCCGAGGCCGGCGGGATATGGCTGGTGTGGTATGGGACCGCTTCGGCCAAGATGTTATCTTGGTTCCCGACGGCGAAGATCACTTTACCGTGACACTTTCTGTCGTTATGAGTCCCCAATTTTTTGGATGGCTCTTTGGGTTGGATGGCGGCCTGGTGCTCACTGCCCCTTCCGCAGCCGCAGAAGCTTATCAGCAAAAGCTGAAGGATGCTTTACAGGCATCTGTTGAGAACCTAAGGTGATTTTTCTTCTCGCCTACCAAACGTCTACCAAAAAGCGCCGGAGAGCCTTGCGTGGCAAGGTTTTCCGGCGCTGTCGTTTTCAGAGGGTCTACCAAATGTCTACCAGCGCCACTTTTCACAGAAGAAAAGCGGCGCATTCTTTCTTTTTGGAGA
>JAAWAD010000089.1 GCA_022791995.1 Lawsonibacter sp.
CGCAACCACGACCCGGAGATCATGGTCAAGGCCTTCTGGATGGTGGGCCTGGGGGAGGAGGACGTAAAGTCCAAATTCCCCGCCATGTACAACGCCTTCACCTACGGCGCCCCCCCCCACGCCGGCATTGCCCCCGGGGTGGACCGGATGGTGATGCTCCTGTCCGGGGAGGACTCCATTCGAGAGGTCATCCCCTTCCCCATGAACAAGAACGCCCAGGATCTGATGATGGGGGCCCCGGGAACCGTGGAGCCCCGGCAGCTGGAGGAGCTGCACATCGCCGTCACCAAAACGGAGGAGGAAGAGACATGAAGCTGGTACAATTCTGGCGGGGCGACACCGCCGCCCTGGGAATCCAGACCGAGCGGGGCATTGTGGACGTGCAGGCCGAGGGGGCCCGCCGGGGCCTCCCCGCCCCCACCGACATGATGCAGGCCATTCAGGAGGGGGAGGAGCTCTGGGCCCGGCTGGCCGGGCTAGCCCAGGGGGCGGAGTGCTTCATCGACGCCCCCCTGGCCCCCGTGCTCACCGGCACCGACCGTATCTTCTGCATCGGCCTGAACTACCGCCAGCACGCCAAGGAGTGCAATCTGCCCATCCCCCCCGCCCCGGTGCTGTTCAACAAATTCCGCAACGCCCTGTCGGCCCACGGGGACTGCGTGACCCTGCCGCCTGAATACAAAGAGTATGATTACGAGGCGGAATTGGTCCTTGTAATGGGAAAAGCCGCCCGGAACGTGTCCGAGGCGGAGGCGCTGGACTATGTCTTCGGCTGCACCTGCGGCAACGACCTGTCCACCCGGGACCTGCAATTTCTCCGGGGAGGACAGTGGGTGCTGTCCAAGACCTTCGACGGCTTCGCCCCCCTGGGGCCCTGCCTGGTCCCCGCCGGGGAGCTGGACCCCAACAACCTGGATATCTCCAGCACGGTGAACGGAGAGACACGGCAGAACTCCAACACCTCTGACATGATCTTTACCCCCGCCCAGATTATCGCGGATTTGTCCCGGCACTTCACCCTGCTGCCCGGGGACCTGATCTTCACCGGCACCCCCCAGGGGGTCATGCACGGCTACCCCGCCGATCAGAAAAACTGGCTCAAGCCGGGGGACCGGGTGGAAATCACCATCCAGGGCATCGGCACCCTGGCCACCACCTTCCGATGAAGACCATGCGAAAGGGGTACATACTCCTTCTGCTCCTGTTTCTGTCCGGCTGCGCCCCCGCGGCCCAGCCGGACCCCTCCCCTCCCCCGCCCGTCCAGGCGGCCATCGCCCCGGCATCCATCTCCGCCCCCGAGCCGGAACCGCCGGAGCCCGACCCCCGGCAGGAGGCCATCGACGACTTGCTCTCCTCCATGACGGCGGAGGAGATGGTGGGCCAGCTCTTCTTCGCCCGCTGCCCCAGCAACGACCCCGGCGGCGAAATCGCGGCGGAATATCACTTAGGCGGTTACCTCCTCTTCGGCCGGGACTTCAAGGACAAAAGCGCCCAGGAGGTAAAGGACCAGATCGCCGTCTATCAGGCGGCCAATTCCCTCCCCATGCTCATCGGGGTGGACGAGGAGGGGGGGACCGTGGTCCGGGTGAGCGCCAACCCCCAGCTGCGGGAGGAGCGGTTCCCCTCCCCCCAGCAGCTTTACAACCAGGGCGGGCTGGAGGCCGTTCTGGACAACTGCCGGGAGAAGGACGCCCTGCTCCGTTCCCTGGGGGTGAACGTCAACTTCGCCCCGGTGTGCGACCTGTCCTCCAACCCCAGGGACTTTATCTACGACCGCACCCTGGGCCTGGACGCAGAGGGGACCAGCACCTGCATCGCCGCCGTGGCGGAGCAGATGCAGGCCGACGGCATGGGCAGCGTTCTGAAGCACTTCCCCGGCTACGGCCCCAACAAGGACACCCACACCGGCTCCGCCCTGGACCAGCGGCCCCTGGAGACCTTCCAGAGGGAGGACTTTCTCCCCTTCCAGGCGGGCGTTGACGCCGGCGGCGGGACCACCGCCGTGCTGGTCAGCCACAACGTGATGCAGGCCGTGGACCCGGACCGCCCCGCCTCCCTCTCCCCTGCCGTGTACGGGCTGCTGCGGGAGGAGCTGGACTTCCACGGCCCCGCCCTCACCGACGACTTGGCTATGGACGCCATCACCCGGTATGCCCGGACCAGCGGAGCCTGCCCCGCTGTCCTGGCCCTGGCCGCCGGGTGCGATATGGTGGTCACCACCGACTTTCAGAGTCAAATCCCACAGGTCCTGGCCGCCCTGGAGGACGGAACCCTCTCCCGCCAGCGGGTGGAAGAGGCCGCCGCCCGGGTCCTGGGCTGGAAATACGACCTGGGGCTCCTCCCCCCGGCATGACAAACGCCCCCCTATTTTCCAGGGGGGCGTTTTTGCCGCGGCGAAATGGGGAAGCTCACCCCAAAACCAGCATCAGGACGGGGATACTGAGGAAGCTGCCGAAGGTAGACAGGCAGGCTCCGGCGGCGGCGTACTGCTCGTCAGCGCCGAAGGCCCCGGCCATCACTGTGACCTGGCTGGGGACGGGCAGGGCGCTCTCCACCAGGAAGACGTCCCGAGCCAGACCGGTCACGCCGAACAGATGGCACAGCCCCAGACAGATCAAAGGGGAGACGCACAGCCGCACCAGGACCATAGTGGGCAGTCCCCGGGCCAGGCGGACATTTTTCAGTCCCAGCTCAAAGATAATGTACCCGCAGTAGATCAGGGCCAGGGGAGAGACGGAATCGCTGATATACCCGGCGAAGCGCATCAGAGGCTCCGGCAGGCGCAGACCCAACAGAAGCATAGGCAGCGAGGCCAGAATCGCCAGAATGGGGGGCTTGGTGAGCAGATTTTTGAAAAAGCCCCGGAGGGAAGTCCCGGAGGTCTGGCCGGTGCCCGCGTGCTCCACCAGCAGCAGGCCGGCGGTCTGAAGAAAGCAGGTGTTGGCCAGAAAATAGACCATGATGTAGGGCACCGAGACCTCTCCAAAGAGCTGGGTACACACGGGGATGCCGATAAACAGGGAGTTGGACAGTCCGGCCATCGCGGCAAAGACGCCCCACCGCTCCCGGGGCAGGCGCAGCAGGGTGGCCAGCCCCAGGGCCAGGGCCAAGGTGGCGGTGACACCAAGGGCGACGGCCAGCAGCATCCGCCCCGCCTGGGCTAGAATGCTCCGATCCAGGTTGTTCAGCAGCCCCACGATACAGTTGCAGGGCACGGCGATGTTGACCACATACTTGCTGATAAATTTTTTCTCCGACGCTCCCATCCAGCCCAGAGCGCCCATGGCATAGCCCACCGACATGAGCAGCAGCAGCACCAGAGAGGCGGAAAGGGCGTTGAAAAAGCCCTCCATACGCGTTTCCTTCTTTCTCACGGGGGAGGCCGAAGCCTCCCCACGGTTCTTCCTACCGGGGCCTGCGGCGGCGGCGGCGGTTGGGGGGCCGGCGCTCCAGGCCGGCGGGGGGCGGAAGGTCGTCCTCCTCCCCGTGGGCGGGGCGGCTCTCCCGCTTGGGCCGGCGGTTCTCCTTCCGGCGGCTGCCCCGGCCACCGAATTTCCCCGCCTCGGCGTCCTCGGGCTCGGGAATCTGCCGCCGGGCCAGCACCGCGTCCAGGGCGGCGGCCAGACTGTCCTCCTCCCGGCGCTCCTCCACGGGCACGGGGCGGCGCAGCTTCTCCAGCTCCTCCGGCGGGGGCTCCACATAGCCCTCGGGCCGGCGGCCCTTGCCGCTGCGGATGACGCACAGCTCGCTGTTGTGATAGGTCTTGGGCGTCTCCGGGGCGGACTCCAGCCGCACCTGGACGGTCTGCCGCAGCAGATTGACGCTTGACACGGTGCCCGCCCCGTCGGGGGTCTCCACAAAGGACTCCTGCTTGGGGGCCTTTTTCACCAGGTCCTCATAGGCCTCCTGCTCATACTTCAGACAGCACATCAGCCGGCCGCAGGTGCCGGAGATCTTGGTGGGGTTCAGAGAGA
>JAAWAD010000090.1 GCA_022791995.1 Lawsonibacter sp.
GGCTTCTACTATGGACAGCCCGCCCGCTCCACCGTGCATATCGACATGGTGCAGTACAACCCCACCGTCATCTTCGACGAGGGCACCGCGGAGGAAGTGGTCATCGTCAAGGACGGCAAGATGGTCTGTCTGGGCGAGTAAAAGAAATACAACAAACGTCCCTGTCCTTTGGATGGGGGCGTTTGCTGTTTGTCCATAAAACGGATTGCGTCGGAAACCACTTTCTGGTATGCTATTGCCAGAAACATTTTCCCCATGCGCTGCGGGCGGAGAACCAGGAAATCGTATCACTATGTCCCATAAGAGCCCTCGGGCAGCGCGCCGGCCAATCTGAAAATGGGAGCATCATACCTATGTTCAATGAGATGAAATATGTTTATGCGGTCTATCAGCACCGCAGCTTTTCTAAGGCGGCAAAGCAGCTGTTTGTGACACAGCCCACGCTGAGTGCCATGATCCGAAAGGTGGAAGAGGGCATTGGGTGTCCGATTTTTGACCGCAGTACCGTTCCAATTACCGTGACAAAGGAGGGAGAATTTTATATCCACAGCATTGAGAAGATCATAGCAATTCAAAAAAATATTGCGGACTATTTCCAGGATATCGCTGATTTGAAGAGTGGCGAGCTGTCTATCGGCGGAAGCAGTTATTTTTGCAGCTATTTTCTGGGAGAGATTATCGGACGGTTCAAGCAGCGGTACCCTGGGATACAAATCAACCTTCAGGAGGGCAATATTGCAGAGCTGAAGGCGGGGCTGCAAAGCTCTGAGCTGGATCTGATTCTTGAGACTGCCTTGAATGAGGAGGATACCAACATTCAAAAGTTTCTTTTGGGAACAGAGCATGTGATCCTCTGCGTGCCGTCCTCCTTTTCGGTCAATGACCGCCTGAAGGATTTTCGTCTCAGCTTTGAGGATATGCGCTCCCAGCGCTATCTGGAGGCTGCCGTCCCTGCGGTGCCGCTGGGCGAACTTCGTGAGACTCCGTTTCTAATCATGAAGCGGGGGAACGACATGTATCAGCGCAGTATTGGCATGTGCAAAAGAGCGGGCTTTCATCCGAAAGTTGCCATACAGCTGGATCAGCTTCTGACATCCTTCTTTATTGCAAGCAGTGGAGCTGGTGCGGTGTTTATGCGGGCAGAGCTCTGCCGCTATCTGCCCAGCACCGACGATATGGCATTTTATAAGCTGGACGACCCGTTGGCTACCCGGCCAATCTTTATGGCATGTAAAAAGGGGCGCTATATCAGCCAGGCGATGCGGGCATTCTTAGAGATGGCCGGTGCGGAATTGATGCAGGAGAAGTAGCACAAACAACAACACAGGCCCTCCGTTCCTCCGAATTGACGGAGGGAAGGAGGGCCATTTGAATGAATCAGAAGGAAATCATTCATACCCCGAAGAGGAATACGGAGAAAATTCATCCAAATGTGCGAAAAAATTGTTAAGGTTGCATAAAGATAGAACCTTGATTTCAGCAATTTTGTGAGGGAAAAACCTGAAGCTTTGAAGTTGACACGAATATTATCATTCATTACAATGGAAGATAAGAAATGAGCGAGTAATTCGTATATTTCAACAAAATTGGGTTGGGAAACAGGGCATGATCCAACGGAGGCCATGCAGTATGATCTTAGAGCGCATTCAAAAGGAGCTGAATAAACTGAGCAGCCGCCAGAGGATGGTGGCCCAATATATCCTCCAAAATGCAGAGAGTGCTGACGCGCTTACCGCCGCGCAGATGGCGGAGGCGTGCTCCGTAAGCGAAGCGACTGTAATCCGCTTTGCCAACCATATGGGGTACAGCCGGTATTCTGACATGAAAAAGGACCTTCGGGACGCAGTGCGCGGGACCCTGTCTCAGATGGACCGGTTCCGCCGGACGGGCGATTTGAAGACCTACAGCTCTACGATGCAGACGGTGATCCGGTCGATGCGCTCGGATATTCAGAGCATTGAGCGGACGCTGCTGTCCATTCACGAGTGGGAGCTGAGCCGCATTGTGGAGTGGATCGCCACCTCGCGGCGGGTCTATGTCATTGGCACACACAGCGAATATGGCATAGCCTGCTATTTTGCAAGCACGCTCTGCTGGATTCGGGACCAGGTTTACCTGCTGGATGCCACCCACTCCCCCTCCTTTGATATGACAGCCGATGCAGGGCCGGATGACATGATTCTTGCCATGAGCTTTCCGCCCTACCCCGCGGCCACCGTGCGCACGCTGGATGCTGTGATTCGGAGAGGGGCCCACAGTGTTGCCATTACCGATTCGCCGCTCTCCCCTCTGGCCAAGCGAGCCCAGTACAGCCTGTATGCGCACGATGAGAAGCTGTTTTTTGCGGACAATTCCGCCCCGACGGTCAGTCTGCTCTCGGTGCTGCTCGCCTTGGTCAGCAACTATGATTTTAAAGGTTCCTCCACCCATCTGCGCAACAAGCAGAAGTATTGGGAGGAGATTGGGTTTTACCATCAGGAGGAGCCTTGATTTGGTCCACGGCCGCTCCGGCGAAGGCGCCCGCCGGGCGTTTCAGGAACACTTAACCTACGGTACGATGGAAAGGAGTTTTTTCGATGAGTCAAAAGAGGCTGGTGAAGGTTGCCCTGGGACAGTTTACGTCCATCCAGGGGGATACCCAAGCCAATCTGAACAGGATGCTCCAGATGACCGACCAGGCTGCGGAGGCGGGGGCTGATCTGGTGGTATTCCCCGAGCTGGCGTATTCCGGGTACTTTTGCCAGGCCTATCAAATGCAGCAGCTGGCAGAGCCCCAGGACGGCCCCTTTGTGCAGCAGCTGCGGAAGAAGGCCAGGGAAAAGCGCATCCACATCATCGCCGGCTACCCTGAGACCGGGCCGGTTTTGGGAAAAATGTTTAATTCCTGTATTTTTATTGACGATGACGGCGAGGTCATCGAAAATATGCGCAAGGTCTACGCCTGGGGTGAGGAGAAGCTGAAATTTGCAGAGGGAAATCGGTTCCCTGTGGTAAAAACGAAATTTGGAAATGTAGGGATGCTGATCTGCTATGACGTGGAATATCCAGAGCCTGCCCGGATTGAGGCCCTGAAAGGGGCGGATATCATTGTGGATTGCTCCGTGTGGAGCATAGACCCGGCTGAGCACCGCTGGCATGTGGATTTGCAGGCAAACGCATTGTTTAATCTGTTGTTTGTGGTGGGGTGCAATACAGTGGGGGATAACATCTGCGGAAGCTCCATGGTGGTCGGGCCTGACGGAGAAATCCGGGCGATGGCCTCCCGGACAGAGGAAGAGCTTTTGATTCATGAGCTGGATTTGGACGAGATTTTGAAAATCCGAAGCCGTATCCCCTATATGAACGACTTTAAAGAGAGTACATTTTCGATGGATGCCTTGAAAATATATTGATAACACTCATCAAGGACTGGAAAGGAGCACAGAATGAGCGAAAACAAAAACACTCCCGCTGGGCAAACCCAATTTGAGGAGGGTTCGTTAAAGGTGCGCAAGCTGACCCCTCTGGAGGTCACCTTTGCCGTGGTCGGCTGCGGAATTGGCTCTGGCTGTCTGGGCACCGCATACTCCGCCCGTCTGGCCGGCTTCCCAGTGATTACATTTTGGCTGATTGTCTCCGGCATCACCACGCTGTTCTCCATGTACTATGTGGCCGAGACGGCGCTGCGCACCCGCAGAATGATGCAGCTGCCCGGTCTAGCGGAGCGCTATGTGGGGCCGGTGGGCAAGATCCTTGTATTCCTGGCGGTTACGCTGAACGCCTTCAGCTGTCTGATCGCCTATTTTAATGGCAGCGGCAACATTATCAACACGCTGCTGGGCATTCCTGGTTGGGTGGGGACCCTGATGTTTTTAATTCCGGGGATGCTGGTGGTTTTCTTTGGGCTGAAGGCCGTCGGTATGGCTGGAAAATACCTGTCTATTGCGATGACTGTCATGCTGATTATCCTCTGCGGAGCCTCCCTGATCAGCAAAAACGCCGATCTGAGCCGCCTGTTTGTCTCCAACTGGAGCTATGCCATTCCCATTTTTAACGTGGCCGCGTTCAGCTATATCGGCCAGTATCTGGTGCCGGACCTGGCGCGTGGACTGTCACACGACCCCAAAAAGCTGGCGCCCGCCATGCTGGCTGGCCAGATTATTACCGCTGCCCTGCTGATTCTGGTCCCCCTGGGCTGCTTCGTCATCTCTCCTGCCGACGAGATCAGCCAAGTTGCCACAATCGCCTGGGGACAGGCGCTGGGCTCCTGGGCGCTGTATACGGCAAATATTTTCGCCCTGATTGCGATGTTTACATCCTTCTGTCCCATTTCCCAGACACTGATTTCCAGCATTGTGGACTTCTTTAAGTTCCGCTCAGACTCGGACAACGCAATCCGCGTACCCATCATGCTGGTGGTGTATGGGATTCCTCTGGTGCTGGTTTTCGGCAATCTGGTTGGGTTTGTGGATGCGATCTATTTCTCCGGCACGTTCTGCGCGGCCATTATGGCAATCCTTCCTGTTTTCATGATTAACAAGGCCCGCAAGGAAGGTGACTTTGAGCCTGTGTGGAATTGTGGCTGGATGGCCAGTATGCCGGTTCAGGTGCTCATTGTTATCCTGTATGGCGGCACGGTTGCCTACGCTATCTTCGGTGCGATGGGCTTTCTGCCGGCTGGCTGGTAACGCGTGTTGTGACGGGGCCAAACAAAAAGATGTGAAAACCGCTTGTAGTATCCACCCCTCCAGGGTGGATACCACAATTTTAAGCGCTGCAAGGAAATAGAAAGGCCGGGGCATTGGTGTTGCCCCGGCTGTATCTTTTGTGAAACAAGAAACTATCCAGGCCCGCCCTGAGGGTCCGTTTGAAATATCTGAAGGACCTTGTCCGCAATCGCGTTTCCCAGTACCTGGTGGGCATTCTGGGACAGGTGCAGGCAATCGTCCAGGGAGGGGGATACGAGCAGAGATGCGTCCAGGAACCAGGTTCCTTTCTCCTGGGCCATCTGAGCTGCTACACGCTGAAGCTTTCGGGATTCGCCCGCTGCATGGGCCAGCTGGTGATCTGGACGGATGGTTTCGATTTCCGGGGCAATGACAGGGGGGGCGACAAGGAGAATCTTTTTCTCTCCTTGAAACGCGGGGAGCTTCATCTGGAACAGCTCCTCTGCCTGATAAATCGTGTCGATCAGGGCACAGATTCCCCGCTGATAGCCAGTCACATCGGTGAATTTTAAATCGTTTGTACCCAGGAAGAGGATCACCAGGTCGAGCGGAAACTGAGCCAGGAGCGTGTAGCCCAAATTTTTGATTCCGCAGCGATTGGGCTTCTGATCGTCCTCGTATATGGTGGTTCGTCCGCTGATGCTGTCTTCGATTATGGTAAATTCCTCCCCCAGCCGCCTTGCCGCCACGCCGGTCCAGCGCAGCTTGGAGGGGTACCGGGTGCCCTTGGCGGGGACATACCCCCAGGTGTTGGAATCGCCAAAGCATAATACTCGTTTCACCATATGGACTCGCCCTCACAGCTTGATAAGAGTTCTATGGCGTCCCGATACCCCAATTCCTCCCGCCACCGCAGATGGTCCGGCTGAAAATCCAAGGTACCCGCCCGCGGCGCCGGCTCCAACGGTGTGCTGGGCCGCAGCTCCAGGTATTGGACCCCTTTCTGTATGGAGGTATGGTCTACCTGGTCCAGGGGGTTGAGAAAGATCACCAGGATGAGATCCAGGTCCTCCTGAAGGATGGGGCGCAGAGGAATTTTGTCACAGGGCGCGGGCGTCCGGCACAGGTCGGGCACTACGCCGCCGTCGGTGTAGTACTCCGCCCCGATTCGCACCGGGGGGAAGGTATAGGGAAGGGTGCCGCTGGCGACGACCACGTTGACCGCCTCGGTATCCGAGAGGTCCCCAAGCCGAAAGTATGCCGGTCGTTCCTGTTCCAGACAGTAAGCGCAGGCGTACAGCTGCTTTTTCCGCCAGCCGCCCCTGTTTGTCTCCAGGGCCTGATTCAGGTGGGCCCTCAGACCGGAGCTGCGGTATTTCCAGAGAGCGGGATCGGTCTCGAAGGAGGGGAGGGCGGAGGGGCCGGACAGGGATTGACGGCGGGCCTCGACCAGGTGCTCCGGGGTCTCCTGATGGGACTTCATCAAATCGTGGAACCGGAACATGAATTCCCGTGCGGCCGGAATGCCGCCGCAGGCGTAAAGCAGCGCGTTATAGGCCCCAATCGAGCAGCCGGAGATGGCTGTAATCTTCGGGGCAAGGCCGTGCTCTTCCAGGGCGCGCAGCGCGCCAAGCTGATAGGTTCCTTTTCCGCCGCCGCCGGACAGGACAAGGCCGATGCGCGGCCGGGCAGACGTGGCACTCCCCCGTATTTCCGTCGCCCCCCTCATACACCATAGATCAGGTTGGGCAGGAACACAACAATTTGGGGGAACACTGCCATAATCAGGCAGACAGACAGCATCACCACAATGAAGGCCCAGCCATACCGGCAGAATTGGGGAATACTCACCTTGGTCAGGTTGCAGGTGACATACATCAGGGTCCCGAAGGGAGGCGTCAGGCAGCCACAGTACAAATTGACCATCATAATCATACCGAACTGAATCAGATCAATGTTGTAGCTCTGGGCGATGGGGTAGAACAGAGGCGTCAAAATCATCAGCAGGGCAGTACCGTCCAGAAACATGCCCAGGATAAACACAATTATATTGGACAGCAGAAGGAACATGTACTTGCTGGTGGAGATTGTCATCATCCAGGCGGCCATAGTTTGGGGGATCCGCTCCCAGGACAGATACATGCTAAAGCCGCAGGCGGATACGATAATGAGCATCACGTTGGCGGTGGAGAGGAAGGCGTCCTTTACAATAGACTTGAAATGCCTGGGTTTCAGGCTCCGGTAGATGATGCCAATAGCAATGGCCAGGATAATCAGCACGGTGCCCCCCTCCGTGGCGGTAAACATGCCGGAGCGCAGACCCACAATCATGAAGATTGGAATCAGCAGAGCCCAGAAGCAACTGAGCAGGGAATGGAGCAGCTCCTGGCCAGTGGCCCGGGTTTCACGGGCGCTCTTCCAGTGGTACTTGTGGGCATAGAGGTAACAGACAAACATCATGCCGATACAAAGCATAATGCCGGGGACGTAGCCTGCCACCCACATTTTGCCCACGGAAACGCCTGTCATGATGCCGTAGAGAATCAGAGGAACGCCCGGAGGGATGATAGGGGTAATCAGAGAGGAGGCCGCCGTGACCACCGTACAGAAGGCCCGGGGGTACCCCTTCTTTTCCATCTCGGGCACCAGCAGCTTACACTGAAGCGCGGCGTCCGCGTTGGCAGAGCCGCACATGCCGCCGTTCAGCGTGCTGAGCAGAACGTTGATGTAGGCCAAACCGCCCTCCTTGTGCCCCAGCAGACAGTCGCACAGGTCCAGCAGACGCCCGGTGATGCCGGCGTAATTCATGATGGCACCAGCCAGAATAAAGAAGGGGGCAGCCATCATGCTGGTTGACATGCTCTGGGTGACAATGTTCTGGATGACGCTGGTCAGGGGGAGAGTTGTCTCCAGAACACCGAAGTACAGAAAGGTGCCTGCCAGCAGACAGACAGGGACGGGAACCGCCACAAACATCAGGCCAAAGGCCAGAAGCACAGGCAGATAGCTTGTCATACAGTTCCCTCCTCTCCCGCTGTATCCCAATGGGTCAGCTTATAGATGTTTCGGATCATGTCCACAATCACCAGAAGCAGCAGATGACCATAGCCTACGGTGACACAAATATCGCAGTAAAAATAAGGGATTTTTGTAAGCACCAGCTTTTTGGTGAAGGATTTCACCGCCAGAGCCCAGGAGTAGTACACGGCCACCCCTGCGATGACCAGAATGCAAAGGTCTGTGAAGATGCGCAGCACGACCTGCCACCGGGGCGGGAGTATCTTGACCACAAAGTCCATGACGCAGTGGCCGTTGTTGCGGAACAAAAGACCCATTCCCACATAGGAGGCCCAGACCAGACCAATCAGGGCAATCTCATCCGAAATTGCGATCCGGCGGCCCAGGAACCACCAGGAAAGAATGTTGGAGGCGCACAGAGCCACGCTCAGCAGCAGGCCGCCGCCGCCCAGAATATAGATCAGTCGATCGGTACAATCGCCGATTTTTTTCGCCAGTGTATCAATTTTTTCCAAAGGAATCCCTCCTGTCACTTGTTCCCGCCCCCCGGAGGAGGCGGGAACAACAGCGGCTGAAAGAACGGATTATTTCAGCCCGGCTTCAACTTCGGCCACGGCGGCCAGGACCTCGTCTCCGCGCACCTGGTCCCGGATAATGACCTCGCCAACCGTTCGGAACTCCTGCATGGCTTCGTCGCTCAGATCCACCACGGTGACGTTGTGGGCCTCATATTCGGGGTAAATCTCTGTTTCCTCCTGGGCGACGCAGTCCGCAGTGGCCAGCTTGCCCCAGTTGCCCAGCACGTCCTGGATGATGGTCCGATACTCCTCGGGAATGGACATCCAGAACTCCTGTCCGGCATAGATGCCGTAGCAGTCCAGAATGTGGCTGGTGCGGGAGTAGTACATGGGGGACATGGCGTCGTACAGGGAATTGGCAGTGATGGTCAGGGGCACGCATTCCAGGCCGTCAATGGCGCCGGTCTGAAGGCCGTTGAACACGTCGGAGAAGGACATCACGGTGTAATTGCAGCCCAGATCGGTGAACAGACGGACCATCACATCGCCGGAGGAGATACGCAGGGCCAGCTTCTGCACGTCGGCGACAGAGTTGACCGGAGCGTTGGCGCAGACGCTGCGGTAACCGATCAGGCCGTCGTTGCAGATGACGTGGAAGCCGGCGGCCTCGCACTCGGCCTCAATGCCCTTGAAGTAATCGCTCTCGAAGAAGGCGGCGGCCACTTCGCGGCTGGAGAACAAATAGGGGGACACCAGTGTAGACATAACGGGCATGTAATCCACCAGATAGCTGGGTGTGGCCACCAGGAACAGGTTGGCGTTGGACATCATGGCCTCTACCCCTTCGGCGTAGACCAGCATCTGCCCGTCTGCGTACACCTGGATGTCGATCATGCCGTTGGTCTTTTCCCGGATTTCTTTGGCGCAGTTTTCCAGCTGGGTGACGGTGGGGGCGTTGCTGGGGTCGGTGGTGGTCAGCTTGATTTCAATGGGCTTTTCTGTGGGGGTGGGAGTGCCTTGGCTGGTTCCGCCCTGGTTTCCGCCGGAGGAGGCGGGGCTTCCACCGGAGGAGGCAGGACTTCCGCCACAGGCTGTCAAGGTGAACATCAGGGCAAGACCGGCCAGCAGAGCTGTTAAACGTTTCATCATATTCGATCCTTTCCACTTTTATTTTTTTCGATTTTGAAAGCACTTTTGCGCTCTCCTTCTTAAAAATCATACTGCAAAAGAAGGTTTCACGTCAAGAAAAATGTTGTTTTCTTCGAGAGTTTCTACTTATTTCATATAATTATAATAATATTTTTAACAAAATCAACAAATTATTTTTCGAAAATTCAACTATATTTTTTATTTGAATGATAATTTGTTCTTTTAAAAAAATATACTTGTTTTTTTAACAATTTAAAGGTATGATAAAAGAAAAAAGTAGCCTCTGTGCTCAGCAGATTTTTGACGCCAAAGGAGTGTTTCTATGGGCCGCCCCCAGAGAAGATATGAGATTACCAACTACATCAACGAGCATGGCACCGTTACCTTTCAGGAGCTGAAGAATCGTTTCCCGGATGTTTCAGACATGACGCTGCGCACCGACCTGCGGGAACTGGGGGATCTGGGCAAAATTATCCGCACATGGGGAGGCGCTCGGTCTGTGCAGGAGACGGCCAAGGCGGACGACTCCTACTTTATGCGCCTAGCCCGCAGCGTGGAGAAACGGCAGCAGATTGCCCGAAAAGCGGTATCCTTTCTGAGAGAACAGCTGGCGCTGAAGCCGAATGTCTCCATCTATCTGGACTGCGGCGTCACCATCACCGAGATTGCAAAGTGCTTCCCGGACGAGTGGTGTACTGTGGTCACAAACAGCATCAGCAACGCTTATGCCTTGGCGGCGCTGAAGCGCCCCTCCGTCACCGTCCTGGGGGGATCGCTGAACCGCTATAATTGCTGCTGCGACAGCTCCCGGAATATTGAGGATTTGAAGCGGATGAATTTTGACTTTATGTTTTTGGCGACAGCGGGGTATTCCATAGATGTGGGCTTTACCTGCGGGAAGGAGGTTATTGACGACACAAGAGCGGTGATTATGGAGCACTCCAGAAAAATTATTATCCCCTTTGATTCCTCCAAAATCGGTCTGATTTATCCAATTACACACACCATGCCAGAGGACATTGACATGGTGATTTCGGACGACGGTTTCCCTGATGAGGTGGTGCAGCACCTGCGGGCCCGAGGGGTGGAGGTTTTGTAATAGACAGAAAACCGCCCCGCTCCCTGTATGGAGCGGGGCGCAAAAAATGAAAATCGCATTTGTCAGTTTTTTAAGTGTTGTGGCAGTCGGAACGGCAGCGAAGAAAATATCCCAGGCCGTTGCCCAAAGCAGCGGGAACCGCGGCCATAAAGCAGTGGAACAGGGCGGTGGAATTGAAGACAAGCCAAACTGCGGGCAGGTAACAGACAAACAGCAGCACCGGGTACAGAGGGCACAGCCCCTGCTTCCGGCCCAAAGTGAGGCCGGAAAAGAACCCAGCCAAAGGCAGCAGCAGATAGGGCAGCACCAGCCCGGAGAACAGAGGGACATCCACCACGAAACGCTGGTCTATCCACATCAGAACCAGGGGCAGCAAAAGGCACACCAGAAGGGCAAAGGGCAGATAGGCCAGCGTAGCCGCCCAGTTCAGCCGGGAGGGCTTCGCCTTCAGTCCGAGCATAGCACGAAGCTGAACCACCTCCATATACCAGCTGACCCACCGGCCCAGCCAGATCAGGATATATACCAGCGCAAGCAGAACCAGAAACAGGGATGTGCCCCTCAGGCTGTCTGCCCACCAACACCCGCGGACCAGCAGGGCGAAGGAGGCCAGGGTAGCGGTCAAGTGGAGCAGAGAGCGCAGCAGAAGCTGTGTTCCGTCGTCGGCGAAGGGCAGGGCGGCGGCCGCCGCCACACCCCCAAACAGCCCTCCCAACAGAGACTGTATTACGATAGCCAGCTCTGTTGAACCGACGGCCTCAACCATCCGGGCAGATACCGGCAGAGACTCTTCTGAAACGGCCATGGACTGGATAAGCCACACCGCCGCCGGGACCAGCAGAGCCCCCAAAAGAAAGCCTGTCCCCAGGCAGATTGCCCAACTTTTTTTTTCATTCATGTCGCTGCCGCCTCCCCAACTGTAAGGTCGCCTTAATTTTTTTTACGTATCGCCGGGAAACATAGACTGCCGTCCCGCCCTCCAAAGTCATGCGGATGGTTCCGGTCAAAGACAGGTCCACTGCAGTTACTCGCTCCAGGTTCACAATCTCTGAGTTGGAGATGCGGGCAAACCGCCCCCGATCCAGTATCTCCTCCAGCTCGTACAGACGCAGACGTACCGAGAAGGTCCCCTCTGCCGTCTGTGCAGCAATCCCTTTGCCGTCGGTGTAGAACCGCAAAAAAGCCTCTTGCGGCAGCCGCCGGGATTGCTCCCCCTCCCACACCGGAACCGGGTCCAGCGCCAGTCCCGCCAGCTCCTGGACCAGCTGGCGCAGGTCTTCCGTCTCTGCCCCGGCCAAAATGATTATTTTGGGCTCTTCCCGGCCGGGCTCCAGCCTGAACTCTACCTCCATGGCTCCTCCTCCTTTTTCTCCAGTATACCCCGCTCTGCTTTTGCCGTCCAGCGATTTTGGACAGGTGGTCGTTTTTGCGGGATACCTGGTTCCGATGCAGCGCCATAGAGCAAGGGGCGTATGTCGGTTGGACGCGCAATTTTTTCACGGGAAAGTGGGTGAAGATGCTGGAAATCCCTTTACTTTTTTTCATTGTGTGGTAAAATAACCTTAATGTCGGCTTTTGAGATGGGGCAGACTGGGGGATATCCCCCAGTTCACATCCTGTAGGATGTGAACCTTCTCGGTGCCTGCTATATGTGAAGGGAGAATGATTATGAAGAAACGACTTCTCAGCAGCCTGCTTGCCGCATGTGTACTGCTGAGCCTGCTGCCGGTCAGTGTGCTGGCGGCGGAAGAGGGAGACGTGCCCTATGCAGAAGAGGAGGAGGTGACAGCCGTCTATTTGACGGAGGAGGAGCAAGAGCTTTACGATGAACTGCTCTCGGATCGCCTTATGCTTATGCTGGCCGGTATGGATTATGAGGCGAGCGTGTACAGTACCGGCGCCAACATTGCCGGAAACCGGCTTACTGGCGATAGTAAGACGGTTTATGATGCAGTGGCAGCAAAGCTTACCGGTGAAAATGGTATTGCTGCACAAGGTGGATCGACGAAATTTACAGTGAGTGGAGTTACGAGCTTTGATAAAGATAGTGCAGGAAAAGTTTGGGATGCACTGTGCTTCGATCATCCATATGAAATGTACTGGCGCGGTTTATCTTATTCCTACGGCTGTGGTAACGGCACAGCGATTTTTAACATTGCGGTCAGTAAGGACTACAAAGGTGCTGACGATCATACAGTTGATCCAACTAAGGCACAGGCAGCGTCACAGACCATTACAAGTGCGCAAGGAAATGCGAAAAAAATACTGAACACAGCAGGAAGCTTAAGCAATGACCTTGAGAAGCTGGTCTACTTTAAAGAGGCCATCTGTGAACTGGTAGCTTATAATACATCAGCGGCTGGTTGGGGTAATGACCAGTATGGTGATCCATGGCAGCTGATTTATGTATTTGATGGTAACAGTACTACAGACGTGGTCTGCGAGGGTTACTCCAAAGCGTTCCAATATCTATGCGATAGCACTACTTTTACCGGTCCAGTCCAGTGCTACACCGTCAGCGGACAAATGAATGGTGGCAACCATATGTGGAACATTGTCACCCTTGATGGCACTACCTATTACTTGGCTGACGTGACAAACTGTGATGGGCTTACAATAACAGCTACTCCGACAGAAGGAGGTACCTCGTATAGTAGTTCCTATAGCTCTGGATACCCATACGACCTGTTTTTAGTTGGTGCCTCTGGCAATCCTCAAAACGGATATACAGTTACTACAACTTTGGCTAAGCTCATGATTACAGAGAATAGTTTTTCTATCTCTAAAAAAGAAGCAAAAGGAATTTCCTATACCTATGACTCCGATCCTTTGTGGGGAAATGATGTTTTAACCTTGGCAAATGAATCATATCCCATTGATTTCTACAAAATTGGAGAATCTGAGCTGTATGCAGGGACAACATATACATGGGAACCGCTCTTGAAACAGGGATTCACGTTTGCAGCTGCGGCTACATCCGGCAGCTTTGCTTTGCCCGCAGATGTCTCGATTGCTCAAGATGGAACGATTACCTATACACCCACTGCGGCAAAGGATAGCACAACGGATATCATAATTGCGGCAAAGTATGGAACAAACGAGTATCCGTATTATTACACGCTTACCCTTCCCAAGGTGGTACAGGCGAAAGAGAAACCGACTTGTACTGCCCCCACCGGCTTGACTGCGGCGGCTGGCAGCCTATTGTCCAGTGTTGCATTAACGAATCCTTCTGGGAACACGGAAGGAACCTGGACCTGGGCTGACCCGAGTCAAAATGTTGGCACTGTTGTAGGTGCACAGACGTTCAAGGCCACATTTACGCCGGCAGATACAAGTCAGTACCAGACGGTCACAGGTATTGATGTGACGGTCATCGTTACAAAACCGATCAGTCAATGCACAATCAGTGACATTGCCGCTCTGACCTATAACGGCGATACGCATACCCCTGTTGTCACAGTCAAGGACGGCAGCAAGAGCTTGACAGAGGGGACAGACTATACCGTTACATACAGCGATAATGTCAATGCCGGAACGAATACAGCAAAGGTAACGATTACCGGTGAGGGGAACTACACTGGTTCAGCTGAAAAGACATTTACAATTCATAAGGCGGAGATTCCCACCTTTACACCCAGCGGAATATCCACAACTGTAACAGTTGGAGCAGCTTACCCCACAACAGATACAAGCGCCACAGCCACCGGCGTGAAAAGTGACACCATCGCCGGTACACTGGCATGGTTTACAGATGAGGCGCACCAAAATGCGGCAAGCGGAACATTTGCCGCAGCTGGAACGACAACGCTGTACTGGACGTTTACACCAACCAACAGCCAAAACTATAACCCCAAAAGCGGCAGTACCGCTTTCACGGTTAGCAGCAAGCCCACCCTAACGGTTACGGTTACAGACCCCGGTGCAAAGACCTATGGGGATGCAGCGTTCGCTCTCGCGGTTGCAGTGACTGACAAGGATGGTGTAGCTGTTTCCAATTCTGCACTGACTTACAAGGCCGACAACAGCGGCACGGTTTCCGTTGATGCAAACGGTCAAGCGACAATCCATAAGGCAGGCACCGCAACCATTACCGTGACAGCAACGCCGGCAGCGGACAGTGAGTATGCCGCCGGTACTGGTCAGGTTACAATCCAAGTCGCAAAGAAAAGTGTTGTCGTTACCGCTGATAACAAGACAAAGTGCTACGGTGAAGAAAATCCTGCGCTTACCTTTACTGTACCCGAAGGGGCGTTAGTGGGGACTGATACGAAGGATTCCTTGGGCGTGACCTTAAGCTGTGCCGCAACCGCTACTTCTCCCGCCGGAACCACTGTGGATATCACAGGCACAGCGGTCTCTGACAATTACGATGTCACTGTCACTAAGGGTACTTTGACCATCGAGAAGGCAACATATGCTGCCCCCGCTGCCCCGACCGCAGCGGACGAAAATATCAAGGATACCAGCATTACGCTGACGGCCATTGA
Source organism: Lawsonibacter sp. (assembly GCA_022791995.1). Classification (GTDB taxonomy): domain Bacteria; phylum Bacillota; class Clostridia; order Oscillospirales; family Oscillospiraceae; genus Lawsonibacter. The sequence goes on from JAAWAD010000090.1 coordinate 14,921, forward strand.
GGGCGCGGAATATAGCAAAAATGGTACCGACTGGCAGGACAGCGCTGTGTTTACCGGTTTGACGCCCAACACAGAGTATACCTTCTATACCCGTATGAAGGCGGACAGCAACCACAACGCATCTGCAAGCAGCGCTGGAGCGAGGATCAAAACAAAGAAAACCATGCTGGACAACGCGGCTGTAGCGGTTGGCCCTGGCCCGTACATCTATACCGGCCAGGCGCAGACGCCAGAAGTCACTGTGACATTGAACGGAACCGCGCTGACGGAGGACACAGACTATACTGTGGCCTACACTGACAACGTCAATGCCGGAACCGCCACCGTGACGGTCACAGCCACAGAGAGCGGAAACTATTCCGGCACAAAGACGGCTGTGTTCACAATCTCTCCGAAGGATATTTCGAGTGCAGACATTGAGGCGATTCCATCGCAGACTTATACAGGTTCGCCAATTACCCCTGCGGTTACAGTCAAGGACGGCGAGAAGGTGCTGACCTCCGGAACGGATTATACTGTGACCTATGCCGACAACAAAGACGTTGGCACTGCCGCTGTGACCGTTACTGGCACAGGGAATTACACCGGCACCAAAACAGGCAGCTTTACAATTACCCAGAAGACTCCCGCAGCGCAGACCGCAGAGACCCCTTTGCAGACGGTGAGCGGAAAAACAGCAGTGGTTGATTTGTCCGCGCTGGTTCCGGCGGACAGCGGCGGAGGAGCTGTCTATACAGCGGGTGCCGAGCCCACTCATGCAGCAGCCACGCTTGGCGAAGACGGAAAGCTGACGCTGACCTATAAGGAGGAGGGGGAGGTTCCCACCTCTGAATCGCTTACTATTACAGTCAGCGGTATGAAGAACTACAGTGATCTTACCATCACTGTGACCATCCAGTACACATCGAAGGAGGTTTTGACCCTTACCGTTACGCCTCCTGCAAACCTGACCTATGATGGAACGGAAAAGAGTGTGTCTGTGACCAGCACCGGAAGCTATGATGGAGAATATACGTATACCTACACCAACGCCGCCGGAGAAACCGTGGCTGCTCTGAAACACGCAGGTACTTATACCGTAAAGGTTTCTGTTCCCGCTGATGTTGAGGAGTTTGCCGGCACTGCCACCACAGCGGTTATCATCGTCCCGGCCCGCGTTACCGTCACGGGAAAAACCTTGACAATCAAAGCTGGTGAGGCCGTTCCTGCTGTACTCTATGATGTAGCCGGAGTGGTGGACGGGGATACCTTGGCCCCTGCGCCCACGGCGACCTGCGACGCGCCGAATCCCACGACAGAGGGAAGTTATACCATCACCGTTACAGGTGCAGCGCTCTCTTCTGACGGCAACTACAGCGTTACCTACAGCAATGGTACGCTGACGGTAGAGGCGGCGGCGCCGGTTATCCCGGATACAGTCGCCACACCTGCGGCCAGCCCCAACGGCGGCAGCTTTACCGGTAGCCAAAGCGTGACATTGACCTGTACAACCGCTGGAGCCACCATTTACTACACCATTGATGGGACGGCACCGGCAGCGAGCAGCACAGAATATACAGGCGCCATCACACTGACTGCTACGACGACCATTAAGGCAGTGGCAATTAAGGATGGCGCAAGCAGCGCTGTACTGACCGTGACCTTTACCCGCAGCATACCTGGCACACCCTCGGTACCGAGCACGCCCAGCACACCCAGTACGCCCGGTACACCCAGTGGATCCGGGGGCGGAAGTGACAGCGACAGCGGGTATGACTCCATCAATCACAATGTATCCACCAGCACCACCGGCGGCAGCACCGCTTCCCCCAGCACCATCACAACCGTGACCCCGAACACCACGGTCAGCGGGGGAACCGCTTCCACCAAGGTGAGCGCCAGTGACATTGCAGAGGCCATCTCCCAGGCCCGCTCTCGGGGCAGCGAAAGTGTGGTCATTGCTCCCAAGGGTTCTGGCGATGCAGACCGCAATGAAGTCACCATTCCCGCCGGTTCTGTGGGACAAATAGGCAGCCGCACCGATGCTGACTTGATGGTCAAAACCCCGGCGGCTGATGTGACCATTCCCAACGGCAGGTTGGGCGAGCTCTCCCGTGCGGGCGGTTCTGTGATTATCTCCACAGAGCGCACCGGGAGCGGCATTGATTTTACCATCACCGCAGGCGGCTCTAACGTAAACAGTATCAGCGGCGGTGTGATCCTCAGTGTTACACATCGGGGCGCAGACACCGGCACCGTTGCAGTGCTGGTCAGCCCGGACGGCACCCGCGAGGTGATTCGCAAGTCCTTCGCTGTAGACGGCACAATGAATATCCCTGTCAACGGTTCTGCGCGTGTGGAAATCATGGACAACAGCAAGTATTTCCGCGACGTGCCCTCCACCAGCTGGGCGGCAGAGGCGGTGGCCTTTGCCAGCAGCCATGAGCTTTTCAGCGGTACAGGGGAAAGTACATTTTCTCCTGATACAAGCATGACAAGGGGGATGCTGGCGGCGGTTCTCCACAATCTGGAGGGCAATCCTAACAGTGTCCGCGGCGTTGACTTTTCGGACGTTGCCAGCAGTATGTATTATGCAAAGGCTGTGACCTGGGCAGCGGAGAGAGGGATTGTCTCTGGCTATGCCAATGGTACCTTTGGCCCGGACGACAGCATTACCCGGGAACAGCTGGCGCTGATGCTCTATCGGGCTGCGGGCAGCCCCGCCGTGAACTCCAGCCGCACATCACGCTTTGACGATTCCGGCGCGGTCAGCAGCTATGCCAGAACGGCGCTGGATTGGGCAGTGGAAAATGGTATTATGAGCGGTATGGGAAATAATACCCTGAATCCTCAGGGGCAGGCAACGCGCGCCCAGGTGGCTGCGATGCTGAAAAGCTATGTAGAGAAGCAATTCAACCCATAAGCGTCCAAACAAAAGCCAGTGGGATTTTCAGAGCGATAAGCCGAACGCAGCTTTTTCTGGAATTCTAATTGACAAGAGGGCAAAAATCTCATACAATGGTCAGGAGAAAAGGAGAAAGAAGGCGTTTTTTATGGAAAAGCAAGAGACTCGCAACAGCAGATTCTTTGCCCTTCTGCCCATTGGGGTATTTCTGGTGCTGTATCTGGGGTGCGGTATCCTGTTTGAGTACATTCTGAAAATCCCGCAGGGCTTTTATCAAACCCCCGCTATTGTTATTTTCCTGATTGCCCTGTTTGTCGCCTGTATGCAGAACCGGGCGCTGGATTTCAACGGCAAACTGAAGGTGATGGCCCACGGTGTGGCAGATGAGAACATTTTAACGATGTGCCTGGTGTTCCTGTCGGCAGGGGCCTTCTCCGGGGCGGTATCCGCCGCCGGAGGGGCGGACAGTACCGTAAACCTGTTTCTCACCTTTCTGCCCAGCCGGGTGGCGGTGGGGGGACTGTTCCTGATCGCCTGCTTTGTCTCCGTGTCGATGGGCACTTCGGTGGGTACAATTTCCGCGCTGGCGCCTTTCGCCGTGTCCATGAGCCAGGCCACTGGGTACGAGATGGTGCTTTGCATCGCTGCCGTGGCCTCTGGGGCCATGTTTGGAGACAACCTTTCCATGATCTCCGACACAACCATTGCTGCTGTCCGCACACAGGGCTGCGAGATGAAGGACAAGTTCCGAATGAACTTTTTGATTGTCCTGCCTGCCGCTGTTCTCGCCTTTGTGCTGTTTATTGTGCTCACTCCGGCAGGAACCGGCGTGCTGGAGCCCGGCCCCTTCAGTTTTTGGAAGGTACTGCCCTACCTGCTGGTTCTGGCGGGAGCCCTGGTGGGCGTCAATGTGTTCCTGATTTTGATTGCCGGGGCTGTGCTCAGCCTGGTGGTGGGAGTGGCCTCCGGGGCGTTCCCATGGACGCAAGTCTTCTCTGTAATGGGAGACGGAGTCACCGCGATGTACGACATCACCGTTATTTCCATTATTGTGGCCTGTATTGGCGCTCTGGTTCGGGAATATGGCGGCATCCAGTGGTTGATCTCCTTTGTTCGCAGCCACACCCGGTCCAAGCGCGGGGCGCAGCTGGGGATTGGCGGCCTGGTGGCCGCGGTGGATGTTGCAGTAGCCAACAACACAGTGGCCATTGTGATGACAGGCTCCATTGCTAAGGACATCAGCGAGGAATTTGGCATTGATCCCCGGCGCACGGCCTCTCTGCTGGATATTTTTGCTTCGGTGATGCAGGGTATCATCCCCTTTGGCGCCCAGCTGCTCTATGCCTCCGCCGGCTCCGGTGTACCGGCAGTGAAGATTATCCCCTATATGTTCTACTGCTATCTGATGGCCCTTTCCGCGATTCTCTTTATTCTGTTTTGGCCGGAAAAGAAGCGGGGCTGATGCCTGCGGTCCATCCAAGCTTGAAGTATAAACAGAATCCCGGCGCTGTAATTGCAGCAAACTGCGGATTCAGGCTTCCCTCTGTCAGAGAGAAGCCTGAATCCGCTTATCCTTTTGCTTTTGTCTATTTTGTTAGAATTTAGGGTACGTATTTTTTCAGGACTGCCCGGACTGCGCCAGGACCGGCCAGTTCTTCGGCGAAGTAGCCAGCCACCGTGCCGGACAAGCCGCACTCCGTCAGGTCCACACCAAAGATGGCCTTGTTCTGGAGCAGGGGCTTCAGAGTCAGCTCAATTTCTGCCAGGGGAGGGACCTGCCCCAGGGTGAAGCCTGCCACGTAGGGCGTTACCTCAGCCAGCATAGGATCAGAGCTGGGGGAGAAGGGCTGTCCCGCATCGTCCACTGCCATCAGGTAACGCAGCCAGCCTGCGAAGACCAGCGGGATCAGCTTCAGCTCAGAGACAGACAGCTTGTCAGAGGCCATATACGCCTTTATCGTTTCTCCGAAGCGAATAGACAGCTTCTGAGAGGTGTCCGTGGCAATGCGTTGGGGGGTGTCAGGCATAAAGGGGTTTGGAATACGCTCCTGAACGACCGTGTCAATAAAAGCTTTCGGGTCCAGTACGCCGGGGTTGACCACCACGGGCAGCCCCTCATGATAGCCGATTGTCTTTACCAGGGACAGCAGCTGGGGATCCTTCATTTCCTCAGAAATTTTTGTAAAGCCCAGCAGGCAGCCATAGATAGCCAGGGCGGTGTGCAGGGGGTTGAGACAGGTACAGACTTTCATCCGCTCCACCTTGTTTACTGTATCCCGGTCGGTGAAGATGACCCCTACCTCCTCCAGAGCCGGGCGGCCGTTGGGAAACTTGTCCTCAATAACCAGATACTCGCTCTCCTCGGCGTTGACAAAGGGGGCCACATAGGTGTTCTTGGATGTGACCACCGGATCCAGATCCTCCAGGCCGTCCCTGCGGAGGATCTCTTCCACAGAGCTGTCGGGCCGGGGAGTGATCTTGTCGATCATGGACCAGGGAAAGCTGACTCGCTTCTCGTCCTGAATGTAGTCCAGGAAGCCCTGGTCGGCCAGGCCGTTCTTCACCCACTGTTCGGCAAAGGCGGTCACTGCGGCAGACAGCTTATCGCCATTGTGTGAACAGTTGTCGGTGCTGACCATGGCGATGGGAGCGGCACCGGCCCGATAGCGAGTGTGCAGGAGAGACGTCACCTTGCCGATATAGCTGTCCGGCTTGGCTGGGCCGCCAGCAAAATCCGCCGAGACGGCAGGCAGCTGGTTCCCCTTGCCGTCCACCAGACTGTAGCCCTTTTCTGTGATGGTAAAAGTGGCCATCTGGAGGGAGGGATTGGAAAAGATATCCTTCAGGCGGCTGAATTCCGCCGCATCGTCCGAGTCCAGGATGCAGGACTCCACAATGCTGCCGATGACGGTTTTCTCTACCTGGCCGTCCGATTTCAGGGTGACAAGCACAGACAGATTGTCATGCTCCCGGTACTGCTTCTCGATAATCTCATAGTCGAAGCCCTCCACCACGGTGAGTCCCCGGTCCATTTTCCCCTGATTCAGCATCCGTTGGGCTAGGTTGGCCTGAAAGGCCCGGAAAATATTCCCGGCACCAAAATGGACCCAGACCGGATGTTCCCTGGTAGCCGCTTCTACCTTGGACCGGGAGAAGGCGGGCAGGGCGTAGCCTGCATCGCGCCAGATTTTCGGCTCTGACAAACCGGCGTTGCTCAGCTTCATACAGTTCAGACCCCTCTCTGATGGGATTTTTCCACCGCTTCCCAAAGGCCGTTGAGGTAGCAGGCGCCCAGGGCGCGGTCATAGAGTCCATAACCGGGCATTCCCTTCTCATCCCAGATCATCCGGCCGTGGTCGGGTCGAATGGGGCCGTCAAAGCCGGTTTCGTAGAGGGCTTTTACCATTTCGTACATGTCGAAGGTGCCGTCAGAGGACAGGTGGGCGGACTCCTCAAAATCGTAATTTTCCCGGGAGATGTCATTAAACTTCAGGTTTCGGACATGGGCAAAGTGGATGCGGCCCTTGAGGGCGCGGATCATGTGCGGAAGGTCGTTTTCCAGGTTGGTGCCATAAGAGCCGGAGCAGAAGGTGACCCCGTTGTGAACGTCGTCCACCGCTGCCATAAGACGGAGAATACCCGCTTCGCTGTTGATGATCCGAGTCAGGCCGAAGACGCTCCAGGCGGGGTCGTCGGGGTGTATGGCCATTTTAATGTCATACTTGTTGCACACAGGCATGATGGCCTTGAGGAAGTAAACCAGATGTTGGAAGAGCTGCTCCCCGTCCACAGAGCTGTACATGGCAAACAGCTCCTTTACCTTAGCCATTCGCTCCGGCTCCCAGCCGGGCAGGATGGTGCCATTGGACATTTTCTCCATGGAGGCGGCCATGTTGGCCGGATCAATGGCGTCGATTGCTTTCTGGTTATAGGCCAGCACGGTGGAGCCGTCGGGGCGGACACGGGCCAGCTCGGTGCGGGTCCAGTCGAAGACGGGCATGAAGTTGTAACATACCAGGCGGATGTCTTCCTTCCCCAGGTTCTCCAACGTCTGAATATAATTGTCGATGTACTTGTCCCGGTCGCTGTCTCCCACTTTGATGGAGTCGCACACGTTGACGCTCTCAATGCCGGAGATGTGTAGGCCGGCGGCTTGGACCTCCTCCTTCAGGGTGCGGATCTTCTCCGGGGCCCACACCTCGCCAGGGGTGGTGTCATAGAGGGTGGTGATGACCCCGGTGACGCCAGGGACCTGACGGATCTGCTTCAAAGTGACAGTATCGAATTTGGATCCATACCAGCGCATTGTCATTTCCATTTTGATTCACAACTCCTTTTCGTCTCAGGCGAAGGTGAGAACTACCTTGCAGGCGCCGCTGGCAGGATCGGCCAGGGTGCTGAAGGCCGTCTTAAAGTCATCGGCAGGGAAAATATGGGTGGTGAGCAGGTCCACATGGTCCAGCTTCTGGGGCAGCAGCTCCACAATTTCTGGGAACTTCTGATATTGGTGCCGGGTGCCAAGAATGGTGAGCTGTTTGGCGTTGAGTGCCTTGAAGTTTACCGGGATGGGCTCCTGACCAAAGGTCATGGGGACGAACCGGCCCGCTGGGGAGAGCTGCTCTACCGCGTGTGCGATGATAGGGGGGATACCGGCTGCGTCAAAGATGACATTGACCCCCTCTCCGTTGGTCAGCTCGCAGATAAACTGGTCCAGATTTTGCTGCATTGGGTTGACGGGGTAATCCAGGCCGAAGGCCTTGGCCATCTCCAGCCGCTTCTCATTGGGCTCGGAGATAATGACCCTGGCGCCCAGGCTCTTGGCCACGTCGGCTACGATCAGACCGATGGGACCGGCACCATGGACCAGAACCAGATCTCCATTTTGCACAGAGCCGCGGCTGTTGGCCTGTGCTCCGATGGTGTACGGCTCGCAGAGGGCGGCTTGGGGATACGTCATTTTCCCGGTATCGAACTGGTAGACCTGGGAGCGGGGCATAACGACGTACTCCTGAAACACGCCGTCTACAATACATCCCAGCACCTTTAGTTCCCGGCACACATTGTGTTGTCCGTGACGGCAGGCGTAGCACTGACCGCAGTAAGTGATGGGCTCAAAGACCACGCTGTCGCCAGCTTTTAAGTCAGTGACGCCCTGCCCCACCTCCACAATCTCACCAGAAGCCTCGTGGCCCAGTACCACAGGGTATTTTGCAAAGGGATTGGTGCCATGGTACACATGCACGTCGGAGCCGCAGATGCCCGCCGCACGGACTCGGACCAGGACTTGGTTGGGGTCTGTGATCTGGGGCATGGGGCGCTCTTCCATCGCCATATCCATTGCACCGCGTACAACAATTGATTTCATAGGTTGTTTCCTCGCTTTCTTGCTGTCTGTTTCCTGCCCCGAGGGGCAGGAGGCGGAATCAGATGCCAGGGCAGGACAGGAAGCCGCCGTCTACAGCAATCACCTGACCGGTAATGTAGCCGGACAGGGTATCGTCGGCGAAGAACTTCAGCGCCCCCACCAGTTCCTTGGGGTCACCCAGACGGCCCATAGGTGTGCGGTGGATTACGTTGTAATACCGCTGGGTGTAGGAGCCGTCTGGATTCACATACATGTCATGGTTCAGGGGGGTGAGAAAGTAGCCTGGAGCCACTGCGTTTACCCGCACCTTACCGAACTCGTTGGACAGGTAGTTGGACAGCCAGCGGGTGAAGCTGTCCACTGCCGCCTTGCTGGCGGCGTAAGCCGGTACCATAGACAGGGCATTGTAGGCGGCCATGGAGGTGATGTTAATGATGGAGCAGCCATCCCGGCCTACCATGCCCACAGCGAAGACCTCGCAGGCGGTGACGGTGCCCAGCCAGTTGACCGTCATGACCCGGGCCAGCCTGGTGTTGTCCAAGTTGAACAGGGTGCGTTTGCGCGCAATGAGGGCCTGCCGGGCGGCGGCAGGGTCCTGGGTGTTGGGGTTAAGGACGGCGGTGAATGTGTCCGCCTCATCCCCGGCCTGGTAGGCCTCTGCGGTGGTTTTGGCCAGAGGGTCCTGGATCCCGGCGCAGTTGATAAGTACATCATAGTGCCCCAGCTGACGCTGGATCTCGTCCCGGGCCGCCTCCAGGGAGGTCTTATCGGTGACGTCCGCCGATACAGCAATGGCCTTGCCCCCCGCCTGGGTGATTGCGTCGGCAGTCTTTTGTGCTGCCTCCAGGTTGAAATCCAACACTACAATGGTGCTGCCGTCCGCGGCCAGCTCCTTGGAGAAGGTACTGCCCAGGCCGCCTCCGGCGCCGGTAATCACAATGGTTTTGTTCAGCATATATAAGCCTTCTTTCTGAAATCAGCTGAAGAGACTGGGAATAAACATGGTGATAGGCTCTACAAAGGCCACAAGCAGCAGGATAACCAGCGAGGTGAGGAGGAAGGGTATATTGGCCTTAAATGCCTTTGCGCTGGAGATGTTGCCAATCTGGGCGGCCGTGACCACACACATACCCACAGGCGGGGTGGTCAAACCGATCATCAGGTTCAAAATAGCCATCAGGCCAAAATGGACCGGCGCCATGCCCACGGCGGTAGCCACAGGGAGCAGAACAGGGAAAGTAATCAGAACTGCTGCCAGCGACTCCATAAACATACCCACAAACAGCAGCACCACATTGATCAGCAGGATAACCGCTACACGGCTGTTGGTGATGCTGAGGATGGCCTCAGCCACCATCTGGGGGATGCGTTCATTGGTCAGGATAAAAGCGAACACGTTTGCCATGCCGATCAGAACGATGATGCTGCCACAGGAGATCATGTTGTCTGCGATAATCCTGGGCACATCCCGCAGCGTGATCTCGTGATAGACGAGCACGCCTACGATCAGGGAGTAGACGCAGGTGACAATGGAGGCCTCTGTAGGGGTGAACACGCCGGAGAGAATACCGCCCAGCAGGATGATAGGCATAAGCAGCGCCCAGATGGCGCTCTTGGTGATCTTCCACCGCTGGCTCCAGGTAGAGCGCTCATGCTTGGGGTAGTTGCGCTTTTTCGAGATGATATAGGTGGGAATGCACAGACCCAGGCCCAGCATGATGCCGGGGATAAGTCCGGCCTGAAACATGGAGCCCACTGAGATGCTCACACAGGAGCCGGCGATCACCATAGGCACACTGGGCGGGATAATGGGGCCCACCACCGAGGAGCTGGCTGTGACGGCTACGGCAAAGTCGTCGTCATAGCCGTCCTCCACCATAGCGGGAATGAGCATCCCACCCAGGGACACCACGTCGGCAATGGCGGTGCCGGAGATCCCGGCAAAGATCATGGACGCTACCACATTTACCAGAGCCAGGCTGCCGGTGATATGGCCCAGGAAGGCGTTGCAGAAGTCCAGGATTCGCTTGGTGATGCCGCCGCCGTTCATCAGCGCACCGGCCAGCATGAAGCCGGGAATGCACAGCAGGGTGAAGGAGTCCATACCTGCATAAAACTTCTGTGCCAGCACCGCCAGGTTCATGTTTGAGGTGAACAGGTAGAACATAGCAGCGCCTCCCAGGGAGTAGGCGATGGGTACGTTGAGCAGCAGAAGAACCAGGAAAATAACGAACATCAGGCCAATCATTTCGCGTTCCCTCCCTTCAGCTTCTGTACGCTGCGGATGATGTCCAGCACACAGCAGATTACAGTAAGGGTAAAAATGACCAGGGGAACCACATAGAACAGACCCAGGTTGATTTGCAGCGAGGTGGATTTGGACACCTGCCCCACACCGAAGTACAAATTGGCCTGGGGGATACCCACAGCGGCAACAGCGACCACCACCAGGTCCACCAGAATATCCAGGATGACCCGAGCACGGCCCTTCAGCCGGCCGGCGATCACGTCGATGGACGCATAGGAGTGGTACAGGATGGCCCAGGGAGCGCCCAGCATGATCGTGTACAGGAAGAACAGCCGGGTCATCTCGTCCGTCCAGGGAGCGGTAAGTACCTCAGGGGGCGTGTAACGGGCTACGATCTGCACCAGCACGCAGAAGCTTACAATCCCGAACAGGATGGCCAGCAGCCCGCGCACGATCTTATCGACCACGCTTATCAATTTTTCCATACATACCTCCAGATACAGATGTGTTTAGCGAAAGGGCCGCATTCACTGGAAACGCCAGGTGAAGCGGCCCTTTTTGCTTCAACGGAGCTCAGGTCCAGGAATTTGAGAATTGCTTCAGTTATTGGAAGCGGACAGCTCGCGAATCTGCTTGTACATGTCCAGAAGGCCACCGCCCTGGTCCTCCAGGAACTGCTCAATGGCGGGCATCATGGCGGCAGAGATGGCGTCACGGTCTACATCCTCGTTGATGGTCATGCCGGCGTCGATGCACATCTGCTTGTACTCGTTTTTGTGCTCGTAATAATAGTTGTTGGTCCACTCCTGCATTTCGGCGCTGGTCTCGTCCAGCCAGCCTTTCATCTCGTCATCCAGGCCGTTGTACACGTCGGAGTTGATGACATTGAGAATGGTGGAGTAAACATGGTTGGTCTCGTTGACATACTTCTGCACCTCATAGAAGCTGTTGTCATAGATCATGTCAAAGGGGTTCTCCTGCATCTCCACAACGCCCTGGCTCAGCGCATTGAAGGTCTCGCTCAGTGCGATGGAAGAGGTGATAGCGCCGGCAGCGTTCCACATGTTGGTGTGCAGCACATTGCCGGACATACGCATCTTGCGGCCGGTCATGTCGGCAGGGGTGTTGATGGGCACGTTGGAGGTCAGCTCGCGGGCGCCCCGCAGCTGGTACCACAGCACATGGAATTTCTGGTCCTCAAAGTCCTGGATAATCTGTTTGCCCACGTCGCTCTCAATCATGGCCTGCACATCCTCCTCGGAATCGTAGGCCCAGGGGGCCTCCAGCAGGGTAGCGCTGGGGGCGTAGCCGTTGAAGGAGCCGCCGGTCATGGTCATGGTGGTGGTACCCACAAGCATACCGGCCAGGGAGTCAGCCTCAGAGCCGGAGGTGCTGGAGGGATAGATCTCTACCTGGAAGCGCCCGCCGGATTTCTCCTCCAGGCGATTCTTGAACTCGGTGGCTGCCAGACCCCAGGGGTGGTCCAGGGAGACCGTCAGGTCATACTTCAGGGTGACAGTGGCTCCGGAAGGGGCGGCGGTGCTGCTGCCTCCGTTGCTGCCGACTGTACTACCGCCGGAGGGTGTGTTGCCTCCGCCCCCGCTGCACCCGGCCAGCAGAGTGGCGCTCATGGCGCCAGCCAGAAGCATTGCAATCAGTTTTTTGCTTTTCATAATTCTTGTCCTCCTTATTATTTTGACACCGGCAATGCACCGGTGTACTTAACAGAAAACCAACGGATTAAAATGTATACCAGAAAGTGAACAAGGCTTTTTTCTCAGAAAGTGCGGATTCTGTCGATGCAGGTTTTATAATCCTCCTGCTGGAAAAACAGCTCCTGCTTTCCCAGCACAAATCCCTCCACGCCGCAGTTGTGGTAGAGGTCATGAATCACTTCCCGGGTGGCGCCGCCATCCAGTACAATGTGGTAGGACAGGCCGTGCTCTTGGCGGTAGGTATTGGCCTGGACAAATTTCTCTCTGGTATACACCATGAAATCCCGCCCAGCAAAGCCGGGATTGACTGCCATCAGCATTAGATAATCTGTGATAGGCAGCAGGTCCTTCACGCTCTCCAGAGATGTACAGGGATTCAGAACCAGGCCAGTCTTCTTTCCCTGCATTTGAATCAGCTCCAGGGTGGCAGAGACGATAAGCTCTGATTCTGGATGGACGTAGATGATATCTGCGCCAGCTTGGGCGACCCTCTCAATATAACGGTGGGGATTCATCACCATCATGTGACAATCGACCAATTTGTGGGCGCCCTGGTCGGTTACGCGGCGAATCAACTCCAACTCCCGCAGGGTGCAGCCGAAGTTGGAGACAAAGGTTCCATCCATCAAGTCCACATGGTAGATGTCCATGTCCGTCTGATCAAGTCGTTCCAGCTCTTCTCGCACATGATCCAAGGGAAGGTTCAGTACGGAGGGACACAGAATCATTTTTTGCTGCATAAAAGACACTCCTTTCCGCACAGCAACTTGTATACAAGTTGCTGATGTGGAAACAATACTACAATTCGGTAGTAAATGCAAGTTATTTTTCTTTTAAAAGAACATCTTTGTCAATAATGGAGATTTTATGAGTCTAAAATTGTGCATACTACCAATTCATCCTGGCAGAAAAAGAAAAAGGTTCCATTTTTCACAAATATGTTATATGATATACATATTAGTCAAAATCTGCTCCAAGACAGGGCCGAACGGCCTTTCTTCACAATCAATTCAGATTTTGGAGGCCGATGGAATGGTAAATCCGAATGTCACCTTGCCCAGTGAGATATACCACAAGCTATGGACACAGATCAGTACGCTGGAGTTGAAGCCTGGAGAGCGGCTCAGCGAGGCCGGGATTGCCCGGCAATTCGGGTGCAGCCGCATTCCGGTACGGGAGGCGATCCGCCTTCTGGTGTCGGAGGGGGCCCTGGAGGTGCTGCCTCAGCGGGGTAGCTTTGTCACAAAAATTGACATGGAACAGGTGGAACGTTCCCGCTATCTGCGGGAGGTGTTGGAGGCACAGGTAGTCCTTCAGGGCTTTGACAAGGGACTGCTTCCTCCCATGATTCCCTATCTGCGCTCTCTGGTAGGCCGTCAAGAGCAGTACCTGGCCTTGCACGACTTCCTTCGGGCGCTGGAGCTGGACAATGAGTTCCACCGCATCTTTTACTCCATTGACAACAAGGAGTTTGTGCTGGAACACACCGGGGAGTATGAGATCCACTATTACCGGGCCCGCCTGCTCTCCATGGAGCTGGAGCCTGAGAATGTCATGATCTATCAGCACCGGAATATCATTGACGCTATTGCACGGGGTGACAGAGCCGATCTGGAGCGGAGTCTGATTTTCCACTTCACCAATGTGTCCCATGTGCTGCTCAACCCGGAGCTGGTGACAGATGAGTACCGGGGTTATATTAAGGGGGAATCTATGTGACACCAACTCAGTTGTCAACCGTCCTGTTTCTGGCCTTTGTCCTGGTGGTGATGCTGCCGGTATATCGCAGCCGCAGGCAGAGGGGAGATAAGCCGCTGCTGTCCCGTTTCACGGGCGGAGAAAAAGAGGTTCCTGCTCCCCGCAGGGAGCGAAATGGTACCAAGGCGGACCTGTTAATCTTTGCCAGCATGGTAACAAAGGTTGTCAAGCAAAACAAGTGGTTTGTCATCATACCCGGTTATGTGGCTGCGGGAGAGGAGCGCGCTGCTTTAAGCGGTATTGTCATAACCAGGCGGGGCGTGGTAGCCTTTAAGACCTACGGCTTCGGCGGACAGATTATAGTACAGGCAGGGGAATGGCAGCAGCAAATCAATGGCGTTACACGGCCTTTGCCAAATCTGAAGGAGGATTGCCAGAAACAGGAAGCGATTCTTACGCGGGTGTTGGAGCAGTGCGGGCTTGGGCACCTCCCACATTGGGTGTGCGCTGTTTTCACCACAGATGAGACGGCGCTTCCTCCATCGAAGGATTCTATGTGCTTTACTAAAGAGGGCTTTGTGGATTACCTGCTCTCCCCTGAACACCAGGAGGATGCCGGACTGGATCCTCGGGAGATTGGCCATACCCTTTCGGCCCGTGTCGTCCGGCAGTGACTTTACAGAACCTTCCATTCACGAATGGTGGATGTCGATGCCATATGATTGTTACTCACGGTAGAAAAAGTCGGGAAGCTGTCATCGTAGACGGCTTCCCGACCAAACTTGAATTTGCAGCATTCGGTCCTATTTCTCAAAAACGACAAAACCACATTCGTAAGGGTGGTCACAATACACACATTCACTCTTATCCGTGTGGTAGGACAAGATTTTCAGTGTAATCAGAAAATCTCCGCCACCGGAAAGAATCATAAATTCTGCCAGAAAGAACAGCAGTAATTGGTTTGCCATCACTGCAACCGCTGCAATTCCGCCCCCTAAAATGAGTGTAGGCATAGCGATTCCCAACAGATATTGCCATTTTCTCAATGGTTCTGAGCAGGTGCAGTATGGAGAAAGGCTGCTCCAAATGATTCCGAAATCAATCGAATGAAAATGATTTTTTGCGAAAATTCCCCAGGTAATTCCATGTATGAGCTCGTGAAGAATCGTGAGGCATAGGATAAGCAAAAATGCGGCTGCGGCAAATCCGAAAGAGACCCCCTCCAAATCAAAACCGTTCACATGATAATAGGCCCAAAATGTGAACACTGCAAATGGCAGTATACTCAAAGGCCCTAAATAGTTTGCTTGCCGAATATTGATCGTCATATTCTTTATGCTATACCCTGTTTGCTGCATTTTAGAAATGAACGGTTTAAAATAATCTTGACGTTTTAATTCTTTTGCGCTTAATTTTCTTTTCTCTTTATTCATAGCAGATTCCCTTCAATTTTTTATTTGCTGGCAAGTGATATGAGCAAATTATATCACCTGTGTAAGCTGCTTTCAACCCTTCCTTATAGCGTTGGTAGCAGTAAGGGAAAGGTACCGGGTACCTGCCAAAAAGGTTTGTCCTTTTCGGAAAAATTTTCAGAGGGAATTTAGCTATTTCGTCAAAAACACCTGGAACGCCTTTGGCGCTCTTGACTATATTTTTTGATAATGCTATAATCGAAAAATATAAAAGATATATATCAGTGTGAGTGTGATTATGGATAGATCGAAGAGCAAATCGGATATTGCCTACCAGTGGATTAAGGAGCAGATTGTAAGAGGGGTGTTTCCGCCGCTCAGCGATCTCTCGGACCATGAGCTTCAGACCGCTCTGGGTATGAGCCGCACACCGGTCAGGGAAGCGTTGCTGCGGCTGGAGCAGGACTCTCTGGTGATTATTTATCCCCGGAAGGGCACGATTGTGACCGATCTGACCCGGGATATGATCGACAAGGTTTACGAGGTCCGACGCTTGATTGAGCCGGCGATGACAGTGGATGTCATGGACCGACTGGAGCGGGAGTGGCTTCTGGACATGCTGGAGCGGCTGACCCACCCGCCTTTGGATAAGGATGGCCAGGTAAATGGTACGGACGATAATGTCCGCAGCTATTTTATCGAGCTGGACAGTCTGCTCCACGGAACCATCATTGAGCACTGCCCCAATCAGTATCTCTGCCGCGCCATGCTCTCTGTGCATGACCAGGATCGCCGCCTGCGGTATGCCACGTCCCATCCCATGGTAGGAGATGATACCTCGGTCGATGAGCACATCCGCATTATTGAGGCGCTTTTGAACTGGGACGAGAAGCAGGTTTATGAAGCCACAGTGGAGCATTTGGAGCGGTCGTATAAGCGAACGCACAGGAAATCCCGCTCTCCTGCGCTCATCTATAAGGGCTCTGCGAGCTAAAAAGAGGTCCGTACAGGGCTTCTTTTTTCGGCGCAATTAATATATCAGTTAAATTTGTTTTATATATAAGACTGGTTTTGCCGCCTGTAGGGCGTCAAAATATGGGAATCTGCATTTCTCAACAGGAAATGCGACAGTTCCACAAACAATACAAAATGGAGGGCAAGACATGAAAGCAGTATTGATTTCCGAACCCGGCAGCCTGCAAGTCATTGAGCGGGAGGTCCCCCAAATCACCTCCGACACAGCAGTTCTGGTCAAAATCCAGGCCGCCGGAATCTGCGGCAGCGACGTCCATATTCTCCACGGAACCCACGCCTATGCGACTTATCCCCGGATCGTTGGCCATGAGGGCTGTGGCGTGGTGGAGGCTGTGGGTTCCGCTGTCACTGGCTTCCAGCCAGGGGACGCAGTGATCATCGAACCTATCCACAGCTGCGGCACCTGCTACACCTGCCGCCATGGGCACTATAACTGTTGCCCGAATATTGTGGTGGCCGGCGTCCACTGCGACGGTCTTATGGCGGAGTATGCAGTGGTAGAGAGCCGCCAGCTGTTCAAGTACGACCCAGCGGTTCTGACGCCTGTACAGGCGGCCCTGGCCGAGCCCTATACTGTGGGTGCCCAGGCCTGCGCCCAGGGCAATGTGATGGAGGGCGATTTGGTGCTGGTCCACGGCGCCGGCCCCATCGGAACCATCATCTGTGATATGGCGGCCTCTATGGGGGCAAAAGTCATCATCTCTGAGGTCAGCGACAGCCGCCGGGAGATGGCTGCCGCCTTTGGCGCGTCCTGTACCATCAATCCCCTCCAGGAGAATCTGTCCCAGTGCGTGGCGGAGATCAGTGAGGGAATGGGAGTCAACGTGGTCTTTGAGACCACTGGCGTTCCCGCTTTGACCACCAACTCTATCCCGCTCCTCAGCCCCCACGGGCGGTTTGTGCCCCTGACCTTCGCCCCGGAGCCCATGCCCATCGATTTCCGGCTGGTGAACAAGAACGAGCTGGTCATTGCCGGTACCCGGAACCAGAACAGCAAATTCCAGGGTGTGGTGGACAGCCTTCCCAGTCGTAAGGACCGCCTGGACAAGCTGGTCTCCCATGTGTTCCCGGTGGCCGAGGCAGCCGAGGCATTTGACGTCGCCGCAAACCCGAAGAGCGGTTCCCGGAAGGTTATCATCACCTTTGCATAAGGAAGAAAGCATATGATTCCATCCATTACGTCGATTGAAGCCGCCAGCTGGGAGACTCCGCTGGTGCTGCGGGGACCCTTTGCCGAGACCATCCCACAGGCCCACCGGCTGGGCTACCCCGGTATTGAGCTGCACATCAAGGATTCTGATGCCCTGGACCACGCAGCCCTTGCCGCATGTCTCCAGGAAAACGGCGTGCAGCTGACCTCCATTGGGACTGGCCCCTCCTACAGCCAGGACCAGGTGTTTCTGACTCACCCCGACGCGTCCGTCCGGGCAGAGGCCCTGCGCCGGATGCAGGGCCATATCCGCCTGGGGGCGGAGCTGGGCTCGGTTGTGATTGTGGGCCTGATGAAGGGCCAGCGGCGGGACTGCGGGCCGGAGGCTCCTTACGATGCCTATCTGGATGCGGGACTGGAGCAGTGCCTTGCCTGGGCGGAGGCACAGGGGGTGATTTTGGCCTTTGAGGTCATTGACCGGTTTGAAAGCGACTGGCTGAACACGGTGGAGGAGGGCATGGCCCTGCTGGACCGTTTTCGCTCCCCAAGCCTGACGCTCCACCTGGACACCTTCCACATGAATATTGAAGAGGCGGAGCTGACCCAGGCTATTCTGCGGGCTAAGGGGCACATCGGCCACATCCACGTGGCCGACAGTGACCGGTGGTACCCCGGCCACGCCCATTACGACTTCCCGGCCACCTTCGCCGCCCTGCGGCAGGCGGGGTACCAGGGGGCCGTGGCTCTGGAGTCCTTCCTGTACCCAGACCCGGAGACTGCCGCCCGGCGGAGCCTGGAGCGGATCGCCCCCCTGTGTACACCAGACAGTCCGGCGGGAGCCTGAGACGTTTTTTGGCAAAAAAAAGGCCCCTTCTCCCCGGCTTTTGTCTAATATGCAAAAAAAGTCCGGGATAAGTTTGTCTGATTCCACGGACGATTTTTGGTTGAAAAGCGGCGTTGGATTCGCTATAATAAAAACATCGCCTGTGATATACCAAGTAAATATTACAAAAATATCACAAGGAAACAAAGAAGGAAAAGGAGAACGAAACATGAAAAAGCTACTTACTCTTGCATTGGCAGCAGCGATGGCGCTCTCTCTGACGGCCTGCGGCGGCGGGAACAGCGGTTCCAATGCCGGAACGCCCAGCGGCGGCTCCTCCGCCGGCGGAAGCGCGGCCGCCCCCAGCGGCGGGAGCAGCGGCCAGACCTATGAGCTGAAGCTCTCCACCAACCTGGCCGACGACCACATTGCCTGCCAAGGTTACTACGGACTGGCGGAGGCGGTGGAGGCCGCCACCGACGGACAGGTGACCATTGTGGTTTACCCCGGTGAGCAGATGGGCAAGGAGAGCGATGTGACCTCCTCGGTTAGTATGCACGCCAACACCACCGATATTGTCACCTGCGGCCCTGCCGAGCTGTCCAAATACAACCCTGCGTTTTCTCTGTTTGACGCTCCTTATATCTTCAGCAGCAGTGATTCCATGGTTGCTTTTGCCAACAGCGATGACATCCAGCCCCTCTATGACGAGCTGGCCGCCAGCAGCAACCTGCGTGTGCTGGGCATGTATTACTACGGCAGCCGTGAGGTGACCGTGAAGGGCTATGCCGCCACCAACCCGGATGGCCTGAAGGGCTGCAAGCTCCGCGTGCCCGATGCAGAGATCGCCCTGGCCTACGGCGAGGCTCTGGGCGCCACCCCCACCGTCATGTCCCTGGGCGAGGTGTACATGGGTATCCAGCAGGGCGTTGTGGACGGCCAGGAGAACCCCCTGCCCACCATCAATGCCAACGCCTTCTATGAGGTGTGCGACAACCTGCTGATGACCGATCACGTGATTGCCGCCGTTACCATCACCATCGACGACCAGACCTGGCAGTCCATGCCCGCTGATCTCCAGGAGAAGGTTCTCACCTGCGTGCAGGACACCTGCAACAAGATCACCGACGACATCCAGGCCCAGGAGGCGGAGCTCAAAACCGCCATGGCTGAGCACGGCATGAACGTGGTCGAGGTGGATAAGGAGGCCTTCAAGGCCAACTGTGCCCCCATCTATGAGAAGTACGCCGGCACCTGGGGTGAGTGGTACGATGTAGCCCAGAAGTTCTAAGCTTTCCTGACGGACGCAGTCAGAACGCCCCTTGGTCCTTATCCCGTAAAGATCGAGGGGCATTTTTCTATGAAATTTCTCTCTGGAAACCTGGATGCACGCTCTTCAGGCCTGCTGTTTTGAGCACCTGATTGCGTCATTTTGAAAGGAGGCCCTGTCTGTGAAAAAAATCATGGATGGCTTGAACCGGGTCTATGACGGCTTTAACAAAATCAATGAGTGGTTCGTCATTTTCCTGATGTGTGCTATGTGCATTGACCTGCTGATTCAGGTCATTTCCCGGTTTGTATTCCGTTCCCCCACCACCTGGTCTGAGGAGCTTGCCCGATATATTTTTGTGTGGATCGCCCTCTTCGGATCCGCCTGGTGCGGTCGGAAGCATATCCACGTCCGCATGACCGCTGTCATCAGCCGCTTCCCGCGGGGGTTGCTGCGTGTGCAGCAGCTGGCGGTCAGCGTGATCTGCGCCTTTACCTGCTTCTATCTCTTCCCCTACGCCATCAACATTTTTATGGCCCAGAGCAAGCTTACTGCCGTTACCCTGGGCGTAAGTCTGGGAATTGAGTACATTGCCGCCCCTGTGGGCCTTTTGATGATGGCGGTCCAGAACACGGTGGATGCCCTGTATGTCCTGCTGGACTGGGAGGGCTACCAGGCCCGCTACATGCCGAAGGAGGGTTAACATGGCTGTTCTGATGATTTCATTCCTGGCCCTGATGGTTCTGGGCTGCCCCATCGCCTACTGTCTGCTGTGCAGCGGCACCCTTTACTTCGCCGTGAACAATATGGCGTTGATTATGGTGGTCCAGCGGCTCACCGAGGGGGCCAACACCTTTACCCTGCTGGCGGTGCCCGGCTTTATCCTGGCGGGCAACCTGATGAACTCCGGCGAGGTCACCGACCGCATCTTTGACTTCTGCGGCAAGCTGGTGGGACACGTCACCGGCGGCCTGGCCCACGCCAACATCCTGGCCTCCGTGGTGTTCGCCGGTATGTCCGGCGCGGCCATCGCCGACGCCGGCGGCCTGGGCGCCATCGAGCTGAAGGCCATGCACGACGCCGGCTATGACGACGACTTCTCCCTGGCCGTCACCGGCGCCTCCTCCCTGGTGGGCCCCATCATCCCCCCCTCCATCCCCATGGTGGTCTACGGCACCGCCGCCTCGGTGTCCATCGGACGCCTCTTCATGGCTGGCGCTGTTCCCGGCGCGCTGATGGCCATCGCCATGTGCGTCATGGTGTACTTCATCAGCAAGAAGCGGGGCTATCAGGCCGAGTCCTGGTGCGGCTGGATGAACCTGCTGCGCTCCTTCAAGCGGGCCTTCCTCTCTCTGCTGACCGTGGTGGTCATCCTGGGGGGCATCCTCATGGGCGTGTTCACCCCCACCGAGGCCGCCATCATCGCCGTGTTCTACTCCATCTTCCTGGGCTTTTTCTATCGGACTCTCACCCTGCCCAGGCTCTTTGGCGCCGTGCGGGAGGCCGCTGAAACCACCTGCTCCGTCATGATGATCGTCTGCGGCGCAACTATTTTCTGCTATATCCTGTCCTACGAGCGCTTCCCCCAGACGGTAGCCAACCTGTTCCTGACCTATGTCAACAACAAATATCTCACCCTGCTCATCATAAACATCTTCCTGGTCTTCGTGGGCATGTTCATGGACTCCTCCCCCTCCATCATCCTGCTGACCCCCGTCTTCCTGCCGGTGGTCACCGCCATGGGGGTCAACCCTGTCCACTTCGGCATCATCATGGTGCTCAACCTGATGATCGGCCTGCTGACCCCGCCGGTGGGCATGGTGCTCTACGTCCTCAGCAAGGTCTCCAGCGTGCCCTTTGAACGGATCTGCAAGGCCATGGTGCCATTTATCATCATGTTCTATATCATGCTGCAATTCATTACCTATGTAGAGGGCATCAGCCTGTTCCTGCCCAATCTGCTGTATGGCGCGGCATGATGGAAAGAGTGAAGTATGACAGAACATAATCAGCTTTTCTTGATCCAACCAAATGACAATGTGGCTGTGGCCCTGACCGCGCTCCAGGCCGGTACCCTCTGCCGGGCGGGGGAGGTCCAGGTTACACTGCGCCAGGATGTGCCCCAGGCCCATAAGGTGGCGCTGACCCATATCCCCGCGGGAGGACAGGTCATCAAGTATGGTCTGCCCATCGGCCACGCCACCCAGGAGATCCAGCCGGGAGACTATGTACATATCCACAACGTCACCACCAATCTGGAGGGTCTGCTGGAGTATACCTATCAGCCGGACCTTACGGTCCGGGAGCGGTTTGCCCAGCGGGAAGAGGTCTTTTTTGACGGCTACCTCCGTCCCGACGGTCGGGCAGGCACCCGCAATGAGCTCTGGATCGTTCCCACGGTAGGCTGCGTCAACCAGACCGCCCGCATCCTGGCCCAGATGGCCAAGGAGAAGTTCGGAGACCGGGTGGACGATGTGCAGGCCATGGTCCACAACGCCGGATGCAGCCAGCTGGGGGACGATATGCTCATCACCCAGAAGTTGCTCAAGGGGCTGATCAACCATCCCAACGCCGGCGCGGTGCTGGTGTTGAGCCTGGGCTGCGAGAACAACTGCCTGGAGTATTTCCGGCCGGTCCTGGGGGAGGTGGACCCCCAGCGGGTCAAATTCCTGGTGACGCAGGACCACACCGACGAGTATGCCGCCGGTATGGAGCTGCTGGATCAGCTGACGGCCTATGCCTCTGGCTTCCGCCGCCAGCCGGTGTCCGCCTCCAAGCTGACCATCGGACTCAAGTGCGGCAGCTCAGACGCCTTCTCTGGAATTTCTGCCAATCCCCTCTGCGGGCGGGTCACGGACAAGGTGGTCCGCTGCGGCGGCGGCGCGATTTTGACAGAGGTGTCCGAGATGTTCGGCGCAGAGACCCGTCTTATGGCCCGGGCGGCCAATGAGGAGGTTTTCCAGGGGGTGGTGGGCCTGATTAACGACTTTAAGTCCTACTTTATACGCTATGGCCAGCCCATCGACCGCAACCCCTGTCCCGGCAACATCCGAAGTGGCATTTCCACCGACGAGGACAAGTCCATGGGCAACATCCAAAAGGGCGGCACTGCCCCTGTGGTGGACGTGCTGTCCTATGGGGACCCGGTGACCCGAAACGGTTTGTCCCTCCTCATCGGCAGCGGCAACGACGCCATGTCGGTGACCAACCTCACCGCCAGCGGGGCCAACGTGGTGCTGTTCACCACTGGAAATGGCAATCCCTTCGGGGCGGTGGTGCCAACGGTGAAGATCTCCTCCAACACGGCGCTGTACCGGAAGAAGCCCGGCTGGATTGATTTCAACGCGGGGGCTCTGCTGGAGGGCAGCACCTTTGAGCAGATGTCGGCTGAACTGTTTCAGTATGTGCTGGACGTGGCCAGCGGACGCATCCATACCAACAACGAGGTGCATGGCTATCGGGAGATCTCCATCTTCCGGGACGGTGTAACCCTGTAATTCAAATACTGAAGGAGGCGCGGTATGAAATTCAGCGCGACTGTGACATTGCAATATGATACCCCCTTTTCTCCCTTCTCTGCCGCGGAATATGTTCAGGGGCTGGACTGGATCAAGGCCAGCGGCCTGGAGGGCGCAGAGCTCTGTATCAGCCACTATAACGGCCTGGATCTGGGCCTTGTGAAGGCGCAGCTGGAGGAGCGCGGCCTGAGCTGCTCTACCATCTCCACCGGGCAGGCCCGCGGCCTGGAGGGGCTTTCCCTCACCGGTGTGTCGCAGGACCTCCAGGAAAAGACCCAGCAGCGGTTCCGCCAGCACATTGACGCTGCGGCGTATCTGGGCAGCAAGGTGACCATCGGCCTTATGCGGGGGGGCGGCAGCGTCAGCACTGCCCAGGAGGACCTGAAGGCCCTGCGGGAGGCGATGCTTCCGTTGGCCGATTATGCCAGCCAAAAGGGGGTTACGCTGCTGCTGGAGGCAATCAACCGCTATGAGACGGCTATGCTGAACTCCGCCGAAGCCACGTTGGATTTTGTGGTTCACAGCTTGGGAAATCCCGACTGTGTGGGCATCCTGTGGGACGTGTTTCACGCCAATATCGAGGATATTGAGTTCCGCCGCAGTATAGACGCCATGGGAAAAAAGCTTCAGCATGTGCATCTGGCGGATTCCAACCGGAAGTTCCCCGGCTATGGGCATCTGGACATTGCCGGCGTACTGAAATACATTGAAGACTCTGGGTATGGAGAATATGCCTCCTTCGAGTGCTTGAACCTGCCCTCTGTAAAGGCGGTGCGGGAGGAAACCGGTCCCTGGGTGGCCTCCGTTCGGGCTGTTTCCGAGGGATAAGGAAAACGGTTCCCTCGTAAAAACGGAAAATCCAAGAAAGTCCCTCTGATGCAGAAAAACAAGGCTGCATCAGGGGGATTTTTGCGATAGCCGGCACAAAATGCGGCCGGCGGTGAAAATAGGGGCTTGCCATTCCGCACAGAAACGAGTACAATGAACAGTACATGCGCTTGAGACGCGAGACTGGGGGAACGATATGAACCGCACGCTGGAGCAGATTCTGCCCAAGGTACAAAAGCCCGCCCGATACACCGGCGGGGAGTATAATCAGGTGGTCAAGGACCGGAAGGCCGTGACCACCCGCTTTGCCCTGTGTTTTCCCGACACCTATGAGATCGGCATGTCCAACCTGGGCTGTCGTATCCTCTATGGAGTGATGAACCAGCGGGAGGACGTGTGGTGTGAGCGGTGCTTCGCCCCCTGGGGGGATATGGAGGAGGAGCTGCGCCGGGCAGGGATGCTCCTCTATGGTCTGGAGAGCGGGGACCCCATCTGCGACTTTGACATTATCGGCTTCTCTCTGGGGTATGAGATGGCCTATTCCAATGTGCTGAACATGCTGGATCTGGCTGGCCTGCCTCTCCGGGCCGCAGAGAGGCCGGATCTAACGCCCCTGGTGGTGGCGGGAGGGACCTGCTGCTACAACCCGGAGCCCCTTGCGCCCTTTGTGGATTTGTTCGTCCTAGGCGAGGGGGAGGAGGTCACCCTGGAGTATATCGACCTGCTTCAGCAGGCCCGGGAGGAGGGCTGGTCCAAGGAGGAGTTCCTTCTGGAGGCGGCAGGGATCCCGGGGATCTATGTCCCCACTCTCTATGAGCCGGTGTACCGCCCGGACGGCGTTCTGGAGGAGGTCCGGGCCCTGGAGGGGGCCCCGGAGCTCGTCACCAAGCGGATTGTCCAGAATATGGACGAGGCATATTTCCCGGTGAAGACCATTATCCCCTCCACCGAGATTGTCCATGACCGGGTGATGCTGGAGCTGTTCCGGGGCTGCATCCGGGGCTGCCGGTTCTGTCAGGCGGGATACGCCTACCGGCCGGTGCGCGCCCGGAGCGCCGGGCTGCTGGAGGAGTACGGCAAGGCGGCCTGTCAGGACTCAGGCTATCAGGAGATGACCCTCTCCTCCCTGTCCTCCACCGATTATCCCCAGCTGATGGAGCTGTGCGACGGCCTGCTGGACTACTGCGCCCCCCGGGATATCGGCCTGTCCCTCCCCTCTCTCCGGGCGGATACCTTCTCCATGAGCCTGATGGAGCGCCTTCAGCGGGTGCGGAAGGGGGGGCTCACTTTCGCCCCAGAGGCGGGCACCCAGCGCCTGCGGGACGCCATCAACAAGAACCTGCGGGAGGAGGACCTGCTCCAGTCGGTGCGCACCGCCTTCTCAGGGGGATGGAGCGGGGTGAAGCTCTACTTTATGCTGGGTCTGCCCACCGAGACCGACGAGGACGTGCTGGGCATCGCCGATCTGGCCCGGAAGGTCTACTTCGTCTGGCGGGAGGTCTCTCCCAATAAGGCCCGGGGGGTGCGGATTACGGTATCCACCTCCTGGTTTGTCCCCAAGCCCCACACCGCCTTCCAGTGGGAGGCCCAGATCCCCGTGGAGGAGTACCAGCGGCGGGTGGACCTGCTGCGGGACGCCTTCCGGCGGGACAAGTCCATCACCTACAACTGGCACGACCCCCAGACCAGCTATCTGGAGGCCGTCTTCTCCCGGGGGGACCGGCGGCTGGCCGATGTGCTGGAGTACGCCTGGCAGCAGGGTGCCCGGATGGATGCATGGAGCGAGTACTTTGATTACCAGCGGTGGCTGGACGCCCTGGCCGCCTGCGGGCTGAGCGGGGACTTCTATGCCCATCGGGAGCGGTCCCGGGACGAGGTTTTCCCCTGGTGCCGGCTGTCCACCGGGGTGGACGCTGGATTCCTATGGCGGGAGCGGGAGCTGTGCTACCAATCTCAGACGACCCCCGACTGCCGTACTCGGTGCTCCGGCTGTGGGGCCAACAAGCTGCTGACAGGAGGTGGCCGCTGTGGCTGACCGGCTGCTGTTTACCAAGACGGGACGGGCCAAGTATATCTCCCATCTGGATCTGATGCGCACCTTTCAGCGGGCCTTTGCCCGGGCGGGCATCCCCATCAGGCATACAGAGGGCTTTCACCCCCACCCCTTCATCTCCATTGCCCTGCCCCTGTCGGTGGGCTTTTCCAGCCAGTGCGAGATTCTGGAGTTCGGCCTGCTGGAGGGAACGCCGGCGGAGGCGGTGCCCGAGCGCCTGACTGCCGCCATGCCCGAGGGAATTCTGGTCCATCGGTGCTGGCCGGCCCAGCGGAAGCTGAAGGAGCTGGCCTTTGTCAACTATATTCTCAACTTTGAGTACCCCGAGGGCCGCCCCCAGGAGACCGAGTCCGCCCTGCGGGAGCTGCTGGGCCGGGAGAGCCTGGTGGTGCAGAAGAAGTCCAACAAGGCAAAAAAAGGGTACACTGAGGTGGATTTGATTCCCCTGGTCCACGGCTGGAGCCTGGAGTGCAACCGGGACTCCATGACGATGGACGCTGTCCTCGCCGCCCAGAACCCCGGCCTGAACCCGGAGCTGCTCCGGGCCGCTTTCTGCGATGCTTACCCCCAGTATACCCCTGAGTTTGTTACCTTCCACCGCCGGGAGGTGCTGGACGGGGAGGGGAGACCCTTCCGGTGAGGTTTTCTCATGCCGGAGAGACGGGCGGCCACAGGCCGCCCCTACACATGGACTGAAAAAGGAGAACATGATGTACACCTATGAGTACGAGCGTATCCAGATGCACTACGGCTTTGGATTTGCCGGGGCTGAGGTTGAAGTGACGGGGTACAGGGAAGTGATTGACCGCCGGGCTAAGGAGGGCTGGCGGTATGTAGGATACCTTCCCGCGGGACAGCTGCGGGGCTCCGGCTACATTTCCCAGATGGATCTGATTTTTGAGAAAGAGGTGTAAACCATGGAGAGACCCACCCGGCACAGCATGACCTGGACAGTAGACGATACCATGACCGCCAAGCGCATCGGCACAGCGGGGGCGAAGATCCTCTCTACCCCCAACATGCTGGCCCTGATGGAGGCCTGCGCCCTGGAGCTGGCCCAGGCGTATCTGGACGAGGGGATGACCACCGTGGGGGCGGAGGCCCACATTCGCCATCTGGCTCCCACCCCGGTGGGGATGCAGGTGACAGCCACAGCCACGCTGCGCTCTGTGGAGCGGCGGAAGCTGTGGTTTGACATCGAGGTCCACGATGAGACGGGGAAATGCGGCGAGGGCTCCCACCTGCGCATTATGGTGCCCCAAAAGGACCGGAGCGGGGTAAATGTATGAAAAAGCTGTTTACCATGATCCGCCGGGGCAATCTGGAGGAGGTCGCCGCGATCCTGGACAAAAACCCGGACCTGATCGCCTGTCTGGCCAAGGCCCCGCCCAAGAAGGACGACGGCCAGTCCCCCCTGATGGTAGCAATCAAGAGCGACAACCTGGAGGTGGCCCACCTGCTGCTGGACCGGGGGGCGGACGTGAACTTTGCGGACGCCGTCAACCCCTACGGCATAAATTTCGGTGCCCCAATCTGGTATGACGCCATTTGTCAGTGCTTCATGCGGGCGAGGCACACCGTGGGCCCCGGGCCGGAGCGGTCCAAGGGGTACTTTCTGCTCCTACGCCGCCTGCTGGAGATGGGGATGGACCCCAATCCAAAGACCTCCCACGGCCTCACCGCCTGGCAGCACGCTCTGGAGGAATATGACCAGTTTGCCCACAAGTCTTATCCCAGCTACTGTGTAGAAACGGCAAAAGAGGAGAACTGCCGGCTGCGGAAGATGCTGAAAGCCGTACTGGACGAGCTTCTCAAGCACGGGGCGGACATCCACGCTTTCAGACCGCCCAACGAGGAGGGCTTGTCCCAGGCGTCGGTAATCCTGCGCAACCTGGAGGAGGGCCGGGAGCTGCTGGACGGAATGTACGGCCTGGACCCGGATGCGGACATCTTTAAGCCTCACACGGTCATGCGCCGGGGGAAGGAAACGGTCGTCCAGCCCTACTACTCTGTGGAGGACTACCGCCAGATGTATGAGATCAAGTGGCGGGAGCTGGAGCCCGTTCTCCGGGCCTATTACGCCGGGACAGGGCAATAGGTCTGGGCCTGGCGGCAAAAAAAGACAGGAATTCTTCTCAGCAGGTCTTGCTTTATGGAAGAGAATATACTAAAATGGAGATAAGCGGCTCTGAGGGCAATGCTGTGCCCCCGGCAAATTTTTGACTGCAAATTTTTGCTCCCCCTGGGAGCGGCATGGAGGTCGATTGACTATGAGAAAAGTAAACTTCACGGAGACTGTGCTGCGCGACGCCAACCAGTCGCTGATTGCCACACGTCTGCCCTACAGTAAATTCGAGCCCATCCTGGAGACCATGGATAAGGCCGGCTACTACTCCGCCGAGGTGTGGGGCGGGGCCACCTTCGACGTGTGCCTGCGCTACCTCCAGGAGGACCCCTGGGAGCGGCTGCGGAAAATCCGCAAGAAAATGCCCAACACCAAGCTCCAGATGCTCCTCCGGGGTCAGAACATCCTGGGCTATAAACACTACCCCGACGATGTGGTCCGCAAGTTTGTCGAGCACTCCGTGAAGAACGGCATTGACATCATCCGTATTTTCGACGCCCTGAACGATGTGCGCAACCTGGAGGTTGCCATTGACGAGGCCGTAAAGCAGGGGGCTCACGCCTCCGGCACCATCTGCTTCACCACCAGCCCGGTCCACACCCTGGAGAAGAATGTCCAGATGGTGAAGGAGCTGAAGAAGATGGGCGTCAAGTCCATCTGTATCAAGGATATGGCCGGCATCATGGGCCCCAAGGAGTCCTATGATCTGGTGTCCGCCATCAAGGACGCCGTGCCGGAGCTGCCCGTGGTCATTCACACCCACTGCACCACCGGCCTTGCCTTCATGACCTGCCTGAAGGGCGTGGAGGCAGGCGCTGACGTCATTGACACCGCCATCTCTCCCATGTCCGGCGGCACTGCCCAGCCCGCCACAGAGACCCTGGCCTATGCCCTGCGCTCCCTGGGCTATCAGGTGGACCTGGACGACAAGGTGCTCATCCAGATGGCCGACTTCTTCAAGGGTGTGCGGGCTGACTTCATCAAGGACGGCACCTTGGACCCCATCTCCCTGACCACCGACACCCAGTGCCTGAACTACCAGATCCCCGGCGGAATGCTGTCCAACCTGATCTCCCAGCTGAAGATGATGAACGCCATCGATAAGCTGGACGAGGCCCTGGCCGAGACGCCCAAGGTCCGTGCTGACCTGGGGTATCCTCCCCTGGTCACCCCCACTAGCCAGATGGTAGGCTCTCAGGCTGTGCAGAACGTGCTGGCCGGCGAGAGGTACAAGGTGGTGGGCAAGGAGATCAAGGCCTACTGCCGGGGCGAGTATGGCCGCACCCCCGCCCCCATTGACCCCAAGATTCAAAAGAAGATTCTGGGCGATACCCCGGTGGTCAAGGGCCGCTTTGCCGACTCGCTGGAGCCCGAGTTTGAGAAGACCAAGAAGGAACTGGGCGCCACGGCCAAGAGCGACGAGGACGTGCTGAGCTACATCGCTTTCCCCCAGGTGGCGATGGCCTTCTTCAAGGACCGGGAGGCCGGCTTCCCCAAGAAGGCGGACCCCGCCAAAAAGGCTGCCGCGCCTGCCGCCCCTAAGGCGGAGGATCTGCCCCCCATGCCCGCCTGGCAGGGCCATGTGTACTATGCCAACGTGCCCACTGCCACTGCCAACGGATACACCACCCGCCCCATTCAGCCCTTCGCTGCCTCCTATCAGCCTCCCCATCTGATGATGGGCAACTCCGGCGGCAGCTGTGTGGGCTCCTACACCGTGGTGGTGGACGGCAAGGCCTATCAGGTGGATGTGGCCTTTGGTGACGCACCGGCTGCCCCCACAGCAGCTGCCCCCGCCCCTGTGGCGGCTCCCGCTGCTGCCCCGGCGCCTGCGCCCGCTCCAGCCCCAGCGCCTGCCGCGGCCCCGGCTCCCGCACCTGCCACCGCTCCTGCTGCTGTCTCCGCCGGCGAGACCCCCGTGAACAGTCCCATGCCGGGCAATGTGTTCAAGGTGGAGTGCAAGGTGGGCCAGCAGGTGAATGCAGGCGACGTGCTGGTGGTGCTGGAGGCCATGAAGATGGAAATCGAGGTCTCGGCCCCGGTGTCCGGCACCGTTAAGTCTGTGGCCGCCGCTGTGGGCAGCACCGTCAACACGGACGACCTGCTGGTGGTCCTGGGCTGATCCTTTGAAAACTCCGCAGCTTAAGGAGGCCGCGCTTGCCGCGGCCTCCGGTTTTTTCTGTCTGGATGGGGGGATAACCAGGAAGCGGCCCCCATGCTTTGAGGAAAATGGAATGGATTCTACCCCAGTTTGGACTTGCAAATTCACAGCGGAAATGGTACACTACAGATATTCCGCAGACAGAGCCGCCTCGAGGGGGCGGATACCAAGAGAAGTTGTGCTGCGTATGAGAGACCTGATACGTTGTGAGGGCTGATATGAAAGGAATTGTTCTGGCGGCGGGCAAGGGAACCCGCCTGTACCCTATGACCAAGCCGGTGTGCAAGCCTCTGCTGCCCATCTATGATAAGCCGCTGATCTACTACCCGCTGGCTGTTTTGATGCAGGCAGGTATTTCGGAAATTCTGGTCATCGTCCCCCCGGGGGAGACCGCTACCTTCGCCGCCCTGCTGGGAGACGGGGGGCAGTACGGCCTGCGTATCTCCTATGCCGAGCAGCTGGTGCCCCGGGGCATCGCCGACGCGCTTCTCATCGGACAGGAGTTTGTGGGAAACGACCGGGTTTGTCTGGTGCTAGGGGACAACATTTTTTACGCCCCCACATTGGCGGCCACGCTGAAGCGCGCAGCGGCCAATGAGAGAGGAGCGACCGTATTCGGCTACTGGGTGGAGGACCCCCGCCCCTTCGGCGTGGTGGAGTTTGATAAGGATGGACGGGCCATCTCCATTGAGGAGAAGCCCCGCTATCCCAAGTCCAACTATATCATCCCTGGCCTGTACTTCTATGACAGCCAGGTGATGGAGATTGCCCGGAGTCTAAAGCCCTCTGCCCGGGGGGAGCTGGAGATCACCGATGTGAATCTGGAGTATCTACGTTGGGGCCAGCTCCAGGTGATCCCCCTGGAGAGGAACTTCACCTGGCTGGACGCAGGCACCGCCGACAGCCTGTTGGGGGCGGGACAGACCATCCGGGATATCCAGGACTCCACCGGGCGCTATGTGGGCTGTCTGGAGGAGCTGGGCCTGTACGAGGGCTGGATCACCGAGGAGCAGGTCCACGCCATTGGCGAGGACCTGGGCATGACCCTGTATGGGAAGTATCTCCAGTGCCTGTGAAAGGAGGCTCCAGTTGAAGTCCCTGCGCCGCGTGTTCGGTCTGACCATGGCCGCTCTGCTGTTTTTTATCCTGCTGTCCCAGGTGGGTGCGACACCCCCCATGCAATCCTGGGAGGTTACGGTTTTATTTACCCACGACCTCCACTCCCAGTTTCTCCCCAAGGCGGAGGAGGGGGGCGAGTCCGGGGGATATGCCCGACTGAAGACCGCTCTGGACCGGGAGCGGGCTGAGCACCCCGAGGCGCTTACCGTGGATGCCGGAGATTTTTCTTCCAGTTCCCTGATGCGGACCCTGTACACTTCCCAGGCCGCTGAGCTGCGGACCATGGGAGCACTGGGGTACGATGCTGTGACAGCGGGCGACCGCGATTTTGCTTTAGGGGGAGAAGGCTTTGCCCAGATGCTGGAGGCCGCCGCCCGCAGCGGAGAGAGGCTGCCTGCTGTTGTGCTGTCCAACTACCGGCCCAGTCAGGACAACCCGGCCCGCCTGGATCTCCAGCGCGCCATGGCCGCTGGCGGGCTTCAGGACTATATCTTGGTGGAGCGGGGCGGGCTTAGAATCGGAATTTTCGGGCTGATGGGCCAGGATGCCGCTGCCTGTGCCTCTGTCTCCGGCTTTGCCCTGGGAGAGCCGGCCTTTTATGCCCAGCGATGTGTGGATGCCCTGCGGGAGCAGGGAGCCCAGTTCATCATCTGTCTGTCCCATGGGGGAACCAGCGAGAGGAAAAAGAGCTCCGAGGACCAGCAGCTGGCGAAGTCGGTGGAGGGCATCGACCTGATTGTTTCAGGTCACACCTGCACCAAGCTGGAGGAGCCCATTGTGGAGGGGGATACCTACATCGTCTCCGCCGGAGCGGACGGCGAGGCCCTGGGCTCCATTACCCTGTTTATAGGGGAGGACGGCAGCCTGTATCTGAAGGACTACCGCTTGATTTCCATTGACGGGACGCTACCTCAGGACCCGTCTATGGCCGCTCTGGTGGAAAACTGGAAGGAACAGGTGGAGACAAGCTACCTGTCCCGGTACAGTCTGCGCTATGACCAGGTGCTCACCCACAGCCCCGCCTCCTTGCCGCGCCCGGAGGGAAGCTGGGAGAGTGCCCTGGGAGAGCTGGCCGCCGATGCCTGTCTGTGGGCGACGGAAGCCCTGACGGGGGAGAGACGCGGCGCCCCCACTGTGGCGGTGCTTGCCGCCGGTGCGCTGGGGGCTGGTTTGCCCGCCGGGGACCTCACCGTTGCCCAGGTCTTTGATGTCCTCCCACCAGAGCTGGGAGGAGACGGCGCTTCAAACGGTTCCCTGGTGTCTTTCTACCTCACCGGGGCCGAGCTGCGGGATGCTATGGAGGCGGATGCCTCTGCCGCGTCTCGAATTCCCGGTGGGCAGCTGTTCTTTTCCGGGCTAAGCTGTACCTTCAATACCCACAGAATACCCTTTTGCCGGGTGCTGAGGGGAAGCCTTCAGGAGCCCCGCTACCGGGTGGGGCCGGACAAGCAGCTCTTTACCCAGATTGACGACGGGCAGCTCTACCGGGTAGTGGCCAATCGGTACACGGTTCAGATGCTGGAGCGGATGGAGGAGTACTCCTTTGGTCTGCTGAAGCTGGAGCCCAAGGACGAGGAAGGGGAGGTTCTCTCCGAGCTGTCTCAGCGCACGTTGACGAATCAGTACAGTGATCCGATTGAGGCGTGGTACGCCCTGGCCGCCTACCTGTCCACCTTTGAAGAGGAAATCCCGGCGTCCTACTGTCAGCCGGATGGCCGCAAGACGGTCAGCAACAGTTGGAGCCCCCTTCAGCTGCTGCGTGTGACCAATGGAGTTTCGATAGCTGCGCTGGCTGGACTGGCAGTTTTGACTGCTCTGGTGGCCCTGGCGTTCCGGCTGCTGCTCCGGGCCCGCCGCCGCCGGCGCTATGGCGGAGGTCTCCGCCGCCGGTGAATACATGATCTGCACGGACCGTCCGTGTTGATGATATTTGGATTGGAAAAGGAATGCCGGAGGGAGCTCCGGTGAAAATGTACGCTGAAGTAGGAGGAGAAGCATCAGTGAAGAAGTATGAAATCGTCAAAAAAAAGACGCTGACGCCAGAGATCAGCCAGATCTCGGTGAACGCGCCGCTGGTAGCCGCAAAAGCCAAAGCGGGCCAGTTCATCATCCTGCGTGTGGATGAGGAGGGGGAGCGGATCCCTCTGACCATCTCCAGCGCAGAGAATGGTCTGGTCACCGTGATTTACCAGAAGATTGGCGGCACCACCCTGGCCCTGGATCAGCTGAACGAGGGGGACTGCCTCCAGGACTTTGTGGGCCCCTTGGGCCTGCCCACCCATGTGGAGGGACTGGGCCGGGTGGCCGTTCTGGGCGGCGGCTTAGGCTGTGCGATTGCCCTGCCTGTGGCCCGCGCTCTGCATCAGGCGGGCAACCAGGTGGACCTGATTGGCGGCTTCAAGACAAAGGATATCGTCATCCTGGAGGAGGAGATGGGCCAGGCCTGCACCGACCTGCACATCTGCACCGACGACGGTACCTATGGCTACCACGGCTTTGTTACCGGCAAGCTGGAGGAGCTTATCAACAGCGGCGTCAAGTTTGACCACGTCTTT
This sequence comes from Lawsonibacter sp., assembly GCA_022791995.1. GTDB lineage: Bacteria > Bacillota > Clostridia > Oscillospirales > Oscillospiraceae > Lawsonibacter. The sequence goes on from JAAWAD010000090.1 coordinate 48,880, forward strand.
GCCATCGGCCCCCTGCTGATGATGAAGTTTGCCTGCAAGCTGACGGAGAAGTACAACATCCCCACCACCGTCAGCATGAACCCCATTATGATCGACGGGACCGGCATGTGCGGCTGCTGCCGCCTGACGGTGGACGGCGAGGTGAAGTTCGCCTGTGTGGACGGCCCCGATTTTGACGGCCACAAGGTGGACTTTGATGAAGTGATTGCTCGGAACGCAACCTATAAGGAACAGGAAGCCAAGGCGAAAGAGAAGCACCTCTGCCGCCTGGGAGGAGGTGCCATGAATGGCTAACATGCAGATGGAAAAGACCCCCATGCCTGAGCAGGAGGCCAATGTACGCAACGCCAATTTCAAGGAAGTGGCCCTGGGGTATACCCTGGAGCAGGCGCAGAACGAGGCACAGCGGTGCCTGAACTGCAAGAACAAGCCCTGTGTCAGCGGCTGCCCTGTAGGCATTCCGATCCCTGAGTTTGTGGGTAAGGTGGCCGAGGGGGACCTGGCTGCCGCCTATCAGCTTCTGTCCGATGCAAACGCCTTGCCCGCCATCTCTGGCCGGGTTTGCCCCCAGGAGACCCAGTGTGAGGGCAAGTGCGTCCGGGGTGTGAAGGGAGAACCGGTGTCCATTGGGCGTATTGAGCGCTTCGTGGCCGACTGGGCGGCGGAGAATGGCATTGCCAACGTGGCCACTGCCCCCAAGAACGGCCATAAGGTGGCGGTCATCGGCTCCGGCCCCGCCGGCCTGACCTGCGCCGGAGAGCTGGCCCGGATGGGCTACGCCGTCTCCGTTTTCGAGGCCTTCCACACCCCCGGCGGCGTGCTGAGCTACGGCATCCCCGAGTTCCGTCTTCCCAAGGCTATCGTCAAGCGTGAGGTTGCCAACCTGGAGAAGATGGGAGTGGACATTGAGCTGAACATGGTCATCGGCAAGGTGCTGACCATCACCGAGCTCTTTGAGCAGGGCTATGAGGCGGTCTTCATCGGCTCCGGCGCCGGTCTGCCCATGTTCATGAAGATCCCTGGCGAGTCTCTGGTGGGCGTGTACTCGGCCAACGAGTACCTCACCCGCATCAACCTGATGAAGGCCTACAAGGACGGCGCCCCCACCCCCATCCTCCACAACAAGAAGGTGGCCGTGGTGGGCGGCGGCAACGTGGCTATGGACGCCGCCCGGTGTGCTAAGCGCCTGGGGGCTGATGTCCACATCGTCTACCGCCGGTCTGAGGCCGAGCTCCCCGCCCGTGCGGAGGAGGTCCACCACGCCAAGGAGGAGGGCATCGTCTTCGACCTGCTGACCAACCCCATCTCCATTGAGGGGGATGAGACCGGCCATGTCCAGTCCATCACCTGCGTGCGGATGGAGCTGGGCGAGCCCGATGCCTCCGGCCGCCGCCGCCCCGTGGTCATTGAGGGCAGCGAGTTCAAGATGGAAGTGGACGCGGTGGTCATGTCTCTGGGCACGCAGCCCAACCCCATGAGCTACGACGGCACCCCCGGTCTGGAGAAGACCCGGAAGGGCTGTGTCCAGGCCGACGATCACGGCTGTACCTCCTGCCCCAATATCTTTGCCGGCGGCGACGCCGCCACAGGAGCCGCCACGGTCATCCTGGCGATGGGCGCGGGAAAATCTGCCGCCAAGTCCATCGACACATACATCAAGAGCAAGGGTTAATTTGCATAGACCGCCCCCCATTGTGGGGGGCGGCCGTTTCTCATATGCAAGGAGGATGCGATGATCTACCTGCAACGGTTTTCCCTCCCCAGCCAGAGCACGGAGACAAATTTCCTGGCCAGAAATTTTGAAAGCAAGCGCACCTGCTACACCAGCCGTTATCCCTTTGGGGTTTTCCTCAGCCGGGCGGTGCCGGCGCTGGAGCTGAAGGCCATCACCATCCTGTGCGGGGGCAACGGCAGCGGCAAGACTACCATCTTGAACCTGATGGGGGAGAAGCTGGGCCTGCGCCGGGGGGCGGTGTTTAACCGCAGCTCCTTTTTTGGGACGTATCTGGACCAATGCCAGGCGGAGACTGCCCCCTCTTTTCAAAGGGCAAGGGAGAACAGCCGGGTCATCACCAGCGATGACGTATTCGATTACCTGCTGGATCTGCGGTACATGAACGAGAATATCGAGTACCGGCGGCGCGAGCTGCTGGAGGAGTATACCGACGCCCGATACGCCCACTTTCAGATGCGCTCCATGGAGGACTACGACCACCTGCGCCAGGTGGTGGAGGCCCAGCGGAAGAGCGGCTCCCGGTACGTCCGGGATCAGGTGATGAACGATGTAATAGAGAAGTCCAACGGGGAGAGCGCCTTCGCCTTCTTCACCAAGGAGATCCGGGAAGATGGCCTGTACCTGCTGGACGAGCCGGAGAACAGCCTATCTCCCCAGCTTCAGCGGGAGCTGGTGGGCTTTCTGGAGGACTCCGCCCGGTTCTACCGCTGTCAGTTTGTCATCTCCACCCACTCTCCCTTCCTGCTGGCGATGCGGGAGGCAAAGCTCTATGACCTGGACAGTGCCCCCGTCCGGCCCTGCCGCTGGACGGAGCTGGAGCACATCCAGACCTACTGGCAGTTCTTTCGGGAGCACCGGGAGGAGCTGGACGGGGTGTGAACGGCAATGGAAACCAAGGAAGGGCCGGGACAAAATGCCCCGGCCCTTTTCTGGCTGTAAGGTCTCAGCGGTAGATCTCCTGCTTCAGATGGAACGCGCTGACCAGCCGCTTGAACAGGCTGGCCTGGGAGGACAGCTCCTCACTGGCGGCGGCGCACTCCTCGCTGGTGGCCGAATTGGACTGGACCACGGCGGAGATCTGGTCGATGCCCTCTGTCACCTGGGAAATTGCTGTGGTCTGGTTCTCCACTGCCTCCACCACGATGTCCATTTGCGTGGACACATGGCCGGCATAGACGCTGGTCTGTCCCAGGGATTCTGTGACCTTCTCCACCACATGGCTGCCCTCGGTGACGGCGGTGATAGAGCTCTCGATCAGTTCCTTGGTGGCCTTGGCGGCTTCGTCGGACTTGTTGGCCAGGTTGCGTACCTCGTCGGCCACAACGGCGAAGCCCTTGCCAGCAGACCCGGCCCGGGCAGCCTCCACAGCGGCGTTCAGAGCCAGGATGTTGGTCTGGAAGGCGATGTTCTCAATGGTTGCAATGATCTTGCTGATCTCCTCGGAGGAGCTGGAGATCTTCTCCATCGCTGCGTTCAGCTGCTTGACAAAGTCCACGCTGACGCCCAGCTGAGCGCCGGCCTGACCTACAAAGTGGCCGGCCTCCCGGGTGGCGTCGGCGGTCCGCCGGGCGTTCTCGGAGATTTCCGTGATGGTGGCGGACAGCTCCTCCACGGCGCTGGCCTGCTGTGTGGCGCCCTGGGCCAGGGACTGGGAGCTGTTGGACACCTGCTCAGAGCCGGCGGAGACCTGCTCGGCGCTCACCTTGATCTGACCCAGAGTGTCGTTCAGTTTGGCTGCAATGCTGTCCATGGACTGACGAATTGATACAAAGTCCCCCACATACTCCTGTTGGGCGGCGTTTGTCAGGTCTCCTCCGGCGATGGAGTCCAAAACACTGGATATTTCTCCGATGTAGGCCCGCAGGCGGCGGATGGTTTCCTCAAAAATTTGGCCCAATTCCCCGATCTCGTCGTTGGAATGGATGCTGATATGGATTTCATCCCCAGTAGCCAGCCCCAGATTTCCCTCTTCCAGGTGTTCAGCCACCTGAGTAATCTCAGCCAAGGGGAAGGAGACGTTTTTTTTCAGATAAGAGGCCATAATCAGAACACATACCGCGATGACCGCGATGCTCACCAGGGAAGAGAGGAGGATGGTAAGCATAATCTGCCGGTTGGCCTCTGCGCTGGAGATACCAGCAAAGATCAGTCCGTTGATCTGTCCATTCCCGTCCCGTGTGGGAACATAGGAGGCCAAATAGGACTCACTCAGAATCGTAGCCTTTCCAACATAGGATTGCCCCTGCTGGAGTATGGTGTTGGACAGCTTGGTGTCCAGCTTGGTGCCCACCACACGTTCCCCATTTTGGATGACGGTGGTGTAGGTCCGGGTATCCCCCTGGAAGATGGTGAATTCACAGTCCATACGGTCCTTCAGATCGTCCAGGATCTGATTGATGTCCTCTGTGCCGTCGGTCTGACTCAGGATGTAGGCCAGCATGTTGGTGCCGTTGGTGCAGCGCTCCTTCAGCATTCCTGTTGCCAGGCTTCGGAACATAGTTACACACATAGCCACCGCAAAAACGACCGAGACCATCTGCATGATGACAACCATGTTGCCCACCTTCTGGCCGATGCGTTTCCGCTTTTTGTCCCTGGGCTGGTGCATTTCTTTCATACATGTTCACTCCGTTTTTTGATTTTCGTAGGCAGGTATAAAACCCAGCCTATTTATTGTAATCGGGAGCTGGAAATTTTGCAAGTCCTTTTTTCAAAATCCGGGATGGTTCGGCTCCTTCCAGAAAGTCCCTTTCCGGGAGGAACCAGACAGAGAATTCCAGTGCGTTCAGAGCGGTTTTCCAGTTGTCAACTGTGGAAAAGAATGCTATAATACAGGGCGGATGCTTTGAAAGGATTGGTTGTATGAAAAAAAGACTTTTTTTCCTTATTTTTTCCATACTGATATTGCTTGCGGGAACAGCCTGCGGCAGGGAGGAGCTTCCGGCCTCCTCTGCCGGGCCTGGACAGGAAATGGTTGCACTGACGGTGTGGGGGTCGGAGGAGGACGAGGCTCTGATTCAAGAGATGTGCCGCTCCTTCCAGGCCCAATACGCTGGACAGGCCAGCTTTCAGATTACCTTTCAGCCTCAAAGCGAGTCCAGCTGTAAGGACGCTCTGCTGGACGACCTGGAGGGAGGCGCGGATGTGTTTGCCTTTGCCGACGACCAGGTGGCCGCGCTGGCGGCGGCCGGCGGACTGGACCCTGTAGAGGGGGCGGCGGATATCCGTGGCACAAGCCTCTCTGCGGCGGTGGAGGCGGCCAGCGTGGGGGGCGTTCTCTATGCCTACCCATTGACGGCGGACAATGGCTATTTTCTATACTACAACACGGCCTATTTCTCGCCGGAGGATGTGCAGAGCTTGGAACGTATGGTGGAGATTGCGGGCCAGGCCGACCGTCTGGTGACGATGGATTGGTCCTCGGCCTGGTATGTCTATGCCTTTTTTGGCAATACCGGCCTGGAGGTGGGTCTCAACCAGGACGGGCTGACCAATTACTGCACCTGGAACGGGACGGATGGCCCCATTCGGGGGGTAGACGTGGCCCAGGCCATGCTGGATATTGCAGCCAGTCCTGGCTTTGCCAGCCGGACAGATACCGAGTTTCTGGCGGGGGTACAGGACGGCTCTGTGATTGCAGGAATCAGTGGAGTCTGGAATGCGGTGGCCATTGAGGAGGCCTGGGGAGAGAATATGGGGGCGGTCAAGCTGCCTGCCTATACCTGCGCTGGACAGCAGGTGCAGATGGCCTCGTTCTCTGGCTGCAAGCTGATTGGCGTAAACGCCTACTCAAAGTATCCAGAGTGGGCGGTGCGGCTGGCGGAGTGGATGACCAACGAGGCGAATCAGCGCCGGCGCTTTGAGCTGCGGGGCCAGGGGCCGGCAAATGCCAATGCGGCCAACTCCCCAGAGGTTCAGGCGTCTCCAGCCATTGCGGCCCTGCTGGCGCAGTCGGAGTTCTCCCAGCTCCAGCGGGTGGGAGGAAAATTCTGGGACCCTGTGACGGAGTTTGCCGGCAATATGGCGGAGGGGAATCCCTCCGGGGCCTCTCTCCAAGCCCAGCTGGACCGGCTGGTGGAGAGTGTGACAGCCCGTTAGAACGTACATATTGGGGGTAGCATGGTATGAAAGGCAGACTGACACTACAGCAGCGCTTGATTCTGCCCATTGTTCTGCTGGGGCTGGTGACGCTGCTGTCCAACCTTCTGGCGGTGTTCAGCATCAACAATGTACACGCCAACGCGGGAACCATTGTGGATGAATACATGGTTCAAGAGGCCCAGCTGGAGGAGATCCGGCGGGGGATGATGGGCCTGCACCGGCTGGCTCTGTCCCACATTGTGGCCGCAGACCACACAACCATGATTCAGCTGGTCCAGGAGATTAAGGCGGCGGAGGCGGCTCTGGATGAGAAGCTGGATGCCTACGCCGGCGCAGTGGGTGAGGCGGACCAGGAGACCTATCACGCCCTCCAGCAGAGCTATGAGGCATTCCAGCACGCCCTGGTCCATCTGGTCTGTGCCAGCGCAGACAGCAAGACCCAGGAGGCCTATGCCATGGCCAACGGCGACGTGGCGGTCTGGAGTGCCGCTGCCGAGGAACAGATTGACAGCCTGTATACCTCGGTCAGCGACCAGGCGGAGACTGCCCGGGGACGGCTGTCCCTGGTCTTTGTCACCTCCCTGCTGACCAGTGCGGCGACCCTGATTGCAGGTGTACTGCTGGTTGTTGCGGCATTCCGCATTGTCCGGCGCTATGTGATCGCGCCAGTCCGCAGCGCAATGGGGACCCTTCAGGAAAGCTCCGAGCGAATCAGCGGTGTTGTTACTGAGGTGCGCCGGAGAACGCAGACCTCCAGCGGAAGCGTGCGCAGCCTGTCGGGGCTGACGGAGCAGCTCTCTGCCGCGCTGGAGGAAATTTCCGGCAGCACCGCCTCCATTCGTTCCAGCGCCTCGGGTACCCAGAGCGATGTGAAGAACATTGCAGAGGAGTGCTCGGCCATCACGGCCTACTCGGTGAACATGCGGACACGGGCAGAGGAGATGGAGCGGTCCGCCCAGGCTGAGATGGCAGCAGTGCGCACAAAAACAGAGGAGATTATATCCACCCTGGATCAGGCGATTGAAAAGAGCCGGAGCGTGGATCAGATTGAGATTTTGACCCGGGATATCCTCTCGATCTCCTCATCCACCAATCTGATTGCTGTCAATGCGTCCATTGAGGCCTCCCGTGCCGGGGCGGCGGGAAAGGGCTTTTCCATTGTCGCCCAGGAGGTCCGCAAGCTGGCTGATTCCTGCGCACAGACGGCAAACCACATCCAGCAGGTCAGCGCGGTAGTGACCGGGGCGGTCAACTACCTCTCCGGCAGTGCGCAGGAGCTGGCAGACTCTCTGGGAAAGTCGCTTTTGCAGCAGTTGGAGCAGTCAGTCCAGGCAGGGCAGCAGTACCGGGAGGACGCCGCCTACCTTGGCCGCTCAATGGAGGCCTTTAATGAGCGGACCGGCCGTCTGCAAACCGCCATGGACGAGATAGCCGGCGCAATTTCCAGCATTTCCAGCGCCATTGACGGCGCGGCCTCAGACCTCGCCGGAGCGGCTGGCAGCACCCGGGTCCTGGTGGACGACATGGCCGGAATTACGGCGCGTATGGACACTAATCAGGAGATTGTGGGCGAGCTTCAGCAGCAGGTAGACGTTTTCGCCAATTTATAGGCGAATCGGGTAGAAATCCACAGAAGCCGTTGACAAAGGTGAGGCACATCCCTATAATAAAAAGCATTGGACAAAAGTCCGGGATTATCAAAGTTGAGGTGCAGAGAGATGAAGAGTATCCGAAAAAAAATTACGGTATGCCTGATGGCAACAGTCTTGATCGCCCTGCTTCTGGTGGGGACAGTCAGCATCACCCTGAACTATAGAAGTACCGTTGCAACTGTGGATCAGATGATGAGTCAGACCGCTGTGCTGGCGGCTGAGCGCATTCAGCAGGAGCTGACTGCCTATAAAAATGTGGCTATGGACACAGGCTGTATTCCCCAGCTGTCAAACGCTACGGTGCCCCTGGAGGATAAAAGGACAGTGATTGACGAGCGCGTCCAAATGCACGGCTTCCAGCGGGGCAACATCATTGGGGCGGACGGCCGCAGCATTTTTGACGGCAACGACTACTCCGACCGGGAGTATGTGCAGCAGGCTATGCAGGGGAACGTCTATGTCTCCCAGCCCCTGGTAAGCAAGATTACCGGCGAGCTGTCCATCATAGTGGCGGCTCCCCTGTACGCCAATGGAAGCCAGGGCGGCTCCATTGTGGGCGTGGTCTACTTCGTGCCTCCAGAGACCTTTTTGAATGACATCGTCTCTTCCATCCAGGTCAGCAAAAACAGCCATGCCTATATGATTAACAAGGCGGGGGATACCATTGCCGATACCACACTGGAGACCATCACAACACAGAATATTGAGCAGGAGGCCCAGAGCGATTCCTCTCTGAAGGCCCTGGCGGCCATCCATGCGGAAATGCGCAAGGGCGGAAATGGCTTTGGCAGCTTCCGCAGCGCGGACGGGACCCGATTTGCCGCCTATGCGCCAGTGGAAGGGACAGATGGGTGGAGTGTTGCCATCACCGCGCTGAAGACAGACTATTTGGCCGATACATACCTCAGCATGATACTCAATGTCTCTGTCATTGTGGCGTCCATTCTGGCCTCGATCGTTGTGGCGGTCAGGCTATCCAGCAACATCAGCCTTCCCATGCGCGCCTGTGCCGAGCGGATGAAGCTGCTGGTGGCGGGTGACCTGGAATCCCCCGTTCCCCAGGCGACTGGCCAGGATGAGACGGCAGAGCTCACTCGTTCCACCGCAGAGCTGGTAGAGGGGCTGCGGACCATTCTGGAAGATATTGGATATCTGCTCACTGAGATGGCAAGGCAAAACTTTGATATCCAGTCCGCCCACAGAGACGCCTATGTGGGCGAGTTTCAGGGGATTCTGCACTCCATGCGCACACTGAAGCTGGAGCTGAGCAGCACCATACGTCAGATTGACGCCTCTGCCAGCCAGGTTTCCTCCGCCAGTGGGCAGGTGTCAATCGGCGCTCAGAATCTGAGCCAGGGGTCTGTGGACCAGGCCAGCTCGGTGGAGGAGCTGGCGGCTACCATCAACGATATCTCAGACAGCGCCAAGAAGACCGCCGCCGCTGCCGCAGAGGCCGGCAAGTTTGTCGGGCAGGCCGGGGCTCAGCTGGGGATCAGCGTGGACCACGTCAAGGAGCTGAACGCGGCCATGGAGAAGATTTCCAGCTCCTCCGAGGAGATCAGCAAGATCATTGCCGCCATTGAGAATATTGCGTTCAAGACCAACATCCTGGCCTTGAATGTCGCCGTGGAGGCCGCCAGAGCCGGTACCGCCGGCAAGGGCTTTGCCGTCGTGGCCGATGAGGTGCGTAACCTGGCGTCCAAGTCTGACGAGGCGGCCAAGGCGACCAAGGAGCTGATTGAGGGTTCTATCGCCGCTGTTACCGAGGGAAGTCAGGCCGTGACCAAAGTGACAGAATCTCTGGAGCAGACCAGCGTCTATGCCGGTCATGTGACCGCCCAGATGGACATTGTGGTGGAGGCCGTGGAAAATCAGACCATTGCCATTACCCAGGTTACGGAGGGAATCGACCAGATTTCTTCTGTGGTTCAGACAAACAGTGCCACTGCCCAGGAGAGCGCTGCTGCCAGTCAGGAGCTCTCTGCGGAAGCAAGCAGTCTGAAGCAGCTGGTGGAGAGCTTTACCTTGGCGAAGGTTTAAGACTGTATTTACAACCGCAAACCACTGTCTGGACCGGTTTCTTGCCGCCTTGCAGGGCGAACAAATCCCTTGTCCATCCGGTTTTGGTACAGGTAAAAAGAGGCGGACAGCAAAGCTGTCCGCCTCTTTTTCGATTTATGCCAGATCTGGTCCCCTGGAGATGGCCATTTTCAGAAGGACTGGGGTAAGAAGAGCAGAGGAGATCACGCTGAGGACGATAGCCGGCAGAATGGCTGGGTCGATCATCCCGGCGTTGATGCCCCTTTGGGCTACCATCAGCGCCACCTCGCTCCGGGCTACCATGCCGATGCCCACCACTAGGGACTGGTGACGGCTCAGACCACAGACCAGTCCGCCCAGGCCGCAGCCAATCATTTTTGACATTACGGCGGCCACAACCAGCAGCAGGGCGAAGACAAGGAGCTCTGTTGTCATACTCCGCAGGTTGGTCTTCATGCCGACGCTGGCAAAGAAAACCGGAGTGAACACCATATAGGAGGTAACCGTAAATTTTTTGGCCACGAACCGGCGGGCCTTTGTCACATTACACAGAATAAGACCGGCAAAGTAAGCGCCAGTGATGTCGGCTACGCCGAACCACGTCTCGGCGCAGTAGGCCATCAGCAGGCAGAAGGCCAGAGCCCATACTGCCACCCGCCGGTTGTGCCAATGCTCCTCGGCGATGTAGCTGAACAACCGGCGAACCACCAGGCCTACCACCAGGACGAAGACGAAAAAGAGCAGAATGTGGATCAAAACCTGGATCGGATCAGAGTCGCCTGAGCTGAACGCACTGAGGATGGACAACACCACAATGCCGATGATGTCGTCAATCAGAGCGGCGCTGAGCAGGGTAGTTCCGGTTTTGGTTTTCAGCTTGCCCATCTCGTTCAAGGTTTCCACTGTGATGGAGACCGAAGTGGCAGAGAACACCGACCCCAGAAAGGCGGACTTTAACAGATTGTAGGGCGTGAGTTCTCCGCCGCAGAAAAAGAGAAAGGAAAGTCCGCCGCATAGTGCCAGCGGCACAAAGACGCCCAGCACAGCAATGACGCTGGCCTGAAGGCCGGTCTCCTTCAGCTCCTGCATGTCAGTGTCGATGCCGGCGGTGAACATGAGCATGATGACGCCGATCTCCGCCGCCTTCACCAGAAAATCGGTGCTTTGCAGCACGCCGAAGCCACTGGGCCCCATAATAATGCCCGCCAGCAGCGCTCCCACCACCTGGGGCAGGTGGACACGCTCAGTCAGCAGCCCAAGGACCTTTGTGGATAACAGAATGATGGCTAAAAGCAGCAAATATGTATAGGATTCCATATAGATTCCCTCCTGAAAAACGATAAAGCTCTTTTGGCGTCCTGTATTATACGCACCAGCATTTGGGAAGTCAATGGTCAAACTGTCAGGAAAAGCCCGGGTGTTTCGGGTATCCTTTGGCGAAGTGGAAGCGCTGTGGAAAAGACGCGGCACAGTGTCTCCTCCGGGGAAGGAGCGGCGAGTTTTCCCCCCGAGCCGAAGCTGGACAATTCAGGGTGAAAGTATCTGCAAAAGAAGAGGAACCAGCCTGTTCACCACGTTTTTTTGCGTAAAATAAGAAAAAATCTGTGGAAAAACACCTGGAATTGCTTGCAAAATTTAAGCAGAACTGTTATACTAAAGTATAGATGTAGGAAGAACGTTGGAATAGACAGGTCTGCGGACAGGAGGTGTCAAATGCCGTTTCAAATCGGGGATAAGGTGGCCCATCCAATTTATGGAGCTGGCATACTGGAGGACGTGATTCAAAAAAAGGTGGATGGCGTGGCCCGGGACTACTATGTCATGCGGCTGCCGTCCCGCTCGATGGAGGTTATGATCCCCAAAGAGAGCAGTGTGGAAATGGGGGTTAGGCCGGTGGTGGACCGAGTTCAGGCGGACAAGCTGTTGGCTGCCATTCCGGGGATTCAGGTGGAGATGACCTCCAACTGGAACCGCCGCTATCAGGAGAATTTGGAGCGGCTGAAAAGCGGCAACCTGATTGAGGTTGCCCGGGTGGTGAAGGGCCTGACCCTGCGGGACAGCAAACGGGGTTTGTCCACCGGGGAGCGGAAGATGCTCCAGTCGGCCCGGCAGATTTTGGTTTCGGAGCTGGTGCTGTCCAAGGAACAGAGCCACGAGGAGGCCGAGCAGGAGCTGAATACCGCGCTGGCGTAGAGAAAATGGAACACGGGGCGGCTTTTTTGTTCCGAGAGGGAATGAAAAGGCCGCCATATTCTGTTGGAAAGGAAGCGAGAATATGGGCGGAAACCGGTCGTATCAGTGCCCGAAATGTGGCAGGGAGCTGGGATACAAGGGGATGTGCTGGCAGTGTCAGGCCGCGTGGAGACGCCAGGGGATGGAAGGCTGGACGCCGGAGCAGATTCAGGCGAAGCGGTCCGAGCTGATTGCCCATGTGGAGCGGCTGAAGGAGGATGCCTGGGACGAGGACTTCTGGGGCCTGCTGTCCTACCACGACGGGATCACGCCGGAGCTCCAGCGGGCGGCGCTGGCGGCAGAGGTGGACCGGCCCTGTGAGCTCTACTACCGTGCCCCGGCGGACGTGCGGGACGGGCTGATCGAGGCCCTGATGGGGACAGAGAGCCCCATGGACGCCTCCAGGCTTATGTGCTGTCTGGCCATGCAGGGGGACGACCGGTCTCTGGAGGTTTTCCGGGACCTGGAGGAGCACCCCCGCCCCTGGCGGGAGGAGCTGTATGTGGACCCCTCTGTCTACGCTTGGACTGGCGGCTGGACCTTCGATAAGACGGGAGTCCGGCGGCAGCTCAACTTTGATGTGTGCTACCCCCTGATCAAGGGGGACCGGACGAAGGATACCGCCGCCCAGGTCTTCCGCATCCGGGAGGACCGTTGCCCCAGCTGCGGAAACAGGCTGGTGGACATCCTGACGCTGGACGGCCGGGATAACCGGCTGAAATTCCTGGGGCTGGACGGGATTATCACCGCTACCTGCTGTCCCGCCTGTGTCCCCTGGGAGGAGCCGGCCTACTCCCGCTTCACCCTGGACGGGGGCAGCCAGGCCGTTTTGCCCTACCAGTATGGCAGCGAGTACGACCCGGACGATATATGCTATGAGGTGTGTGCCGCCTACCCCTATGTCCTGGGACCAGAGCCCGTTCCCCTGTTTTACGGCGCCCACTTTGACGATGTGAGCACTGTGGGCGGCTTTGCCAACTGGATTGAGGACGCCAACTACTACACCTGTCCCGACTGCGGGAAGACCATGAAGTACCTGGCCCAGATCCAGTGGGACACCCTGGACTTTATGGAGGGGACGCTTTACATAGAGATCTGCCCTGACTGCCGGGTGGTCTCCATGCACCACCAGCAGACCTGAGGAGGTGACCATGAACGTCTACCACACCCCTGCGTATCAGGCCCACCGCCAGAAATATGCCTTCTCCTTCTCGGAGGCGCACCGCGTTCCAAGCCCGGGAAGAACGTTCGTGCTGCCCCCGGGCTGGTCGGTCCACTCCAGGCACTACTATGCAGAGCAGGGGAGCTTCGCCTGCCGGACGGCCCGACACCAGCTGCTGGACAGCGAAGGCCAGATGGTGTATACTTGGGATAACCTCAATCCAGATGGGGAGTTCTACACCCTGGTCCCCCATGCAAACGGCAGACACTATCTAATTTTCCGGGAGGATTTGTACGGCTACAGCGTTCTGGAGACGGAGACCGGGCAGACCCTCCACTATCTGCCGGAAAAGTCCTGGCCCTGGGACAAAAAGGGGTTTCTGGAGACCTTCATCTGGACCGACACGGCCTATGACCCAAGGACGAATCTGCTGGCCGCCTACGGCTGCTACTGGGGCGGGGGAAACAATATGCAGTTTTTGGACTTTACCCACCCCCTGGAGGAGCAGGACTGTGCCGTATGGCTGGACATCCACGATGTGGTGGACCCGGAGTACGACCTGTACGACGACATTGATCTGGAGCGGTTCGGGGAGGACGGCTTTCTCTCCTTCAGGACTCTCAGCGCAGAGGACGGGTCACAGGGCGGCTTTCGGTTCCCGGAGGATTCGCTTCTGGACCTGGTGCAGAAGAAAAAATTGACGAGTGAGGAGCGAGGATAATGGCAGGTCTGCTGTCTCTGTTTCAAAAAAAGCCGGCGCCCCCCGCCTGTTCAGCGGTTATCGTGGCGGCGGGAGCCTCGTCACGGATGGAGGGTATTGACAAAATGATGGCCTCCCTGGGAGAGCTCCCTGTGCTGGTCCATACCCTGTATGCTTTTCAGGACTGCTCCGCCGTGGACGAAATCATTTTGGTCACCCGAGAGGACCTGCTGGTGGAGGCGGCCCGCCTGTGTAAGGACTTCCAGCTGGACAAGGTGCGCAAGGTGATTGTCGGGGGCGCCGAGCGCAGCCAGTCGGTGCAGGCTGGCCTGCGGGAGGTGCGGGAGGACGTTTCCCTCATTGCCATTCACGACGGCGCCCGGCCTCTGGTGCCCCAGGCGGTCATTGCTCAGGCGGTGGAGCAGGCGGCTAAGACGGGGGCCGCAGCCCCGGCGGCTCCCCTGACCGATACCATCAAGCGGGGGGAGAAGGGACTGGCGGTGGAGACAGTGGACCGCTCCGCCCTGTGGGCGGTCCAGACCCCCCAGGTCTTCGAGGCGGGGTTGATCCGGGCTGCCCTGAAAAAGGCCCTGGAGGACGGCGCAGCCATCACCGACGACTGTGCCGCTGTAGAGCGGTTGGGGATGAAGGTGGTGCTTACCCCGGGCAGCCGGGAGAATTTGAAAATTACAACCCCCCTGGACCTGATCCTGGGGGAGGCGATTCTTACTGCACGAGCAAAGGGGGAGCTGTAGATGCGGATTGGACATGGTTATGACGTTCATCGCCTTACAAAGGGCCGGAGACTGATTTTGGGCGGGGTGGAGATCCCATATGAAAAGGGTCTGCTGGGCCACTCCGATGCTGACGTTCTTACCCACGCGGTGATGGACGCCCTGCTGGGGGCCGCCGGGCTGGGGGATATCGGGAGGTACTTCCCCGACACCGACCCTGCCTATGCCAGGGCGAACAGCCTGAATCTGCTGATCCATGTGCGGCAGCTGCTGTGGGAAAGCGGCTTTTCCGTGGGGAATGTGGACGTCACTGTTCTGGCCCAGCATCCCAAGCTGGCGCCGTACATTCCACAGATGCGGGACAATCTGGCCCAGGTTATGGATGTGGAACCGATCCAGGTCAATGTGAAGGCCACCACCGAGGAGGGGCTGGGCTTCACTGGCGCCGGTGAGGGGATCGCCGTCCACGCAGTCTGTCTGATTACAGAGAGGGGCTGAGCCATGGGACTGTTTTTGCAGACCGCTCTTTTCCCCGGCTCCACCGTGGAGCTGGCCCGGGCGGCAGTGGAGCAGGCTGCGCAGGAGATAGGGAGTTATGAGCTTACCCCGGAGCTGTGCCGGTACTACCAGAACCAGGAGGGGGCCCATGTACTGCTGGAGGACGAGTGTCCCGGCCTGGGTGAGCTGGCGAAGGCCCTATCAAAAGCAGGGAGCTGTCCGGTGCTGCTGCTGTACATCTATGACGGGGATATGTGGGGGTACAATTTCTATGACAATGGGCAGGAGGTGGACTGCTTTGACCCTATGCCCGACTACTTTGGACCTGCCACGGAATTTCAAAGGAAGCAGATGGCTGGAAGGCCGGAGGCGGTGGCGGAGTACTTCCCGGCTGTCACGGCGGAGACCCTTCGAGCCTATCTGGTTCCCTGGGCCGAGGTGCTGACGGAGGGAGAGACACGGTACGCCTGCCCAGGGGACGAGTTTCCCTACGGGGACTGCTGGCAGATGGTGGATTTCACCGCCCGTCTGGGCTTCCCCTGGCCCTTCGACGACGGAGAGGCAGAGCGGCAACGCCCTGTACTGCCCACCCTGCGGGAGATTTTAGGGGGAAATCTGCCGCCCCGGCCCGTCCCGGACGACGGCTGGGAGGGGGTGGTCCCCCTCCTGGGAAGCCTGCCCTCCTCCCTGGACCCGGACTACATCCGGCGGCTGCTGGAGGAGGCGGGGATGGAGCCGTTTTTGGACTGCGCACCCCAGGAGGTGCTGTCCGCCTATGAGGAGAAGCGCGCGCAAATCCGGCCCCGGGCCCCGGAGCAGGACCCCTTCTGCCGGCGGCTGGCCGTTTTGGCCGGCTTCTGTGCCAAGTGGATGGGCAACCCGGTTCTGGCCTTCTGGGAGCTGTACAACGCCACGGACAACGCCATCCTGGCCCCTGACAACGGCGGCCCGGTGGATGTGGAGACCCTCCGCGCCCGGGGTATGGCGGTGCCGCTGATGATGAAGCGCCACATCGCCTGGAAGGATCTGACCCGCCTGCTGGAGCTGGACCCGGAAAACCGGGACATCTATCTGCTGTGCCGGTCTTATTTTGGGCTGATGGACCCGGGGAAGCGGGCGAAGCTGGCCCAGGCCGACCTGGGAGAGCTGCAATGGCTGGGCCTTCCGGCAAGGGACGATCCCCGGCTGTGCTGGGAGGGCTTTTCCCGGAAATTTTTGCGGCAGGTGTACGGAAAGCCGCCGGAAAACCGGGGCTTGAAGGGATTTGGAGAAGGAAAGGACTGGTATTTGAAATGAAGCTTGCGGAAGCACTGCACCAGCGGGCCGACCTGCAAAAGCGGATTGCCCAGCTGAAGCAGCGCCTGCTGGACAACGCCAAGGTCCAGGAGGGAGAGGTCCCCGCGGAGGACCCCCAGGAGCTGCTGGCTGAGCTGGAGCGGGAGAGCGGAGAGCTGGAGACCCTGATCCGGCGGATCAACCACACCAACTGCGGGGTGAAGCATGAGGGCGAAAGCCTCACCGCCCTGCTGGCCAGGCGGGACGCCATGGCCCTGCGGGCCTCGGTTCTGCGGGACTTCCTGGCCGCCGCCAGCCAAAAGGTGGATCGGTTTTCCCACACGGAGATCCGCATCCAGAGCGCGGTTCCGGTGAAGAAGCTGCGGGCCCAAGCCGACGGCCTGTCCAAAGAGCTGCGGGAGCTGGATGTGCGCCTTCAGGGTCTGAACTGGACAGTGGATTTGCTCGAGGAGTAGGGGCGGCTGCCTGAAGGTAGCCGGTCCGAGCGAGTGTGACCCCAGGCGGCGGGGAAAGCCGCACCTTTGTCAGCGGAGCGGAGCCTGACGCACCAGGATGAAAAGGCTCAGCAATGTGACATCTGTATTGTATTGGACTCTCTTCGGAGGGGTGTGTATTGTGATTCCCATCACGCTGACGGACCGGCGAGGGTGTGGAACGGGGACAGGGCCCGGCGGGAAACCGCCGGGCCTTTTTTGTGGTGGCAGAGGACCAGCCTGAGGCATAGGATAGGTGCAGAGAGGGGAACCCTCTCCGGGCCGGGGCTCCGGTCCGACTGGCACCCCAGGAAAGGAAACAAGTCATGCTCTATTATCTCATTGTGTGCCGCTCTCTGACCTATGCCCAGCGGACAGCCGCCGCGCTGGAGCGAGCGGGCATCACGGCCCGTATTCTGCGCTCCCCCAAGAGCATCGCTGGGGAGGGGTGCAGCCATTCCGTCAAGATATCCCAGCGCAGGCTCCCCGACGCCCTGCGGGTGCTGGAGCGGACGGGACTTACTCCCAAGCGTATTTTCATCACCGCCGGGGATGGCAGCTATCAGGAGGTGGAGTTGTGATTTATCTGGACAGCGCAGCCACCACACTGCAAAAGCCCCCCGCTGTGGCCCGGGCCTCCGCCCTGGCCATCCGCCATCTGGCCAGCCCGGGGCGTGGAGGACACCGGCCCGCTATGGCCGCCGCCCAGACCGCATTTGCCTGCCGGGAGGAGGTTGCCGCGCTTTTCCAGGTTCCCAGCCCGGACCAGGTAATCTTTACCTTCAACGCCACCCACGGACTGAACATCGCCATTAAAACGCTGACGGAGCCGGGGAGCCGGGTGGTGATCTCCGGCTATGAGCACAACGCCGTCACCCGGCCTCTCCACGCCATCCCCGGGGTGGAGGTCCGGGTGGCCCGCTCCCCCCTCTTTGACCAGGAAGCCGCCCTGGCAGCCTTCCAGAGGGAACTGGACATCCCCACAGATGTGGTGGTGTGTACCCATGTGTCCAACGTCTTTGGCTTTATTCTCCCCATTCAGGCAATCGCTGCCTTGTGCCGAAGCCGAGGAGTTCCCCTGATTGTGGATGCCTCCCAGTCTGCCGGGTGTATCCCCCTGGATTTCCAGGCCCTGGGGGCGGCCTTTGTGGCTATGCCAGGACACAAGGGGCTGTACGGCCCCCAGGGCACGGGGCTGCTCCTGTGTGGACAGACCCCGGATCCCCTGTTGGAGGGGGGAACAGGCAGCGAGTCCCGCAAACAGACTATGCCTGATTTCCTCCCGGACCGGCTGGAGGCGGGGACCCACAACATCGCCGGTATTGCCGGGCTGCTGGAGGGACTTCGCTACCTGCGCCGTGTCGGGGTGGAGACAGTGGAGGCTCACGAGCGGCGGCTGATCCGCCGCATGGGGGAGCGGCTGTCTGTTTTGCCAGGAATGGAGATCTTCCGGGCCCAGGACCCGGCGGCCCAGGCAGGGGTATTGTCCTTCCGGGTGGAGGGCCGGGACTGCGAGGAGTTAGGGGAGCAGCTGGGGGACCGGGGCTTTGCTTTGCGGGCGGGTCTCCACTGTGCCCCTCTGGCCCACGAGAGCGCCGGCACCCTGGAAACCGGTACCCTGCGGGCCAGCGTCTCCGCCTTCAACCAGGAGCAGGAGATTATCCAGTTTGCCCGGACGGTGGAGCAGTTGACAGCCCGGAGAATGGGCTGACCTCATTCTGCCAACGAAACCAGAAAACCCGGCGCTCACTTGGGTGTGGGCGCCGGGTTTTCCACATTGGGAACGAAAAATGCAGACGGAGCTCCAAGCTGCATAGGCGGTCGTCTTGTTATAGATCGTTTTGGATGTGGTCCTTTTCTGCCTGGAACAGAGCGGCAAGTTCCGTTTCCCCGTTTTTTTGGCAGAGGTCAATTTCTGCGGTGATGGCTTCAAGCATCTCTGCCCTGTTGATGCGGTCAAGGAACAAATCCCCTGCCTGTGGACCCTCCATAATGTGGAGTTCGCGGTAATACTGGCCATCCGCTGACACATACCATATTTGTGTCTCGACAGGTCCGAAGCATAGATGCTTTAAGACGGCGCGTTTCCCAGTGCTGTCATACACCGCGCTTGGCGGATCGTGCAGCCACTTTCCAACCCAAAATCCCATGATCGGTTTCCTCGCCTTCCAGTTCCTGAAAAAACGCCCGGAGTGTGTCACTCCGGGCGTTGGGTTTGGTATGGCTTAGTACATGCCGCCCATGTCGGGAGCGGGAGCGGCGGGAGGTGCGGGGGGCTGGGGCTTATCGGCCACCAGGGACTCGGTGGTCAGCAGGACGGAGGCGATAGAGGCGGCATTCTCCAGAGCGGAGCGAGTGACCTTGGTGGGGTCCACGATGCCGGCGGGGATCATGTCGCAGTAGGTCTCCTTATAGGCGTCGAAGCCATAGCCGACCTTGCCGGACTCCTGGATCTTGGCCAGAACCACAGCGCCGTCGATGCCGGCATTGGCGGCGATCTGCTTTACGGGAGCGGTGAGGGCCCGGGCCACGATCTGGACGCCGGTCTTCTCGTCTCCCTCTACCTCAAAGAGCAACTTCTCCACGGCGGGGATGGCGTTGAGGTAGGCGGTACCGCCGCCGGCCACGATGCCCTCTTCCACCGCGGCGCGGGTGGCGTTCAGAGCGTCCTCGATGCGCAGCTTCTTCTCCTTCATCTCTACCTCAGTGGCAGCGCCCACCTTGATGACGGCCACGCCGCCAGCCAGCTTGGCCAGCCGCTCCTGAAGCTTCTCCTTATCGTAATCGGAGGTGGTCACCTCGATCTGGCTCTTGATCTGGCCGATGCGGGCCTTGATGGCCTCGGAGGAACCGGCGCCGTTGACAATGGTGGTGTTCTCCTTGGTGATCTTGATCTGACGGGCCTGCCCCAGCATATTCATCTGGGCCTCCTTCAGGTCATAGCCCTTGTCGGCAGTGATGACCTCGCCACCGGTGAGGATGGCGATATCCTCCAGCATCTCCTTGCGGCGGTCGCCGAAGCCGGGGGCCTTGA
>JAAWAD010000091.1 GCA_022791995.1 Lawsonibacter sp.
ACCTGATCCGCCTGTGGGCCGGCTCCGCCAACTACCATGTGGACGTGTGCGGCTCTGAGGTGATCGTCAAGCAGCTCAGCCAGAACTATCTGAAGTTCCGCAACACCGCCCGGTACTGCCTGGGCAACCTGGACGGCTTTGACCCCAACGCCCTGGTCCGGCCGGAGGAGATGCTGGAGCTGGACCGCTGGGCCGTGACCAAGCTGAACCAGCTGACTGAGCGGTGCTTCGCCGCCTACGACAACTACGAGTTCCACGTGGTCTCTCACGCCATCAACGACTTCTGCGTGGTGGAGATGTCCTCCTTCTATCTGGATATTATCAAGGACCGGCTGTACTGCGAGGAACGGGACGGCCTCAAGCGCCGCTCCGCCCAGACCGCCCTGTACCTGATTCTGGACACCATGACCAAGCTCTTCGCCCCCATCCTGGCCTTCACCTGCGACGAAATCTGGCTGGCGATGCCCCACCGGGAGGGCGACGACCCCCGGAACGTGCTCCTGAACGAGATGAACCAGCCCTTTGCCCAGTACGCCCTGGACGAGGCCGCCATGGAGCGCTGGAACCAGCTGATCTATCTGCGCGACAACGCCAACTCCATCATGGAGGGGCTGCGCAGCCAAAAGAAAATCGGCAAGAGCCTGGAGGCCGCCGTTTCCATCACCCTGCCCAAGGACTTTGCCTGGGTGGACGGCATGGACAAGGAGGAGCTGGCCGACCTGCTCATCGTTTCCCAGGCGGAGACCTCTCTGAGCCAGGATGGCCCCATGGGCGGACAGACCCTGTCCTTTGTCGTCCTCCCCGCCCAGGGTCAGAAGTGCGAGCGCTGCTGGAAGGTGCTGCCCTCCGTGGGCTCCGATTCCCGGCACCCCACCCTCTGCCCCCGGTGCGCCAGGGTCGTCCCCGCAATCGAGGTGTAAGCTTTTTTCTCCCGCACGGCGATACAATGCGTCCGGCGCTGCATTTCGCAGCGCCGGACTTTTTTACCCTTTTTCGTTTTCCTGCGCCTCTTCCTCCTGCGCCGCCAGATATTCCTCCATGACCTTCCGAATCATGTTGGAAACAGGCCGCCGCTCCTTCCGCGCCTGCTTCTCCAGCCGTTCTTTAAATTCATATGTCACGCGAATTGCAACCTGCGTCTCCGTCTTCGCCATACAGCGCCCTCCTTTGTCATACATAATACAACAAAAATCGCCTTTCCTGTTGACAATTATTATTTATCTTTGGTATACTTAGCATTACAAAAATAGGAGGGGATATTCATGATGGATGAAAAATATATGTTAACCGCAGAGCAGTACTACCAGCTGTATTGCAAAGCCTTCGCCCGCCTGGACAAGATCGCCACCCTGGCAGAACAGACAATGCAGGAATTGGAGGAGCTTCAGCTCGCTATGGCCAAAGAGGAGGAGTTCAAGCTGATTCTTTTCCCCAGCCGCTCCTGCGAGAGCAGCGCCCAATAGCGGATGGAGGCCTCCCTGGAAGAAATAAGGGCTAACTTCTGCGCAAAAGCCTGTAACATATAACATCGGCTATACCAAAAGCCCGGCGCTGCAAACCACAGCGCCGGGCTTTTTCAGCTTTCCTCTTTTTCCTTTGCGTCCAGGTATTCTTCCATGGTCCTCCGAATCAGGTTGGAAACCGGCTGCTTCTCCTTCTGCGCCCGCTTCTCCAGCCGTTCTTTAAATTCATATGTCACGCGAATTGCAACCTGCGTCTCCGTCTTTGCCATACAGCGCCCTCCTTTGTCATACATAATACCACAAAGTTCCTGCTTCGGCAATAGCACGTTTCAGAAAAGACGCAAGCACGCCATACAAAACGGGGTTTTCTGTTGCATTTTGAGGCATTGCATGGTATGCTGAATTTCAGGAAAGCCTCTGCTTTCCTGCGCTGCCGGACAGCAGCGGTCAGCCCTCCTGAGAGGGGGCAACTCCTTGCCCCCTGATCTTCAGAAAGGGGGGCTGCCCAATGAGTACATCCGAGGTGCTTCAGCTTTGCTTGGTTATCATTGGCATTTGCAGTCTGTTTATACAGAGCAAAAAGAAGTGACCGCCGGCACCCTGACAAGTACGGCGATCACTTCGCAACACTTTAGGGGCTGACCGTGTTCCGGCAGCGCCTTTTCTGTGTTCATTATACCCCGGCAAGGTCAAATTGTCAAGTACGGCCCTGTTTTTCCGGGGGAATTTTGCCGTGCCGTCCAGCTTTACCCCGGGTCTGTTTTGTGATATAATAGGGCCCAATCAATCAGACAAGGGAGGCAATACCATGGATTTAACCGAGCGCAGGGTCAGCAGCCAGACCATTTTCGAGGGGCGCATTATCAAGGTGACGCTGGACCAGGCCCAGCTCCCCGACGGCAAGCTGGCCAGCCGTGAGGTGGTCTATCACCCGGGCGGCGTGGCGGTGCTGGCGCTGGACCGGGACAACACGGTCTATCTGGTGCGGCAGTACCGCTATCCCATCCAGCAGCTGCTTCTGGAGCTGCCCGCCGGCAAGCTGGACCACGGGACGGAGGAGAGCGTTCTGCTGGGGGCCCAGCGGGAGCTGAGCGAGGAGACCGGCCTGAAGGCGGCGGAGTGGACCTATCTGGGGTACACCCTGGCCTCTCCCGGCTTCTGTGACGAGGCGCTGCACATGTACCTGGCCCGCGGGCTGACGCGCAGTCCCAGCCATCCCGACGAGGACGAGTTTCTGGATGTTGTGACCATGCCCTTCGACCAGCTGGTCAGTCAGGTGATGGACGGTACTATCACCGACGGCAAGACGGTGTCCACCACCCTGAAGGTGAAGACGCTGCTGGGGCTGTAGGGTGCGGAATTGCAAAAAGAGGTGATATATTTGAACATTATGGGCGAGGCCGCCATTCTGTTTGGTGTATGCCTGCTCTCCGAGGGGATCTCGGCGGTGCTGCCCTTCCCCTTTCCGGGCAGCGTCATCAGCATGGTGGTGCTGCTGGCCCTGCTGCTGTGCGGCGTGGTGAAGGAGGCCCACATCCGCCGGATCAGCCAGCTTCTGGTGGGAAACATGCCCTTTTTCTTTATCCCCGCCTGCATTGGAATTCTGAACTATCTGGATGTTCTCTCCTCCTGCTTTCTTCCGCTGCTGCTGGCGGCCGGACTGACCATTCCCCTGGTCTATCTGGTCACGGCCTGGGTCATCCAGCTGCTGATGCGCTGGAGAGGGGGGGCCGCCCGCCGTGATTGACGCCATCCTGTCCTCTCCTCTCTTCGGTCTGACCCTGACCTGCGGGGCCTGGGCCCTGGCCCAGTGGTTCCAGAAGAAGAGCGGCTTTACCCTTCTGCCCCCCATTCTGGTAGCAGTGGCGCTGATTCTCACCTTTCTGCTTGCCTTTCGCATCCCCTATGCCTGCTATGAGGCGGGGGGCAGCATCATCCATCTGATGCTCACCCCGGTGACGGCGGTGCTGGCCCTGAACATCTACAACCAGCGCAAGCTGCTGGGGCGGTATTTCCTGCCCGTGGTGGCCGGGTGTCTGGCGGGCAGTCTGACCAGCGTGGTGTCCGTGGTGCTGCTGTGCCGTCTGCTGGCGGTGGACAGCATGATTACGGCCTCGATCCTGCCCAAGAGCGTCACCACCGCCATCGCAGTGGCCATCGCGGACAGCCAGGGGGGCCTGCCCAGTCTGGCCGTGGCCGCCGTTATGGTGGCAGGCATCGGCGGGACGGTATGCGCGCCGCTGTTCGCCAGGCTCTTCCGCATCACCGACCCGGTGGCGGAGGGGGTGGCCATCGGGGCGTGCAGCCACGCCCTGGGCACTACCAAGGCCATGGAGATCGGGGAGCTTCAGGGGGCCATGAGCTCCATCGCCATCTGCATCTGCGGCATTCTCACCGCCGTGCTGGTGCTTTTCCTGTAAGCGGCGCGGGGCGGCCCTATGGGGCCGCCCCTTTCGTATGTTCCGGCAGCGCCGGGGGCTCCTCCGGCTGGAACTCGGTCATGCACCCCCAGTAGCGCTTGGGCATCTGGGTCATGCGGCATTTGGGGTTTGTCCGCGCCTGGATGGCGATGGTGTCATAGAAGGCCCGCCACAGCTTCCGGAAGGTCCGTTCCTCCGGTCCCGCCGGACCCGGCTGAACGTCCTCTGCCGGGAGGATAGCCCACCGCCCCGGCTGGTGGAGGAGGGCCTCCCGATGGGTCCGGTCGTAGAGGACGAACCGCTCCTGGGGGTAGCGGCCGCAGAAGTGGAGCCGCAGCAGGGGAAGCACCCGGTTTTTCGGCTCAATCTCTCCCACCAGCACCCCCTCCAGCTCAGAGAAGCGGACAAAGCCGGTGTACAGATGGGCCTCGTGGTTCAGATGGTACACCGCCTTTCGGACCCGGTCCACCACCGGGTCGGTGAGATCCCGGGCCATCGACGGCCCCTGGCTGTACCCCTTCTGAATCAGCCGCCACAGCCACACCTCCCGCTCCGGCAGGCAGGTGAGAAACCCCCGAACCACCAGTTCCCGCCCCTCGTACCCAAATTTCCGGCGGAAGGAGCGGTAAACCCGCTCTGCCTTGGTCCGGTCGGTCTCCACCGCCGTCACCGGATAGAGCGAGCCGCACACCCCCTCCTCCCAGCGGAACTCCGCCGGCTCCTCCCGGTTCACCCAGCTGTCAAAGACGCAGGTGAGAAACCCAGCAAAGGTGCCGTCGTATTCGTAACAGACAGGTGTCCAGTCCATGCCTTTGCCCTCCTCTCCCTACACGGCGCTGTCGAACAGGGACAGCTGCTCCGGCATGGGCTCGGCCAGGGCGGGGGCCTCCAAGGCCAGCATATGGCGCAGCAGGCCGTCCTCGGCTACACGCAGGCCAGACATCCGCCGGCCGGAGCAGGTGAGGAAGTACTGGGCCCGCTTGAGCACCACGCCCAGACGCTTCAGCCCCTCGAAATTCAGGGGCCCCACCCGCCGTGCGGTGAGAATCCGCCGGGCGGAGCGCACCCCCAGGCCGGGAACCCGGAGCAGGGCCTCATAGTCGGCCCGGTTGACCTCCACGGGGAAGAAGTCCGGGTGGCGCAGGGCCCAACAGCACTTGGGGTCCAGGCGGGCGTCCAGATTGGGGCAGTCCTCGTCCAGGAGCTCCTCGGCCTGGAAGCTGTAGTACCGCAGCAGCCAGTCCGCCTGATACAGCCGGTGCTCCCGGAGGAGAGGGGGCTGAAAGCCCCGGGGGGCGGGGAGCAGGGGGCTAGTGGACACGGGCAGATA
Source organism: Lawsonibacter sp. (assembly GCA_022791995.1). GTDB lineage: Bacteria > Bacillota > Clostridia > Oscillospirales > Oscillospiraceae > Lawsonibacter. Next base: position 5,214 of record JAAWAD010000091.1, read on the forward strand.
GGCCGAGTAGTACACCCGCCTCAGCTGATATTTGCGGTACAGCCCCTGGCTCAGGGTAAGAATCTGCCGGTCGCTCTCTCCGGTGGCCCCCACGATCATCTGGGTGGACTGGCCGGCGGGGGCGAACCGGGGGGCATAGCGGGAGACCTGGAGCTCCTGCCGGGATAGGGCGATGCCGTCCCGGATTTGTCCCATTGGGCCCAGAATGGCCTCCTTTTTCTTGTCCGGGGCCAGCAGGGCCAGACTGGGGGCGCTGGGCAGCTCGATATTCACCGACATCCGGTCGGCCAGCAGCCCCAGACGCCGGGTGAGCAGGGGGTCGGCCCCCGGGATGGCCTTGGCGTGGACATAGCCCCCGAAGCGGTACTCCTCCCGGAGCAGGCGCAGGGTCTGAATCAGCAGCTCGGTGGTATAATCCGGGCTGCGGACCACGGCGGAGGAGAGAAACAGCCCCTCGATGTAATTGCGCCGGTAGAACCCCATGGTCAGCTCGCACAGCTCCCGGGGTGTGAAGGCCGCCCGGGGCAGGTCGTTGGAGCGGCGGTTGACGCAGTACTGACAGTCGAAGACGCACACGTTGCTCAGCAGCACCTTCAGCAGAGAGACGCACCGGCCGTCGGCGGAGAAGGTGTGGCAGCAGCCGGCCAGGGTGGTGCTGCCGATGGTCCCCGGCCGTCCCGCCCGGTCCAGCCCGCTGGAGGCGCAGGAGGCGTCGTATTTGGCCGCGCCGGCCAGAATATTCAGCTTGTCCAGCAGCTCCATGCCGCCGCCCCCTTCAGAATCGAACATTTGTGTCATCTATTATACCAGAACAAATGCTCCTGTCAAGAGGGATTTTCTTTGAAACAGAAAAACCCCGGAGAGCGGCTTCTCTCCGGGGGCACGTTTGCATGATGCGCCAAGCTGAGATGGGTAAGCTTTTGGTTTCACCAATTATATCAAAACAGTTGCGGTATGCAAGGAAATTTTCTTGACAAAAGTACCAAATCCGATTATAATAACAGCAAAGTTTCAGAGAGGGCGCTGCCGTCATCCGGCCAGCCCCATGGTTTGAAGTAACCGCGGGCTTGGCGGTTGCTTCTTTTTTTGACAGGGAGGAAGGGGCCTATGGAGGCTGTTACAGTCATTGGCGCGGGTCTTGCCGGCAGTGAGGCGGCGTGGCAGCTGGCCCGGCGTGGCATTCCGGTGATTTTGCGGGAGATGAAGCCAGACAAAAAGACCCCCGCCCACCACTCCGAATACTTTGGCGAGCTGGTTTGCTCCAACTCCCTGCGCTCGGACCAGCCGGAGAACGCGGTGGGCCTTTTGAAGGAGGAGCTGCGCCGGTGCGGCTCTCTGATTCTGGAGTGCGCCGACGCCCACCGGGTCCCCGCGGGGGGCGCGCTGGCAGTGGACCGGTACGCCTTTGCCATCTCCATCACAGAGCGGATTCAGAACCACCCCAACATCCGGGTGGAGCCGGGGGAGGTCACCGCCCTGCCGGAGGGACAGGTCATCATCGCCACCGGCCCGCTGACCTCTCCGGGGCTGGCGGACACCATTGCCGGGCTGTTTCCCGACAGCCGATACCTGAATTTCTATGACGCCGCCGCCCCCCTGATTGCCTTCGACAGCATCGACATGGACAGCGCCTGGTTTGCCTCCCGGTACGACCGGGGCACTCCAGATTACATCAACTGCCCCCTCTCCGAGGCGGAGTACGCCCTGTTCTGGACCGAGCTGTGCTCCGCCCGGGAGGCCCCTGTCCACGGCTTTGAGGACGCCGACGTCTTCGAGGGCTGTATGCCCGTGGAGGTCATGGCCCGCCGGGGAATGGACACCCTGCGGTACGGCCCCCTGAAACCGGTGGGCCTCCGAAACCCCAGAACGGGGAAGACCCCCTATGCGGTGGTCCAGCTGCGCAAGGACAACGCCCAGGGCTCCATCTACAATATGGTGGGCTTCCAGACCCACCTGAAATGGCCGGAGCAGCGGCGGGTCTTCTCCATGATTCCCGCCCTGAAAAACGCCGAGTATGTGCGCTTCGGCGTGATGCACCGGAACACCTTCCTGGACTCCCCCCGGCTGCTGGACCGGTACTACCGGGTCCGGGGACAGGAGCGCACTGCCTTCGCCGGCCAGATTACCGGCGTGGAGGGCTATGTGGAGTCCGCCGCCTCCGGCTGTCTGGCCGCCATCGAGCTGGCCCGCCGCCTGGAGGGAAAGCCCCCCGTCAATTTCCCCAGGGAGACCGCCATCGGCGCGCTGGCCCTCTATATCAGCGACCCCAGCGTGGTGGATTTCCAGCCGATGAACATCAATTTCGGACTGATCCCCCCCCTGGATTTCCGGGTCAAGGGCAAACGGAACAAAAATGCCGCCCTTGCCCAGCGGGCCCTGGACGCTTTGGCCGCTTTGGAGCTATAGGGACTGCCCCTGCACACGAACGCGGCGTTTCCCTGTTCCATACAGGGGCAATCAGTACTCCGCCCAGCGTTTCAGCCGCAGGCCCAGGCGGAAGCCGTGGGTAAAGGCGATGCAGTTGGAGATCTCCAGAAGGTGGAAGACCGCCGCCGGCAGGTCTCCATTCGGGAAGAGGGCTTCGCTTTGGGCGTACCATTTGTTGTATTGGGGTGAATCCTCAAACACTAGACGCTTCCGATCCACTTCATCACAAAAGAGCTCTTGCAGTTGCTTTTCCATAAATCGCACCACCCAATAATTGAGATAGCGATATTATAACGCCAACCGCGTAATCCGTCAAGGGGGTATTCTATGCCGCATAAGGATGTTTTTTGCATGAGAGTCAAAAAACTGCGAAAAGCCCGCGGCGAACAGCAGCAGGAGCTGGCCGATGCGATTGGCGTGACGCAATCAACAGTCAGCGACATCGAGAACGGGCGCAGAACAACCTCCTTTGAAAAGCTTGCCGCAATTTGCCAGCACTACAACATATCCGCCGACTACCTGCTGGGGCTGATTGACGAGCCCCGTCCGCTGACATAGGACACAGACCCGCCCCGCAGCGAGGAAAACGAGAGGAGGAATCAAGCCATGCCATCCGAGAAAGAGTTCATCATGTATCAGAAGTCCACAATTTACGACATCATCCGGCTGATTAAAAAAGACGGCGACAGGACATATACAGCGGACGAATTGGAAGCCCTGCTCAACGCTTATGCGGAGGGTCTGGAACAAGCGTGACCGCCACCGAGCAGGAAAGGGGAAAATTATGAAGATCATTGTAGATGCCATGGGCGGGGACAACGCCCCTCACGCCCCGGTAATGGGAGCGCTCCAGGCCAACCGGGAATACGGCACCTCTGTCATTCTGGTGGGCCGGGGAGAGACCATTCTGAAGGTCCTGGAGGAAAACGGGGTGACGGAGCTGCCCCCCGGGGTAGAGGTTGCCCACGCCGGCCAGGTGGTGGAGATGTGCGACAACCCGGCCACCGCCTTCCGGGACAAGAAGGACTCCTCTCTGACAGTGGGGCTGAACCTGCTGCGGGACGGGGGCGGGGACGCCTTTGTCTCCGCCGGCTCCACGGGGGCGCTGCTGTCCGGGGCCACCCTGGTCATCAAGCGCATCCGGGGCATCCGCCGGGCGGCTCTGGCCCCGGTGGTGCCCACGGGGAACGGGGGCGCGGTGCTCATCGACTGCGGAGCCAACGCCGAGTGCCCCCCGGAGTATCTGCTCCAGTTCGCCTATATGGGCTCCTATTACGCCGAGCGGGTGCTGGGCCGCACCGCCCCCAAGGTGGGCCTGCTGAACATCGGGGCGGAGCCCTCCAAGGGCACCAGCCTCCAGACCGCCGTGTACCCCATGCTCCAGGAGGCGGGGCAGGCCGGGCGCATCCACTTCACAGGCAACGTGGAGGCCCGGGAGGCGGTGGAGGGCGCGGTGGACGTCATCGTGGCCGACGGGTACTCGGGGAATATCTTCCTGAAGACCATGGAGGGCACCGGCCTGTTCCTCAGTAGCGAGCTGAAGAAGATGTTCACCAAAAGCCTGACCACCAAGCTGGCCGCCCTGCTGGTGTCGGGGGGCATCCGGGACCTGAAAAAGCTGATGAGCTCCCGGGAGATTGGGGGGACCGCCCTGGTGGGCATCTCCAAGCCGGTCATCAAGGCCCACGGCTCCTCCGACGATTACGCCGTGAAAAACGCCATCCGCCAGGCCGCCCAGTACGTCTCCTCGGGCATCATCCAGAGCATTGAGGAGAACATCGACCTGATGCGCCTGGCCCCCGCCAAGGGGGAGGCATAAAAAAGCGTCCTGGCATGTGGCCAGGACGCTTCCTTTTTTATTCCTTCTCTTTCCACTGCTCGCTGCCGCTGGACCAGATGACCCGGTTACGGCCCAGGCGCTTGGCGTCGTAGAGCATGGTGTCGGCAATTTTCAGATAGGTCTCGTAGCTGTCCTCGCTTTTGGGGGTCACGGTAACGCCGCCAGCGCTGATGGTGACCCACTCCCGGTCGGGGGAGCTGTGGGGGATGTGGAGGTCCTCCACCGCCTGCCGGATGACCTTCAGGAAGTTATAGGCGTTTTGGGCGGTCTCTCCCACCTGAATAACCACGAACTCCTCTCCGCCGTACCGGGCGAAGAAGTCGGTGGCCCGCCGCAGGTGCGAGGCGATGACCTGGGCCACGGAGGCGATGACCTTATCCCCGGCGGGGTGGCCAAAGGAGTCGTTGTACAGCTTGAACTGGTCAATGTCGATCATGCACACCGAGAAGGGGCAACCGAAGCGGATGGCCTTGCGCCAGTTCATCACGCTGTCGCTCTCATACCGCCGCCGGTTGGGGATACCGGTGAGCTCGTCCACCAGGGCCTGCTCCATAAACTGCATCTGGAAGTGGTACAGATCAATGTGGGTCTTGACCCGGGCCCGGATAATGATAGGGCTGAAGGGCTTGGCCACATAGTCCACCGCCCCCAGCAGCAGCCCCTTCTCCTCATTGTGGACATCGGACAGGCTGGTCAGCATAATCACTGGGATGTGCCGGGTCTGGAAGGCGCTCTTCAGCTCCCGCAGCAGGGTGAAGCCGTCCATATCCGGCATGACCACGTCCAGAAGAATCAAGGAATACTCCCCCGACTGGGCTTGTTTCAACCCCTCCGTGGCCGTCTGGCAGGTGGTGACCTCATACTCCTCCTTCAGGATGGATTTTAAAAACTCCGCCTGTACGGCGCTGTCGTCGATAATCAGAATCTTGTCCCTGTCCATCTCTTAGCTCCTTGTCTCTTCAAAAGCTCCGCTGGCCGGCTGTCCGGCGTACGGGCTGGTATGCTTGTTCTGCGTGATATCCTGGGCCACATAGACCACCGTCTTGGGCAGTTCGTCCGCCCCTACATGGGCCAGCACGGCCGTGGCCCGCACCCAGCTACACCCCTCCGGGCTGCTTGTGCCGCTCTCGGGCAAGCAACGGTACTCCATGGCCACGCAGGGCTGCCACCACCGCAGGCTGTCCTTCCAGTTCTGGATGCTCATGACCCGCAGGTATTCCTCCCGGTCCTCCGGGTAGACAAAGTTGTTGGCATACATCCGAAGGGCCGCCGTCCCGTTGACCTCGCTGCCCAGCACGTTCTGCACCCGGTTGAGCTGATTCACCGTGCGGAAGGTGTCTGCCTCCAGGTCCACATAGTAGGTGGAGAAGAACAGGCTGCTCAGACTGCCGATGATATAGGAGCGGTCCTGAAACTCCTGGGGGGAGCGGGCCTGCTGAAAGGCGGGCAGATTCGCCAGGGCGTTGTGGACGTCCTTGATGCAGAAGACGGCGGACTGGTGCTCCTCGGTATAGTCAAAGCCGGGCACAACCTCCATCAGGCTCCAGCGGAAGCCCTCCCCCGCCCGCCGCCGGTAGGCGCAGGCCAGCTCCCGGCCGTCCCGCAGGGCGCTTTGGATGTGGGCGGGCCGGGTAAAGCTTAAAAACCGGTCCACGTCGTCGGGGTGGATGGCCCCGCTCTGCACAAACCGCTCCAGCTGAAAGGAGAGGGGCTCGGGGCTGTTCCGGGGCAGTCGCAGCTCGGGCTCTGGTTTGAGCATATCCAGCCGGTCCTGGTTCAGGTCGGCCCGCAGAATCCGGCGGTAGCCGGAGGCCCCCGCCTCCGTCCGGGGACTGACGGCGATGACAAAGGCGGGCACAAACTCCTCCCACAGAATGCGGGTGGCCGTGATATCCACCGCCCCGCCGAACAGGGGGTTGTAGCTGATGGAGCGGCTGGTCTGCTTGTCTTGTATGGTCAAAAGGGGACAGTTCTCGCAGGAGCCGCCCCAGACCTCGTGGCAGGGCATCCCCACCCGGATCTCAGAAGAGGTCTCCTGTACACGGCGGTTGAAATAGAGAAGGCTGTGGTCAATCTCCCGAATGACATACACGCCCGTTCCCGGCATGGCGTCCAGAATCTTCGCATAATCGTTGCTCTCCAACGCTGTCTCACCCCTTTTCCCAAATAGCCCTGTATTTTCGCGTCTCCTCATTCAGTTTTCGATTATATCATAGAATATCTCGAGAATCAATCGCTTCCGGCCTCTTGATTGGAAAATTTTATTGGCTTTCCAGAAAGAGTGGATTTTTAGGGAAATCACCCCAAAAATAGCCCGGTTTTGCAGGTACAGAGCCTCCGCCCCCACCCCGTGCCCCTGTCCCGCTCCGCTTCCGGGCCGTATGCGCCGCACATTGTGGTGAAATTACACAAAGGCACTGGACATCCCGGGAAATTTATGGTATATTTAGATGGAAGACGCTATATCCACATTCAGGAGAAGGAGGGAATTTGAATGGAGCGGAAATTTTTTAAGATCCCCGTCTGTGTCGGCGACGTATCCCTGCGCGTGGCCCAGGGGCATTTTGCCACCCGAAACAGCCACACCAACTACTTTATCGACGTCACCAGCCAGCAGTCCTGCCTTCGGGAGGCAGAGGCCGTGGCCCAGCAGCTGGCCCAGCGCAACCTGACCCACAACACCTTGGTGGACACCATTTTATGTATGGACGGCACGCGGGTCATCGGCACCTGTCTGGCCCGGCAGCTGACCCAGGGGGGACACCGTTCCCTCAACGCGGGACAGGACATCTACCTGCTCCGGGAAAATGTGGCCGCCGACGGCACGCTGATGTTCCGGGACAACGCCCGGTTCATGCTGGAGGGGAAGCATGTGCTGCTCCTGCTGGCCTCCGTCACCACCGGCGGCACCGTCCGGCGGGGCATCAAGTGCGTCCAGTACTATAAGGGAACCGTGTCCGGCATCGCCGCCATCTACAGCCACCAGAAGGAGGTAGACGGGATTCCGGTTGTGTCCCTCTTCAATACAAACGACCTCCCCGGCTATGCCAGCTATTCCCCCGAGGAGTGCCCCATGTGCCGGAACCGGGAGGAAATTGACGCGGTGGTGGACAAATTCGGCTACTCCGCCTTGTAGGCCCCGGCGGAGCCCCTTTACCTGCCGCAGTCCTCAGAAAGAACGGAACGGTTGCGTCTATTTCCAGAGAAAGACACCACCCCGGAGGGGGCCGGTGTCTTTCTCTGCAAGCGAACATTGCTCTCCTGCGGGAAACCCTATTGGATTGGAAAAGTCCGGCTTATAAAAGCCGGACTTTTCTTCTGCCTATGCCCAGATCTCCTCGTCGGAGGGGATGTACATGTCGGGAACCCGGTAAGAGATGCGGCTGACGTTCATCAGATGGGTATACCACAGGTTCTCGCTGATGATGTTGTTGCCCCAGGTGCCGCAGCCCAGGGTTGTGGTGGGGTTCAGACCGTTGTCCATCGCACCGCCCAGGGCGGTGCCGCCCACCTGGTTGACGGCATAGCGGGACACATCGATCACCTCGGGGACTGCCTCAATATGCGCCGTGGTGTTGGAGTGAATCACCACGCTGTGCCCCATGCCCTCCATGGTTAGATTGGCCCGGGCGATCTCCATGCACTCCTCCCAGGTGTCATACAGGAACAGGGCCAGCACCGGGAACAGCTTCTCCTTGGCCAGCACCTCCTCCTCTGCATAGCCCCGGGTGCAGCTGACAATTACCCTGGCGCTGGCGGGCACCCCCTTCAGTCCGGCCAACTCCGCCATTTTCTGCACGTCCGCCCCCGGCCACTCCTTATTCAGCACACCGCCGGGAAAGGCGCTGTTCCGCAGCCGGTCGGCCTCCTTCTGATCTTCAATGCAGTAAGCGCCGTTGGCTCTCAGGGCTGCGAGCATCTCTCCGGCCTTATCCCGGGGACAGATGAGGTTCTGCTCACAGGTGCAGAGCACACCGTTGTCAAAGGTCCGGCCGGCAATGGCCATTTTGGCCACCTCATGATAGTCCACATCCCGGTCCACCAGCACCTGGACGTTGCCCTGCCCCACGCCGTAGGCGGGCTTTCCCGAGGAGTATGTCACCTTCACCAGGGTGGGGCCTCCGGTGCAGATGCACAGATCCACCGCCCGCATCAGGCCGGCGGACAGCTCCATGGTGGGCTCGGGGATAATCTGAATCAGGTTTTTTGGCATCCCCAGCCGGTCCAGCGCCTCATTCATCCGCTCCACCGTACGGATCCCCACCCCCTTGGCCCGAGGATGAGGGCAGATGATGACGGCATTGCCGCATTTCAGGCTGCACATGGCGTTGTGCATGGGGTTGATGACCGGGTTGGTTGTGGCGGTCACGCAGCCAATCACGCCAATGGGCTTGGCCACCTTGACAATTCCGGCCGCCTCGTCTCGCTCGATGATGCCGCGGCTTTTCTGGTCCCGCATCCGCCACCAGACGCTCTTGGACTTGTTGCGGCACTTGGCAATTTTGCTGTCGTACCGCCCCATGCCGGTCTCGTCTACCGCCATGCGCGCCAGCTCCTCGGCGTTGTCATAGACCGCCTTTCCAATGGCCTTGACCGCCTGGTCCACCTGGTGCTGTGGCAGCCGGGCAAACTCCCGCTGGGCCGCCCGGGCCGCCTTCAGCATCGCGTCCAAATATTCCTGCACATCCATAGTAAGGTTCCTCCTGTCCTTGTAAGTGGTCTGTTCCGCGCCCTTGGCGGGGCGCAAGTTCCTTTTTCTCTCCGGGGCCGCGTCAGGGGCGGAGCTGCTCCGCCTCAGGGGCCTGGAGGGTCTCCTTCCGCGCAGCCCCGCCGGGGCCTGCGGCGCTTGTAATTTTCATATTGCGCCTCTTTCATTTGTTTTCTTTTCTTTTGCGTTCATAACTCCCCGGATTATTCTATCATATTTTATCATTTGTGATTATAATTTGAAAACATCTCTGTGTCAATAGGAAATTCAAAATAAAATACTTTCATCCTCCGGCGTAACGATGCGCAAATGAAAACAGGCCGTCCCCAGCCAGGGACGGCCTGTTTCCAAATACGCGGAGAGGGGATCCCTCCCCCCTCAGGGCATTGCCACCAAAACCTCGACGCCTGAGCGCTCCAGGTGCTGGAGCAGCTCCGGGTCCTCAATGGGGTGCGGGACAATAATGGCGTCGATGTCGGTGAAATAGGCGAACAAAATCATGCCGGAGGAGGAGATCTTACTGTTGTCAATGACCAGAATCCGTTTTTTGGCGCACTGGATCATCTTCCGCTTGACGCTGGCCTGGAAGGGGGAGATCACCGTCATCCCGTCGCAGCCGCGGATGCCGGTGGAGCCCAGAAAGAGGATGGAGGCGGAGATCCGGTCAAAAAAGCTCTCCGCGTCCGGGCCAATCAGGGCCAGGTTGTCATAGTCGTACAGCCCTCCGGTGAGGAGGATGTCCTGTTTTGGTGCCTCCAGGGCGGAGATAATGGCCAGCGAATTGGTGATAAGGGTAATATTCTCCTTATTTTTCACCTCATTGGCCACTGCGTGGACCGTGGTGCCAGAGTCCAGAATCACCGAATCCCCACTGTGTACCATCCCGGCCGCCACCTTGGCGATGGCCTGTTTTTCTGCGGTAAACAGCGTGTTCCGGGTGAGAAAGCCTGGAACCGAGGGGGTTGTCACCAGATGCACGGCACCGTGTGTGCGGGTGATGCTGCCCGCCTCCTCCAGATAGGACAGGTCCCGGCGGATGGTGGCGGGTGTGACGTCAAATTGCGCAATGATCTCATTCACATCACAATTTTGATTGGTTTGCAGGTAGTCGATAATGGATTTGCGCCGCGCTGTTACAGTCACACAATTACTCCCTTTCCGAATCGTAGCAGCTCCGCGAAAGCGCGGACCAGCGATTGATATGTGTATACTATATTACACTATTTTCTTAACGTCAATGGATATGAAAAAAATTTTTTCATAAATATCATTTGAACGCAATTTTTTGGGACATAGCACAAATTTTCTGTGAGAAAATTAGATAGAACGCCTAAATAATTGTTTCTTGTGAAAAAGCTATTGACAATTTCACCAGCTCGAATGTATCATATCATCGTCAAAAGAAATCTAAATGATAATTTTATTTGCAGCAATGTGCAAAAAAGAACATTCTCTATGCAGCCCCGCGCTGCATAAGCCAGAACGGAAAGGATGGTGTGGAATCAAGCCATGATGACAAGCGAGCAGAAGAAAGAGCTTACCAGCTTTGCCGCCGACATCCGAATCGACTGCATCAATATGATCTCCAAAATCGGCGTTGGCCATGTGGGGGGCTGTCTGTCCATTGCGGATGTGCTGGCCTGCCTGTATGGCGGAGCAATGCGGCTTGACCCGTCGAACCCCAGGTGGGAGGGACGGGACCGCTTTGTTCTGTCGAAGGGACACGCAGGGCCCGCCATGTACGCGGCCTTGGCTCTCAAGGGCTACTTCCCCCGGGAAATGCTGGACACCCTGAACCAGCCGCCCACCGATCTCCCCAGCCACACGGACATGAACCGCACGCCCGGGGTGGACATGACCACCGGCTCGCTGGGACAGGGGGCGTCCTCCGCGGTGGGCATAGCCCTGGCCTGCAAGCTGAAAAAGCAGGAGAACTATACCTATGTGATTCTCGGCGACGGCGAGAGCCAGGAGGGGCAGGTCTGGGAGGCCGCCATGTTCGCCGGCGCCAAGCAGCTCAGCCACCTGATCGCCTTTGTGGACTACAACGGAAAGCAGATTGACGGCACGGTTGAGCAGGTGGGCGGCGCCCCCAACTTTGCCCAGAAATTTGCAACCTGCAGCTGGAACGTCATCGAGGTGACCGACGGCAACGACGTGGAGCAGGTCTGGCAGGCCATTGAGCAGGCCAAGACCGAGCAGGTCCGGCCCACCGCCATCATTCTGCACACCGTGAAGGGCAAGGGCTGGCGTTACGCCGAGGAGCTGGACAACAACCACAACTTCAAGGTGAACGCAGAGCAGGCCGCCCAGGCCTGCGCGGAATTCGAGCAGCAGAGATAACGGCCCCTTCCCCTGCGGGGCCCCGGCCGGAATGATGAATGTAGAGGTGGTTATACTATGGCAGGTGTGCTTGCACAGAACCGAAAGGAAATCAAGGACCCCGAGATGCGGGCGGTCTATGCCGACTCCATTGAGCGCATGATTGTCGAGGGGAAAAACATTGTGGCGCTGGACGCCGATCTGATGCGCGCCATCGGCACCTACCCCCTGTGGGGCAAGTACCCGGAGCAGGTCATCGAGTGCGGCATTGCAGAGGCAAACATGGTTGGCGTGGCCGCCGGCCTGTCCAGCGAGGGCTTTGTCCCCTTTGTCCATACCTTTGGATGCTTCGCCGCCCGCAGGGCGCTGGACCAGATCTTCATGAGCTGTGCCTACGCCAGACAGAACGTAAAAATACTCGGCAGCGACCCCGGCGTCGTGGCGGCGCTGAACGGCGGAACCCACACCCCAAACGAGGATATCGCCGCGCTGCGCGCCATTCCAGAGATCACCATTGTGGATATCTGCGACGCTGTGATGGCCGCCAAGCTGCTCCCTCAGATTGCAGATACATACGGCACCTTTTTCATCCGCTACCCCCGGGCCAGCATTCCCCGGGTCTATGACGAGAGCGCGGAGTTCACCCTGGGCCAGTCGGTCCAGCTGCGGGAGGGGAAGGATCTGACCATCATCGCCTCAGGCATTGAGGTCTCAGAGGCTCTGGACGCCGCGGAAGCCCTGGCGCAGGAGGGCATTGAGGCCCGGGTTGTGGACATGTTCACCATCAAGCCCCTGGACGTCGGGGCCGTTGCCGCCGCCGCCCGGGACACCGGCGCCATTGTCACCGCAGAGAACCACAGCCGGAACGGCGGTCTGGGCTCGGCTGTGGCGGAGTATCTGGCCGAGCACAGCCCTGTGCCCATGGAGCGCGTCGCCAACCAGGACCGCTTCGGCGATGTGGGCTCTCTGCGCTATCTGATGGACGAGTACGGTCTGAGCGCCGGCTTCATCGTGGAAAAGGCGAAAAAGGTGCTCAGCCGCAAGTGACAACAAGGAGGGAATTTTAATATGGAAAAGAAAATCATCCTGGGGGCGGACCGCCTGGCCATCCCCCTGAAGGACGTGCTGAAAAAGCGCCTGGAGGAGGTACACGGCTTTCAGGTCACGGACGTGGGGATGCAGAAGGACGGGGACTTTGTCTCTTACATTGACACCGCCTGCAAGGCCGCCCAGGCCATCCAGCGGGGGGAGTTTGACCGGGGCCTTCTGCTGTGCGGCACGGGCGCGGGCATGACCCTGGTATCCAACAAGTTCAAGGGCATCCGGGCGGTCCTCTGCCACAACACCTTCGAGGCCAGGATGTGCCGCACCATCAACAACGCCAACATCATGTGCCTGGGGGGGAACGTGCTGACCGCCCCCATCGCCGAGGAGATGCTGGACCTGTTCCTGGAGACCCCCTTCAAAGAGGGCTTCCCAGCCGACCGCCACGCCTTCCTGGAGTTTGCCCAGGAGGAAATCGGTCGCATTGAGGACAGAAATTTTAAGTAAGCGGAACGGATACCCCCTCCCGATTGTCTTCGGGTTTCCGCAACAAACAAATCTGAAGGAGGACATTCGTAATGAAAAAGTTGATTGCTCTTACCCTGGCGCTGGCAACAGCCCTGACCCTGGCGGCCTGCGGCGGCGGGACCAGCGGCGGCAGCGGAACCACGTCCGGCAATACGGGCGGTAGCAGCGCCGGCGGCAGCACCTCCGCCGTGGATTGGGGAAAATCGGTCACACTGCATATGGGCGGCGGTCTGACCTCCTCCAGCCCCCAGTACGCCTCCTGGCAGGAGTTTGCCGAGGCAGTGAACGAGCGCTCTGAGGGCACCCTCACCATCTCCCTGGACCTGTCCGGCGCGCTGGGCTCTGACCGGGAGGTAATCGAGGGCGTTATGAACGGCTCCATTGAAATGATGCACATGGCGGACGGCAGCGTTGCCACCGTCATTGACGAGACCGGCTTTGTGGCTCTGCCCTTCCTGTTCCCCACCCGGGAGGCCGCCGAGACCAACTACTTCAACGGCGAGCTGGGCACCATTTACCGGGAAATCATGGACCGCAACGGCATCCAGATTCTGGGCAACATCATTGAGGGCGACCCCCGCTGGATCTCCAACTCCATCCGGGAAATTCAGAAACCCGAGGACCTCTCCGGTCTGAAGATCCGGGTCATGGACAACCCCATGTGGATTGCCTACTTCACCAAGCTGGGCTGCAACCCTGTGGCCATGTCCGTCTCGGAAGTGGCCGCCGCCTTGCAGCAGAAGGTCATTGACGGCCAGGACAACGGCCCCATGAACACCTATTTCTACGGCTTTTATGACTTCCAGTCCTACATGACCAAGACCAACCACGGCTATGCCGCCAACTACATCTCCATCAACAAGGACGTCTTCGACGCCCTGAGTCCCGCCCAGCAGGAGGTGCTGACCGCCTGCGCCGACGAGTTCAGCACCAAGGCCTACGAGGCGCAGTGCGCGGCTGTGGATTCCCTGTGCGAAGAGATGGAGGCCGCCGGTATGCACATCGTGGAGAGCACCCCCGAGCTGGAGAGCTTTCTGCGCGATGCCGCTGCCGAGGTCTGGGTGGACGACAGCATCACCGGCATCTACAACGAGGACGCAATGAAGTTCATCAACGAGAACCTGGCCGGCTAATCCTTCCTGTGCCCCTTTCCGCAAACGAAATGACACGTATACAGACAGGGCAGGGCGACCTGCCCTGTCCGCTCAAAGGAGTACAATATGAAAGTAATCAAAGCCATTGACAAGGGACTGTACCAGGGCGAGCGAATTTTCACGATTGCCACCTTCGTCGCCATGATGTTCATTATGTTCCTCCAGGTGTTTTTCCGCTACATCATCAAGGCCAATCTGGCCTGGTCTGAGGAGAGTATGCGCTATCTGTTTGTCGTGACCAGCTTCTTTGGCGCTGCCTGCGCCACCTATGAGCGCAAGCATGTTGTCATTGATTTTCTGGGTGTTGTGGTGGAGAAATTCTTCAAAAACGAGAACCACCGCGAGGCCATCTACTCCGGGACAGGCTGTCTGGTCAATGTGGTGTCCACCGTCTTTTTCATCTATATCGGCACTGTGATGTTCCGGTACGCCGCCGAATTGCAGAGCAAAAACCACACCTCCTCCGTGATGATGATGCCCCTGTGGTGGGTGGGCTATGCGGTGTCGCTGGCACTGTTCCTGTGCGCGTTCCACAATCTGCTGGGTCTGTTTGAATCCGCGGAGGTATTTGTCAAGGACATGAAGGTCATGAAAGGAGGAGGAAAGTAGTGCATTGGCTGGTTGTATTTTTAGGGCTGTTCCTTCTGCTGGCGCTGTTCCGCATCCCTGTGGCGGTGAGTATGAGCATTGCCACCCTGATTACCATGCTGGGGGCCGGGGTCAACTTCGGCGTGACGGGTCTGGCGGTCTTCAACGGGCTGAACTCCTTCACCTTTCTGGCCATTCCGGCCTTCATCATCGCCGGCGATATCATGGGCGTAACCGGAATCTCCAACTCCCTGCTGACCTGGATTGACTCCTTCATTGGCCGGCTGCGGGGCTCCACCGGGGCCACTGCTGTGGTCTGCTCCCTGCTGTTCGGCACGCTGACCGGCTCCTCGCTGGCCACCTGCACCGCCATCGGCACCATGATGATTCCCGAGATGGAGAAGCGCGGCTACTCCCGGCCCTACTCCGGCGCCCTCATTGCGGCCTCCGGCTTTCTGGGCATTCTGATTCCCCCCAGCATCCCGGGCATCATGTTCGCCATGATGTCGGGGGAAAATCTGATGGCCGTCTGGGCCGTTACGATTGTGCCCGGCGTGATGATTGCCGTGGGCTACATCGCCGTGAACTACTTCCGCCGCGGCCGGAAGGAGACCAAGATCACAGAGCCCTTTGTTCTTGTACCCTACGTTAAAAACATCGGCATTCAGACCAAGCACGCCCTGCTCGCCATTCTGATGCCCTTCATCATCTTCTATGGCATCTACGGCGGCATCTTCACCCCCACAGAGGCGGGCGGTGTGGCCGTGATTTACGGGCTGGCGGTGGGCTGGTTCATCCTGCCCGTCTTCATGAAGCGCTGGCCGGAGAAGAAACTGCTCCAGCTTATCAGCGACTCGGCGGTCTCCACCTCCAGCATCACCCTGATTATCGCCCTGTCCGCCATCACTGGCAAGATGATTACCCTGACCGGCATCCCCCAGCAGGTGACAAATGCCCTGCTCAGCGTAACCGACTCCAAGGTGATTTTCCTGCTGCTGGTCAACCTGATGCTTCTGGTGGCGGGCATGTTTATGGAGACCAACAGCGCCATTCTGCTGCTGGGGCCCATCCTGATTCCGGTGGCCAACGCCTATGGGGTGGAGACCATCCACTTCGCCGCCATCATGCTGCTGAATATGGAAATCGGCATGATTACGCCCCCCATGGCCGGCAACCTGTTCGTGGCCTCCCGCCTGGCCGGGTGCTCCATTGACAAGCTGCTGAAGGATCTGATCCCCTTCTTCGCCGTCGCCATTCTGGTTCTGCTGATTACCACCTACCTTCCTGGCGCCGTCGTCTGGATGCCCAAGCTGCTGGGCGTATAGTTCTTTCCACAAGGAGGAGTCTGTATGGAAAACAGAGAAGCCCTGCTGGTGGAGCAGGGAAAGCTTGAAGTGTTCCCCTGCGCCATGCCAGAGGTTCAAGAGGACGAGGTTCTCGTCAAAATGGAGTACTGCGGCGTGTGCGGCTCTGACGTACACTACTTCCGGTTCGGGGGCATCGGCCGCCGCAAGGTGACATACCCCTATGTGCTGGGCCACGAGTGTACCGGCGAGGTGATGCAGATCGGCCCCAAGGTGACAAACGTGGCCGTGGGCGACAAGGTTGTTCTGGAGCCGGGGCTGGGCTGCGGCCGCTGCGAATACTGCATGACCGGGCGCTACAACCTGTGCGAGGACATGAAGTTTATGGCCACGCCCCCCTATCCCGGCGCATTCAAGCGCTATCTCGCCTATCCGGCCCGGGGCTGCTTCAAGCTCCCGGACCGCGTGTCCACCCTGGAGGGGGCCATGATCGAGCCCCTGGCCGTGGGGATGCACGCCGCCCGCCGGGGCGAGGTGGACAACTCCAAGGTGGTCCTGATTACCGGCATGGGCTGCATCGGCCTGATGACTCTGCTGGCCTGTAAGGCCATGAACGCCCAGCGGATCATCGTCACCGACGTGTTCCAGAACCGTCTGGACAAGGCGCTGTCCCTGGGAGCCGACGAGGCCATCAATGTGGCGGAGACCGACATGATCGAACGGCTGAAGGAGCTGACCGGCGGCAAGGGGGCCGACATCGTCTTTGAGACCGCCGGCCGGGCCCAGACCGCCGCCCAGAATGTCTTTGCCGTCCGCCGCGGGGGCGTGATTGTCCAGGTGGGGACCATCGCCGACCCCGTCCCCTACCAGTTCAACGAGCTGGGGAAAATTGAGGCGGACATCCGCTCTGTCTTCCGCTACCGCAACATCTTCCCCCTGGCCATCCAGCTGATTGAAAAGGGGGACATCGACCTGAAGGCCATCGGGCCCGACATCTTTGCCTTTGAGGACGTGGCCCAGGCCTTTGACACCGCCATCCACCGGGGCAACGAGGTTGTCAAGTGCATCTTGAAGTTCTGATCTGGAGGCCGGCATCCCCAGAAAACGATGGAACGTCTCCTGGGAAGCAGTCCCCAGGAGACGTTCTGATATAGAAAGGAGTCTGACCTTATGCGTGTGAAATACGATGTGGACACCCAGCTTCTGTTCCAAATCGGCGACCCGCTGGACCACGCCTGCGCCTGCACCATCCACAACCGGATGTATGAGCTGGCCAATCTGAACGCGGTGAATCTGAACGTTGTGGTGAAGCGGGGGGAGCTGCCCCAGTTTATCCAGTCCTGCAAGCAGCTGGGGGTCCGGGGCTTTGACATCACCATGCCCCACAAAAGCGACGTCATCCCCCTGTGCGACGAGGTGGAGCCCTTCAGCCGGGAGTTCAACTGCGTCAACCATGTGAAGATCCGGGACGGGAAGCTCATCGGCGTCGGTCTGGACGGCCTTGGCATGGTCATGGCCATCGAGGACGCGGGCATTCCTTTGACAGGGGCGCGGGTGCTGATGCTGGGGGCCGGGGCGGTCTCCGGCCCCATCGCCGCCGAGCTGTGCAAGCGGGGGGTCGCCTGCGTGACCGTTCTGAACCGGACCGTGTCCAAGGCGGAACAGATTGTCCAGACCCTGAAGCGGTACTTCCCCGACCTTCAGGCCCGGGCGGACACCCTGACGCCGGAGCGCATGGCGCAGTACGCCCCCGAGACCACGCTGGTGGTCCAGTGTACCAGCATGGGCATGAGCGGGCACCAGGAGGATTACACGGACCTGTCCTTTGTGGATTTGCTGCCGGCGCGGGCCGCGGTGGCCGACGTGATCTTCAACCCGGAGCGGACCGCTCTGCTGGCCCGGGCAGAACAGCGGGGCCTGCGGGTGCTCAACGGCATGGGGATGCTGGTCAACCAGGAAAAGGCGATGATGAAATTCCACTTTGACATCGACCTGGGGGACGAATTTGCCGCCGAGGGGGAGGAGGCCCTGCTGGTGGCCCTGGCCATGCGGCAGCTGCGCACCCGCCGGCTGGAGAAGAAGGGGGCCCGGCATGAGGGATAAATGCGGCATCTGCGAGTGGTCCCTCCCCGTGAACGGCCCGGGGGCCATCGAATGCGCCGGACGCATCGGCTTTGACGGCATCCAGCTCAGCGATCTGGGGGGCGCATACAACTGCTTCCCCCTCAACGACCCCAGTCTTCAGGCCCTCTACCGGGAGGCGGCGAAGCGCTGGCAGGTTGTCCTACAGTCCTACCACCTTCAGGACATTGAAACAATGGGAGGGTTACAGCGGCTTCCCGACTCCGCCGAGGGGCAGAAGGCGCTCCTCAGCATTCAAAAGGGGCTTGAGGTCTGCCAGGCTATGGGGATCCCCATCCTGATGGTCACCTCCTATGGAGCAACAGGGATTGTAAACAGCTATGACATGGAGTGTACGGCAAAGACGCTCCGCCAGGCCAGCCAGATGGCCCGGGACTGCGGCGTCCGGCTGGTCTACGAGAGCATCCTCCAGGCCGAGCACATCCAGTGGATTCTGGAGTATGTGGGCCCGGGGAACATCCGGCTCTGCTACGACATCCTGAACCCCATCAAGTTTTTGAAGGGGGACCCTGTGGAGGAGATCGCCCGGTTTGGCGCCCAGTGGATTGACCATGTGCATCTGAAGGACTGCACCCGGGAGATCCGCGGCTTCTGCCAGCTGGGCGAGGGCCACGGGCGCTTTGCCGAGAGCATCGACGCCCTGCGCCGGATTGGCTATGACGGCTGGTACATCACCGAGAATTTCTATACCTTGCCCCCCATGGGCAATACCGGCAGCGTCTTCCAGACGGCCAGGCGGGATCTGGAAACCATGAGGGGGCTGTAGGATGGAAAAGACGATGAAGGCTCTGGTCAAAACGGCAAAGGGCCCGGGCAGCCTGGCCCTGATGGACTGGCCCGTCCCGGAGCTTGGCGACGGCGACGTGCTGATTCAGGTGAAGGCGGCGGGCATCTGCGGCTCGGACCTGCGGATGAAAAACCTGGGAAATTCAGAGAACCTGCGCGCCCCCGTGGTGGTGGGGCATGAATTTGCCGGCGTCATCGCGGCGGTGGGCCGGCATGTGACCGGTCTTCGGGTGGGGCAGCGGGTGGTCTCGGACAACAGCGGGGACCTGTGCGGCCGCTGCGACATGTGCGCCCAGGGCAACTATCTGATGTGTACCCACCGGGTGGGCCTGGGCTCCGGGATGGACGGCGGCTTTGCCCCCTATGTCAAAATCCCGGCCCACCTGCTGGCGGTCAACCCTCACTCCCTGTATCCGATTCCAGACAATGTGTCCTTTGAAGAGGCCAGCCTGCTGGACCCCATCTGCAACGCCTATAAGGCCGTGGTGCAGGAGAGCAGCCTGATCCCCGGGCAGGACATCCTGATCTTCGGGCTGGGCACCATCGGGCTGCTGGCCGTGAAAATGGCCGCCCTGATGGGGGCCGGCCGCATTCTTGCAGTCAACCGGTCAAACAATGCACAGCGTTTCCAGATTGCCCGGGAATTTGGGGCCACTGACGTGATCTGCTCCAGCCAGGAGGACGTGGTCCAGCGCGTGGCCGAGATCACCCGGGGCGAGATGGTGCCAACCCTGATCGACTGCGCCGGGCAGAACCAGATTCTGGAGCTGGCCCTCTCGCTGCTGCAAAAGGGCGGGGAGTTCATCAAGGTGGGCTACGACGCCGGGCCGGTCCAGGTCTCGCTGGACCGCTATGTGAACAAGGGCATCCGTATTCAGGGGCACTTTGCCTACAACTATCAGGGCTGGAAAAACTGCCTGAAGCTGCTTGCGCTGGGCAAGCTGGACGTCCGCCCCATCATCACCCACCGGCTCCCTCTGGAGCAGTGGGAGGAGGGCTTCCGCCTGGTGGAGCAGCGGGAGGGCATCAAGGTCCTGTTTACCCTGTGACCGGGCCGCCCGGCACAGCAGAAAGGTGTGAACGCTATGAAAAAATCCGGCATTTTAAACGCGCAGCTCCTGTGCGAGCTGACCCGGCTGCGGCACACAGACAAGCTGGTGATCTGTGACGCGGGCTTTCCCATTCCGGCGGGGGCCAATGTGGTGGACGTCTCCCTTGTGGCCGGCCTGCCCGATTTTCCCCAGGTGCTGCGGGCGGTGGTCAACGAGCTGATTTTTGAGGACTACATGGTCTTCGACGTGATGAAGGAGAAAAACCCGGCCTGCTACCAGCTGGTCACAGAGCTTTTTCAGGCCCAGTCCCATACCGAGGTCCCGATGGCGCAGTTTCTCGCCGCCGCCCGGGACGCCAAGCTGTTTATTCGCACCGGCGAGCTGAGGCCGGCCTCCAATCTGCTGCTCACCTCGGCCTCCGGGACCCAGCGCGCAGCAGAGCTTTACAACGTGACCATGGACTGAGCCCCGGCGGGCTCTGGCGGCTGGCCCCGCCCTTCCGGTCGTGGAGGACCGCCACAAACTGAATTGTGTCCGGCTCCGG
This sequence comes from Lawsonibacter sp., assembly GCA_022791995.1. Taxonomy (GTDB): domain Bacteria; phylum Bacillota; class Clostridia; order Oscillospirales; family Oscillospiraceae; genus Lawsonibacter. The sequence goes on from JAAWAD010000091.1 coordinate 25,653, forward strand.
GCACTCGGCCCGGATGGAGTCCCTGTGGGCCTGTGCAATGCTCCGGGCGATGGACAGGCCCACCTCACTGGTGCTGCCGCAGCGTACAGTGCTGGACTGGATCTGCTCGGTAATGGCAGTCACATTTGTCATAAGCCCGTCAACCGAGGCAGCCTGCTCCGTTGTTCCTTGGGCAAGCGCCTGGGCGCCAGAGGATACCTGCTCCGCGCTGGTATCCACCTGGCCGGCCACCTGGGAGATGTCCCGGATAATACGCACCAGATTGGCGTGGATGGATTGCAGGCTGGCGGACAGGGCCTTGAAGTCGCCGATATAATAGGATTCATTCGCCGTGACGTCAACGGTGAGATTGCCATTGGCCATCTCACCCAGTATGCGGCCCACATCGTCGATGGTCTTGCGCAGGCAGCCGCAGACCCGGTGGGTGGTCTGGGCGATCATGCCGATCTCATCCGACCGGCCATAGAAGGGCTCCAGCTCCTGGTCGGCGGAGAGGTTCAGGTCCCCCAGGCAGCTGATGGCACGCTCTACCGTCATCAAGTCCCTGCCCTCCCGACGCAGCATCAAAAGCGTGATCAGGATGACAGCGGCGGCCATGGCCGCGCACAGTACGCCCACCAAAACGCGCACGGTCGTCACGGCGGCATAGACCTCTGCGGCGTTGTCCCGCACCATAAAGACCCAGCCGCGCTCCTTCAGATACTTGTAGACCACCAGTTGCCTGACCCCGTCCTCATCCCGATAGGAATATGTATTAGCCTGGGTGCCGCCGTCCGACCGAATCCGCTGGATGATCTCCAGGTAACCCGCGTCGGTGGTCTCGGTATTCAGAAGCGCGTCATCCTCATGATAGAGATAGACCCCCGTATCCACATTCAGGAACACGTATTCGCTGTTGGGGAGGCCCTTGATGTCCAGATTCAGCAGCGAGTCCATCAGATGGCTGGCATAGACGCCGGCCCCCACATAGCCGATACACCGCTGGCCCTCAAAGATGGGGCAGTACATGGACAAGATCATGCTGCCGGTGCCGGGGGACTTCATAATCCCCAGGTTCGTCAGCTCCCGCTGGGAGAGGATGGTATCCTGAAAGGTTTTCAGGGAATCCCCAGACCGGGTGGTCATGCCGATAGCGCCCTGGGAGGTGTGCGTCAGGACATGGGTGGCCGGGGTGGCAATGTAAAGCCCCTCGAACACCCCCTTGACAGCAGCAAAATCCTCTGTATAGCTCTGAGCTTGGGCCATCAGTTCCAGGTCATTTCGGATTTAGAAGCAGATCCCGAACCTCGCTGCCCAAGGCAAAGGCGGTCATATATTCCTCCGCGGAAAGCACATATTCGTTAATGATAGCCGCTCTGGACTCCACAGCGTCGGTCATCTGGTTGGTAATATCGTTTTTCACCATGGAAGCGGCGTTAGTGGATACCACCAGCCAAAGCAGCGTCATCCCGATTAGAGTGATAGCCGTTGTAATAACTCCAATCCGGGTGGCAAGTTTTTTATTCTCTATAAATCGCATAAAAATCCCCTCCATCGGGAAAATTTTCAGGGCCAACACCCCTTTGACCATGAGTATAACCTATACTTTCCAAGATATCACGAGCTTTTTGTGCTGTGCAAAATCTTGTAAAGGCTGATCTTCATCTCGCAGTCCAGCTAAGAAAAGTCAAGAGGTAGTTGCATAAAGCAAGAAAAAGATGTAATTATACTAGGGCGCACGAATACACTCCGGCAGGAAGGTATAGGAGTGCGGCGTTCGCTGACGTTCCGAAGGGGTTCCAACCTGGCCTGGCTTATGAGGCGCTTGGACTGACCTGCGCCGGTCTGCCTGGGCTGGCGCGGGGGTAAGCCCTAAGATACAGCCCACTCGTCTGTTTCCTGCTGGAAAAGACCACCCAGCCGGGACGCTGCCCCGGCTGAATAGTATGTATTCTCTTTGTCCTTAAAGGGAAAATTCTCATTTCCGGGCATGAGAAAACCCCCAAAGCCTTGCGGCTCTAGGGGTTTATCTGGTGGACGATACAGGACTTGAACCTGTGACCTCCCGCACGTCAAGCGGATGCTCTACCAGCTGAGCTAATCGTCCAGACAACATGCATATTATACTGGCACAGCCGGAGTTTGTCAAGACCTTTTCCGCAATTTTGGGGGAAAACTTTTCCATGATTTCCAATTCACTCTTGTGTTCCTTCAGACGAAAAAACTCTTGTGATTGCGGGGGCGGGAACTCGGAAAAGGATTGGGACTTCCATAAAATTTAGCGGCAGCCCAAAATTTAGGGTGAAAAACGCACGTGGCTGTGGTATAATACAGGTGGCGAGGTTCATTCACACACAGGAGGAATGCTACATGTTAAAACTTGATCTGTCCAAGCTGTCCGCCTTTCTTCCCCAGGACTATCTCACCAGCCGGGAGGCGCGGCTGAGCAAGGCCGCCGCCATGATTGCCAACCACGAGGGGCCTGGCGGGGATTTCACGGGCTGGGTTGCGCTCCCCCGGGACTATGACAAGGAGGAGTTTACCCGCATCCAGGCCGCGGCCAAGAAGATCCAGCAGCAGTCCCAGGTGCTGGTGGTCATCGGCATCGGCGGCTCCTACCTGGGGGCCCGGGCGGTGATTGAGCTGATCCAGTCCCAGAACTACAATCTGAAGAAAAAGGATACCCCCGACATCTTCTTCACGGGCAACGGTCTGTCCACCGACGCGCTGCTGGAGCTGATCGACCTTATTGGCGACCGGGATTTCTCGGTGAACGTCATCTCCAAGTCGGGCACCACCACCGAGCCCGCCGTCGGCTTCCGCATTTTCAAGAAGCTGCTGGAGGAGAAGTACGGCAAGGAGGGGGCCCGGGAGCGCATTTACGCCACCACCGACAAGGCCCGTGGGGCTCTGAAGGGGCTGGCCGACGCGGAAGGCTATGAGGAATTCGTGGTGCCCGACGATGTGGGCGGCCGGTTCTCCGTTCTCACCGCCGTGGGTCTGCTGCCCATCGCCGTGTCCGGGGTGGACATCCAGGCCTTGATGGACGGCGCCCGCCAGGCCATGGAGGAGCTGGCCGCTCCCGGTCTGGACAACCCCGCCTGGCAGTACGCCGCCGCCCGCCATGCCTTATACCAGGGGGGCAAGCACATTGAGGTGCTGGCCGGGTACGAGCCCCGGTTCCGCTTCTTCGCCGAGTGGTGGAAGCAGCTCTATGGCGAGAGCGAGGGCAAGGATGGCAAGGGCCTGTTCCCCGCCAGCGTGGAGTTCACCGCCGACCTGCACTCCATGGGCCAGTATATCCAGGACGGCGAGCGGAGCATGTTCGAGACGGTGGTCTCCTTTGCCCCCGACGGGGAGTACGCCATCCCC
>JAAWAD010000009.1 GCA_022791995.1 Lawsonibacter sp.
CCGGGGAGGAGGAGCCCCCCCGCCGCCGGGTGTGTACCTGTCAGAAGTGCATCCGCACCGGGGACATTGAGAATATCGGCAAGACTGCCCGCCACGGCACATACTTTGAAATGCTGGGCAACTTTTCCTTCGGCGACTACTTCAAGAAGGAGGCCATTCCCTACGCCTGGGAATTCCTGACCAGCCCGGAGTGGGTGGGCCTGGACCCGGACCGGCTGTACCCCTCTGTCTTCGCCGGGAATGAGACGACTCCCGCCGACGACGAGGCCTTCCGCATCTGGCACGAGGTCATCGGCATTACCACCGAGCGTATCTTCAAGTTTGGCAAGGCGGACAACTTCTGGGAGCACGGCTCCGGCCCCTGTGGCCCCTGCTCTGAGATCTACTATGACCGGGGGGAGCAGTGGGGCTGCGGTAAGCCGGGCTGCACCGTGGGCTGCGACTGCGACCGGTATATTGAGGTCTGGAATGTGGTCTTCTCCCAGTTTGACAACGACGGGGCGGGCCACTATGAGGAGCTGAAGCAGAAAAACATCGACACCGGCATGGGCCTGGAGCGACTGGCCTGCGTGTGCCAGGGCGTGGCCTCCCTCTTCGACGTGGACACGGTGATGAACATCACCCGCAAGGTGTCGGAGATCACCGGGGCCCACTATGGACAGAGCCACGCAAAGGACGTGTCCCTCCGGGTCATCACCGACCACATCCGCTCCGCCGCCTTTATGATCTGCGACGGGGTTCTCCCCTCCAACGAGGGCCGGGGCTACGTCCTGCGCCGGCTGCTGCGCCGGGCCGCCCGCCACGGCAAGCTGCTGGGGGTGAACCACCCTTTTCTCTATGAGGTGTGCGACACCGTCATCCACGAGAACGAGGGCCATTACCCTGAGCTGCGGGAGCGTCAGGACTCCATCACCAAGATCATCCGGGTGGAGGAGGAGAACTTTGCCAAGACCATCGACGGCGGTCTGAAGATTTTCGGAGACATGCTCCGGGGCCACCAGGAGAAGGGGGAGAAGACCTTCTCCGGGGCGGACGCCTTTAAGCTGTACGATACCTATGGCTATCCCGTGGACCTGACCCAGGAGATGGTGGAGGAGCAGGGGATGTCCCTGGATCTGGAGGCCTTCCACGCCCTGATGGAGGAGCAGCGCCAGCGGGCCCGGAAGGCCCGGGAGGCGCTGGGCGATCTGGGCTGGGCCGGCATTGAGTTCGGCAAGGACGTCCCCGCATCTCAGTTTGTGGGCTACGAGCACAACGCCATTGACGACGCCAGAGTCACCGCCCTGGTGGTGGAGGGGGAGCAGGCCGAGGAGCTGATGCCCGGCGTGGAGGCCATTGTGGTGCTGGATCGCACCCCCTTCTATGCGGAAATGGGCGGCCAGACTGCCGACCGGGGCGTGCTCACCGGGGACGGCGTGACCTTCCAGGTGGCGGATGTGCAGAAGAATAAGGGCGGCAAGTATATGCACTACGGAAAGGTGACCGAGGGCGTGCTGAAGCTGGGCGACGTGGTCACTGCCGCCATCGACATTCCCCGCCGCCAGGCCATCATGCGGGCCCACTCTGCCACTCACCTGCTGGATAAGGCCCTGCGCACTGTACTGGGAGAGCATGTCCATCAGGCCGGCTCCCTGGTGGAGCCCGACCGGCTGCGCTTCGACTTCACCCACTTCTCCGCCATGACCGCCCAGGAGCTGGCACAGGTCAGCGCCATGGTCAACGAGGCGGTGCTGGAGGGCTACGACGTTGTGACCGAGGAGCTGCCCATTGAGGAGGCCAAGAAGAAGGGAGCCATCGCCCTGTTCGGGGAGAAGTACGGGGACACCGTCCGGGTGGTGGACATGGGCCGGGGCTACTCCGTGGAGTTCTGCGGCGGCACACACCTGGACAACACCGCCAAGGTGGGCGTTTTCCACATCAGCAGCGAGTTCTCCGTGGCCTCCGGCGTGCGCCGCATTGAGGCCACCACCGGCAAGGCCTCCCTGGAGGTGATGAACCGGAACCAGGAGCTGCTCTTCCAGGCCGCCGCCGCCCTGAAGGCCAAGCCCGGCGAGCTGCGGGAGAAGGCGGAGGCCGCTATGCAGGAGATGAAGCAGCTGCGCCAGCACATTGAGAAGCTTCGGGCCCGTCAGGCCGCCGGAGAGACGGAGAACCTGCTGTTCAGCACCCGGACCGTGGGGGCTGTCCGGGTCCTCACCGCCACAGTGCCCGAGGCTGACGGCGCCCGCCTGCGTCAGATGGGCGACCTGCTCCGGGATAAGGCCCCCAATATCGCCGCCGTGCTGGCCTGCGTCAATGGGGAGAAGATTACCTTCCTGGCTGCCTGCGGGAAAGAGGCTGTTGCCCTGGGGATCAAGGCCGGCGATTTGGTGAAGCAGGTGTCCGCTATGGCCGGCGGCTCCGGCGGCGGCAAGCCCGACTCCGCCATGGGCGGCGGCAAGGACCTGATGATGCTGGACAACGCCCTGGCTATTGTGGACAATGTGGTGTCCATGAAGCTGGGTCTGTAAGGAGGAATTTTGTATGGTGAAGGTCAACCAAAACTATTTGAAGCTGCCGGGGAGCTATCTGTTTTCCGAAGTGGCCCGGCGCATTTCCGCCTACTCTGCCGCCCACCCGGAGGCGAAGATTATCAAGCTGTCCATCGGGGATGTGACCCGTCCTCTGGCCCCTGCGGTCATTCAGGCGATGCACGCCGCCGTGGAGGAGATGGGGACCTTCGAGGGCTTTCACGGCTACGGCCCGGAGCAGGGCTACCCCTTCCTCCGGGAGGCCATAGCGCAATTTGATTATGCAGCCCGGGGGGTGGACATCCTGCCGGAGGAGATTTTCGTCTCCGACGGAGCCAAGAGCGACTGCGGCAACATCGGGGACATCTTCGGGGCGGACAACGTGGTTGCCGTGTGTGACCCGGTGTACCCCGTCTATGTAGATACCAACGCTATGGCCGGCCGGGCCGGGGATTTTCAGGAGTCCCTGGGCCGCTGGAGCCGTTTGGTCTATATGCCCTGTGTGGAGTCCAACGGCTTTTCCCCTGAAATTCCCAAGGAGCAGCCGGACCTGATCTACCTCTGCTTTCCCAACAACCCCACCGGGGCTATGGCTACACGAGAGCAGCTGGAGGCCTGGGTGGACTATGCCAACGCCACGGGGGCGGTGATCCTCTATGACTCCGCCTATGAGGCGTTCATTACCCAAGAGGATATCCCCCACACCATTTTCGAGATTGAAGGGGCCCGCACCTGTGCCATTGAGTTCCGCTCCTTCTCCAAGACCGCCGGCTTCACCGGCAACCGCTGCGCCTATACAGTGGTCCCTCGGGAGCTGGAGCGGGATGGGGCCAGGCTAAACAGCCTGTGGAACCGCCGCCAGACCACCAAGTTCAACGGGGTGCCCTATGTGGTCCAGCGGGGAGCTGCCGCGATCTATACCCCGGAGGGCCGGGCCCAGATCATGGAGTCCATCGCCTATTACCAGAACAACGCCCAAGTCATCCGGGCGGGACTGTCTGCCGTTGGGCTGGAGTGCTTTGGCGGGGTGAACGCCCCCTATATCTGGTTGAAGACCCCCAAGGGGATGGGCTCCTGGGACTTCTTCGATCTGCTGCTGGATCGGGCCAATGTGGCAGCCACCCCCGGGGCGGGCTTCGGCCCCAGCGGCGAGGGCTATCTGCGCCTGACCGCCTTTGGCGGCGCGGAGGCAACCCGGGAGGCTGTGGAACGCATCAAAGCCGTCCTGTAAACGGCCAAAAATCCCCCCGACGCAGGTCGGGGGGATTTTTCAGTATGTGTGAGGAGCGTTACGCCAGCTTGGCGCCGTTGACCTTGATGCCGGGGCCCATAGTGGCGGCCACGGTGCAGCTCTTGATATACTGACCCTTGGCGGCGGCGGGCTTGGCCTTGATGATGGCGCTCATCAGGGCGTTGAAGTTCTCCGCCAGCTTCTCGGGGCCGAAGGAGACCTTGCCGATGGGGCAGTGAATGATGTTGGTCTTATCCAGGCGGTACTCCACTTTACCGGCCTTGATCTCGTTGACGGCCTTGGTCACGTCCATGGTGACGGTGCCGGCCTTGGGGGAGGGCATCAGGCCCTTGGGGCCCAG
>JAAWAD010000092.1 GCA_022791995.1 Lawsonibacter sp.
GCCAGAGGTCCGTGGACGCAGGCCTCCCGCAGGCCCTTCTCCACCGCGGGGAAGAAGTTCTTGGGCACGGAGCCGCCGAAGACCTCCTCGGCGAAGACCATCTCCTCCTCCTCCAGGTTGGGCTCGAAGCGGATCCACACGTCGCCGAACTGGCCGGAGCCGCCGGTCTGCTTCTTGTGCCGGCCCTGCTTCTGCACGGTCTTGCGGATCTTCTCCCGGTAGGGTACCCGGGCCTCCTTCAGCTCGGCCTCCACGTTGAAGCGGTTTTTCAGTTTGGCAACCAGCACATCCACCTGGATGTCGCCGGCGGCGTACAGGACCATCTGGTGGGTCTCGGCGTTGTTCACCACATAGAAGGAGGGGTCCTCCTCGTTCAGGCGGTTCAGTCCCTGGGCCACCTTGTCCTCCTGTCCCCGGGTCTTGGGGGCGATGGCCACGGAGTAGCAGGGCTCGGCGAAGGGAATCTGTTTCAGCGAGACCACCTTGCGCTGGTCGCACAGGGTGTCTCCCGTCTTCACCTTGTCCATTTTGCCGATGGCGCCGATGTCGCCGCAACCCAGCTCCTTGACCTCCTCGGCCTTCTTGCCCCGCATCACATACAGGCGGCCCAGCTTCTCGCTGGAGCCGGTGCGGGAGTTGACCAGGGTCAGATCGGAGGTAATGACCCCGGACAGGACCTTGATATAGGAATACTTGCCGTACTGGTCAGACACGGTTTTGAACACGAAGGCGGTGGGCACGCCGCCGGGGGAGACCACGAACTCCTCGGTTTCGCCGTCCTGCTTTGTGGCCTTGTGGTAGTTGCCCTCGGAGGGGTTGGGCAGCAGGTCCACGATATAATCCATCAGCATCAGCGAGCCCAGAAGGTTGATGGCCGAGCCGCACAGCACGGGGAACAGGGACAGGTCCCGCACGCCCTGGCGCAGGCCCTGGATCATCTCGGCATAGGTGAAGTCGTCCCCGTCGAAGAAGCGCTCCATCAGCTCCTCGCTGGTTTCGGCCACGGATTCCTTCAGCGCGTCGTGGAACTCGGTAATGACCTCCTCCTTGCCGGCGGGGATCTCGATTTCCACCCGCTTGCCCTTCTGCATCTCATAGGCCCGCTTGTTCAGCACGTCGATGATGCCGGTGACCTTTTTGTTGTCGTCCCAGATGGGGACCACAACCGGGGCAATCTTGTTGCCGTACTTGGCCCGCAGAGCCTCGAAGGTGGCGTTGTAGTCCGAGTTCTCCTCGTCCGTTTTGGAGATGTAGAGGAAACGGGGCATGTTCCGCTCCTCCAGATATTTCCACGCCTTCTCCAGGCCCACGGACAGACCGTCCTTGGCGGAGCAGACAATGATGGCCGCGTCAGCCGCCCGCAGGGCCTCCATCACCTCGCCGGAGAAGTCAAAGCCCCCCGGGGTGTCCAGCACGTTGAGCTTGCAGCCCTTGTACTCCACCGGGGCCACGGCCAGGGAAATGGAGATCTGGCGCTTGATCTCCTCCGGGTCATAGTCGCACACGGTGTTGCCGTCTGTGGCCTTTCCCATGCGGTCAATGGCCTTGGTGATATACAGAAGGCTCTCGGCCAGGGCAGTTTTTCCGCTCCCTCCATGTCCCAGCAGGCAGACGTTTCGGATGTTTTGCACAGAATAGCTCATTGTCTTGTTCCACTCCTTATGTTTGTTTCAAATGTGGCTTCCCGCGGGCGGGAGGGCCCGGTTATACGCTGTTGGTTATTATACCTTAAAATCAGCCATCTGACAACTGTTTTTTTGGCGAAGACTATCCCTGCCTCAAAGACGCAAAAAGCCGCCCTCGCGGGCGGCAGAAATTGACAAAAAGCGGCGTGCTGTGGTAGAATCAAACTGGCGCTGTTACATAAAAGGCGGTTGGCCCACCGTTACGACCCCTGGCAAATTTCCACGGGGGAGGTGGTGCTTATGGGATCATGGCATAGGAAGAAATTTCTGTGCCGAATCGTGAGCTGGAGCCTTGTCCTTTGGCTGTTCCTCCTCACGGCCCCAAAAGCGTGCTAGCCGCTCGGTCCCAACCCGAACGGCTAGCGTTTATTAGCTGACTTCTGGGCCGACCGTCGTAACAGCGCCCTTCATCTGTTATTATAATGTCCCCCCCTTGTTTTGTCAACCGACGAAAATGAGGGGGATTTTTCCCGGAGGAATACAAAAGGGATGTGGGAGAAAGTTTAAAGATTCTTAAGATTTTCATTGTTGCAACTTAAAAAGACTGTGTTATGCTATGGATACAAAGAGAAGAAACGGGGAGATGGGAGTATGTACAACATTTTAATCTGCGACGATGACCGGGACATTGTCTCGGCCCTGGACATCTATCTGACCAGCGAGGGCTACCAGACCATCAAGGCCTACAACGGCAAGGAGGCCATCCAGGCGGTGGAGCGCCAGGAGGTCCACCTGATTCTGATGGACATCATGATGCCGGAGCTGGACGGTATCCGGGCCACCGCCAGACTGCGGGAGGAGAGCAATGTGCCCATTATCCTCCTCACCGCCAAGAGCGAGGACACCGACAAGATCCTGGGGCTGAACATCGGGGCGGACGACTATGTGACCAAGCCCTTCAACCCCCTGGAGGTCATTGCCCGGGTGAAGTCCCAGCTGCGCCGGTACACCAGCCTGGGCGGGGCGGACAAGGGTCCCGGTCTGCTTACGGTGGGCCCCATTGTTCTGGACGATGGGGCCAAGCAGGTCACTTCCGACGGGGAGCCGGTGTCCCTCACCCCCATTGAATACAACATCCTGAAGCTGCTCATGTCCCACCCGGGGCAGGTGTTCTCCTCCGCCCAGATCTATGAGCAGGTGTGGAACGACCCGGCCTACGGCTCGGAGAACACCGTGGCCGTCCACATCCGCCACCTGCGGGAGAAGATCGAGATCAACCCCGCTGAGCCCCGGTATCTCAAGGTGGTCTGGGGCCTGGGGTACAAGATGGAGAAGGGAGGCGGCTGAGGTGAAGAAGGTGCAGGGGAATCCCCTGGTGAAGTGGACCGCCGTGCTTCTGTTTCTGGCGCTGACCTTCTCCGGGGCCCGGGAGGGGATGGCGGCCATAGCCTGCCTGCCCTATGTGGGGACGGGCAGCTGGCAGGAGACGGGGTATTTCCAGAGCCTGATCTGGAAATGGGAGTCCGATGTGGCCGCCTTCTGCGCGGATATGCAGGCCAAGCCGGAGGAGGACGGGCTGACCTATATCGAGCGGCAGCAGCTGGAGCAGCGCCTGGAGGCGGCCAGAGCCAGACTGGCCCCCTCGGTCACCAATTTCCGCTACCGTGTCCGTCTGACCGACGGGGCGGAGGCCGGCATCTCCAACCTGTCGGAGGGGGAGTCTCTGGAGCGGCTGGTGGACACGGTCTACTACGCTGTCTTCCTGTCCGGCCAGCGGTACGCCGTGCAGAGCATGGAGGAGCTGCGGAATATTCTGGACCAGTTTCAGCCGGAGGCCGTCCCCCAGGAGCTGGAGGGGGAGGAGGCCTTTGACGGGGCGGCCCAGACAGAGCTGCCCCAGGTTCTGGTGATTGAGTGCGGCGTGCCGGCGGTTCCCGACAGTACAGGGGGGAAGCAAGACGAGTTTGCCAACCTGTACGCCCTGTGGCAGGTCGGGCGGGACGAATTCCCGAACCGGCTGTCCAACAGCCTTCTTCTGCTGGGGCTGGCGCTGGGGTGTCTGTGCCTTCTGCTGTGGACTGCCGGCTGCCGGGAGGGGGTGGAAAAAACCGTCCTTTCCTGGCAGGAACGCATCTGGTTTGACGTGTACTGTATTCTTATGCTCGCCGGCGGCATCGGGGCCTTCGCTGGGGCCTGGGAGCTGTGCGGACAGATGTACTGGCGCAGTCTGGATACCTGGGCCTTTGGCAGCGAATATGACTGGCTGCTCAATGGCGGCTCTCTGCTGCTGACGCTGGCTGCGCTGTGCGCCGCGCTGACGCTGCGAACCTTGACCGTCCGTCTGAAGGCTGGAAATCTGGCGCGGACCACCCTGTGCAGCAGGGTGGTCCAGTGGATGGCCAAGGCCATCCACAAGGGGATTCAGTTCGGCCGGGAGCTGGTGCGCGCCTTCCCCTTCCTGTGGCGGGTCCTGGTGGCCTATGGTGTCTACTTCTGCGCCAACTTTTTCTTTCTGCTGAACCTCCCCTACAGCACGGCGGCAGGGCTGGTCTGGTTTGCCCTCCATGCCGCCCTGCTGCTGCTCCTGTGCTGGTGGGCCATGGGCTTCCAAAGGCTGCGCCAGGGCAGCCGGGCCATTGCCGCCGGGGACCTGGATCTCCAGATCGACACCCGGCACATGCCCTACGACCTGCGGTGCCACGCCGAGGACCTGAACAACATCTCCATCGGTCTGGCCGGGGCGGTGGACGAGAAGATGCGCAGCGAGCGGTTCAAGGCCGAGCTCATCACCAACGTGTCCCACGATTTGAAAACCCCGCTGACCTCAATCATCAACTATGTCAGCTTACTGAAGACCACCCGCCAGGACGACCCCACGGCCCTGGAGTATATTGAGGTTCTGGACCGGAAGTCCCAGCGGCTGAAAAAGCTCACCGAGGACCTGGTGGAGGCCTCCAAGGCCTCCACAGGGGTGCTCAGCGTCAGCCGGGAGAAGATCGGCATGTCCCAGCTGATGGACCAGGCCCTGGGGGAGTGGACCGAGAAGCTGGAGGCCCGGAAGCTGACCCCTGTCATCACCCTGCCCGAGGGGGAGACCTGGGTGTATGCCGACGGCCGCCACCTGTGGCGGGTTATCGACAACCTGCTGTCCAACTGCGCCAAGTACGCCCTGGAGAGCACCCGGATCTACCTGGATCTGACCCGGGGCAAGGGGCAGGTGCTCCTGTCGGTGAAAAATATCTCCCGGGAACCGCTGAATGTCCCGCCGGAACGGCTGATGGAGCGCTTTGTCCGGGGAGAGGAGTCCCGCACCACCGAGGGCTCCGGCCTGGGCCTGTCCATTGCCCGCAGCCTTACTGAGCTTCAGGGCGGCCAGTTTGACCTGGTGGTGGACGGCGACCTGTTCAAGGCCATCGTCACCCTGCCCCAGGCCAACTGAACGTTCTGCGCCGCGGGACAGGGCTTGGCCTAGCCAGCTAGGCGTTCCTTTCTTGAAAGAAGGGAACCGAAAGAACTTTCCATGTTACAGACATTTGTGCAGGGGCCGCCCAAGAGGGCGGCCCTGTCCCCCGCCTTTGCTTCGCTCTGGCACCCCCTTTGCCTAAGGGGGCTTTTGCCGCTCCCCGGTTCGCTGTGCTTTTTCAACAAGCATCGCCCCCCTCTTTTCTTTTTGAGGGGGGCGAAACTTTTTTGAAAAAGAGGTAGGCATTTCGGAAGATTTGTGCTATGATGATAAACAGGCTTCTTATAAGAAGGATTCTGCGGTGCATTTCGGGGAGGTGAGGGGCCAACATGAAAAAATTATGCAGGCTGCTGCTTCCCGGGGCGCTGCTTCTGCTGCTGACCGGCTGTCTGTTCCGCCCCCCCGCCGACCTGTATAAGCCGCCGGAGGCGCCCCCGGATTACGCCCAGCTTAAGGCGGCTATCAGCGAGGTGCGTTCCGGCTTGGAGGCGGAGTTTCAGACCACCCCCGACGCGGCCTCCATCGTCTCCGGGGACAACACCGCCACCATCCAGCTCCAGGACCTGGACGGGGATGGCCTGCGGGAGAGTGCCGTCACCTTTTTCAAGGTCCCCGGCATTGAGCGTCCGCTGAAGATCTACATCTTCTCTCAGGTGGGAGAGGATTACGCCGTCACCGGTCTGGTGGAGGGGGACGGCGCGGCCATTTACTCGGTGGACTATGTGGATTTGAACGGCTCGGGCAGCCGGGAGCTGGTGGTCTGCTGGCAGATCAGCACCGGCGTGTATCAGCTGGGGGCTTACACCCTGGACGAGCTGGACGGGGTGCAGAAGGTGACGGTGACAGGAAGCGCCGACCGCAGCACTCTGCTGGCCACCCAGATGCTTCTGACCAGCTGCAGTATGGTCACAGATGGCTCCAACGTTTCCGGCGGCTACTGCCTGCTGGACTTTGACCAGGATACCCGCACCGAGATCGCCGTGGCCCGCATCGACTCCAGCGGTTTGGGCGGTCTGGTGGAGGTCTATGGCTGGCGGGAGGGTTCCTTTGACAGCCTGGGCAGCGTGGGGCTGTCCTCGGGCATTGTCTCCTTGAACCGGCTCCGCTCCAACTGCCTGAAGGGAGAGCTCTACCCCCCGGCCCTGTATATCACCGGCACCCTGGATGGGGGTAGCCGGGTTATCGACGTGACAGCCTATCAGCAGGTGGAGGGCAAAACGGAAAAGCAGCTGGTCAACCTGTCGCTGGACCGGGAGACCGGGGTGAGCCGGGAGCTGCTTCAGGGCTACACCGACGCCGCCCCCACCGACATCAACGAGGACTATGTGCTGGAGGTCCCCTCTCCCACCGCCCTGCCCTCCTTTGGGGACGCGCCGGCGGCCAACTTCTGGCTGATTGACTGGAACCAGTATGACGCGGACGGCGGACGCACGCAGGTGATGACCACCTACCACAACCAGTCCGACGGCTGGTACCTGGAGCTGCCCGAGGACTGGCGGGACAAGATCACCATCTCCCGCAACGACCAGGTCAGCGGACAGCGGGAGGTCATCTTCTCCCTGTGGCTGGGACCGGACGAGTCCCCCCAGCCCTTCCTCAGCATCTACCGGCTGACAGGGAACAACCGGGCCGCCGCCCTGGCCCGGGGAGGCTACTTTGTGCTGCGGGAGGAGGAGTCGGCCATCTACGCCGCCCGCTTCTACACATGCAGCTGGAGCTGCGGCCTGGACGAGACCAGCCTGCGGGACCGCTTCAAGACCATCCAGACGGGGTGGTATTACGAGTAATGGGATGTGGGCCGCCCCGGCGGCTATGGGAGGACGAGGCTTGTGAAAAAAATCCTGGTATTGGAGGATGAAGAGAATATCCGCAGCTTTGTGGTCATCAACCTGCGCCGCGCAGGGTATGAGACCATCGAGGCGGAGACCGGAGAGGACGCCCTGGCCGCCCTGAAGGCCGACCCGGAGATCAAGGTGGCCCTGCTGGACATCATGCTCCCCGGCATCGACGGCTTTGAGGTGTGCCGCCGGATGCGGGCCATGGATAACAGGCTGGGCGTCATCATGCTCACCGCCCGGGCCCAGGAGATGGACAAGGTCACCGGTCTGATGACCGGGGCGGACGACTATGTGACCAAGCCCTTCTCACCCGCCGAGCTCACCGCCCGGGTGGACGCCCTGTTCCGCCGGGCCGGCGGCGATACGGAGGCCCCCGCCGCGGACGAAATCAGCGCCCCCCCCTTCCTGCTGAACACCCGGAACCGAACCCTGGAGAAAAACGGCCAACGGGTCAAGCTGACCCAGGTGGAGTACTCCATTGTCAAGCTGTTTATGGAGAACCCGGGGAAGGCCCTGTCCCGGGAGGAGATTCTGGATACCGTGTGGGGAAAGGACTACTTCGGCGAGCTGAAAATCGTGGACGTGAACATCCGCCGCCTGCGGATCAAAATTGAGGACAACGCCCAGAAGCCGGTGTATATCAACACCGTCTGGGGCTATGGGTACAAGTGGGGCGGCTGAGAGGCGGACCGTTTATTTTGTAAACGGAAAGGAGGGAGAACCATGGCAAGAAAGACCAACGTGACTGACAAGGGAAAGCTGCGGGGCATCCGCAAGCGCTGGCTGCTGAACAGCATCAGCGTGGTGCTGCTGATTCTGGTGCTGGCTGTGGGCTCCTTCGCCGCCGCCCTGTGGAGTTACTACTACACCAGCACGGAGGACGACCTGTACAAAAAAGCCAGCAACATGGCCAACAGTTTTCGGAACTACACCCAGCTGGAGTACCGGGCCGCCGCCCAGCAGACCATCAACAGCTATGCGGAGAAAAACCAGCTGGAGCTGCAATTTTTGGACGTCACCGGGGCGGTGACCTTTTCGGGCAACGACCTCACGGCGGGCAGCACTCCCGAGACCCCGGATATCCAAAGCGCCCTGGAGAACCGAACCACCACCCCCTGGAGAGGGCGGGACCCCTTCACTGGAGAGCGGATTGCCGCCGCCTCCAGCCCGGTGGTCTACCGGGGGGAGCTGGTGGGGGTGATCCGGTATGTCACCTCTCTGTCGGGGATTGACCGGCAGTTTGCCTTTACCATGGTGGTCATCACCACCATCGGGGTCATTATCTTCGCCATGGTGTACCTGTCCAACCTGTACTTTATCCGCTCTATTGTAGAGCCACTGGCCGGCATCACCGAGACCGCCCGCCTGATTGCCGACGGCAGCTACGGCATCCAGATTGAAAAGAAGTTCGACGACGAGATCGGGGTGCTCACCGACACCATCAACGACATGTCCCTGAAGATTCGCCAGTCGGAGAAGACCCAGAACGAGTTTATCTCCTCCGTCTCCCACGAACTGCGCACCCCCCTCACCGCCATCACCGGCTGGGCGGAGACCATCCAGAGCGGAGAGCTGCGGGACCCCCGGGACGTGCGGAAGGGAATGGAGATCATCGTCTCCGAGGCCCGCCGCCTGGGCAACATGGTGGAGGAGCTACTGGAGTTCTCCCGCATGGCCGACGGCCGGTTCACCCTGTCGGTGGAGCCCATGGACCTGAAGGCGGAGCTGGAGGACGCGGTGTACACCTATAAGGAGTTCTTCCGCAAGGAGGGCATTGAGCTGAACTACCAGGACTGCGAGGAGGAGTTGATCCCCATCTCCGGCGACCCGGAGCGGCTGCGCCAGGTGTTCTGCAACCTGCTGGACAACGCCGCCAAGCACGGCGGCTCCGGCAAACGCATCGACGTGTCCCTCCGGCAGGAGATTCTGGATGCGGTGATTCAGATCCGGGACTACGGCCCCGGCGTGCCGGTGGAGGAGCTGCCCTTCATCAAAAATAAATTCTACAAGGGCAGCTCCAAGGCCCGGGGCTCCGGCATCGGGCTGGCGGTGTGCGAGGAGATCATCACCCGCCACGAGGGCCGGCTGGACGTGGGCAACGCCGAGGGCGGGGGCTGCGTGGTCACCATCCGTCTGCCGGTGGAGAGCTGACTTGCGATTTCCCCCCTGATTTGGTAAAATTAAAGGAGAACCCGAACCCATGGAAGAAAAACAGGCACAGAATCCCAACGGCTGCGGCGGCAAAGGCTTTAAGACCATGTGCGGCGGCCAGGCACTGATTGAAGGCATTATGATGCGCGGCCCCAAAAAGCAGGCCGTGGTGGTCCGCCGGCCGGACGGCGAACTGGAAATTCAGGAGAAGGAGCTGCGGTTTATCAAGGACCGGTTTCCCGTCCTGGGCTGGCCCCTCATCCGGGGGGTGGTCAACTTCGGCGGCTCCATGTACAGTGGCGTCACCGCCCTGATGTACTCGGCGGAGTTCTACCCCGAGGAGGAGGGGGAGGCCGGCGAGGAGCCATCCAGGCTGGAGGCGTGGCTGAACGAGAGGCTGGGCAGCGAGAAATTCACCGCCCTGATTACCACCCTGGCGGTGCTGCTGGGGGTGGGCATGTCCATTGGGCTGTTTTTCCTTCTGCCCACCCTGCTGGGCACCGCGATCACCTGGGTCACCGACTCGATGCTGGCCCGGAATCTTGCGGAAAGCCTGTTGAAAATTGTCATTTTTGTGGGCTACCTGGCCCTCTGCTCCCGGATGAAGGAGATGCGCCGGGTCTTCTCCTACCATGGGGCGGAGCACAAGACCATCTTCTGCTATGAGGCCGGCCTGCCCCTTACGGTGGAGAACGTGCGCCGCCAGCCCCGGCACCACCCCCGGTGCGGCACCAGCTTTCTCTTTGTGGTCATTTTTGTGTCCATTCTGGCCTCTACCGTGGTTTTTGCCATCTGGCCAGTCCACAACCCCCTTCTGCGGTTTTTGGCTCATCTGGCCATGCTGCCCCTGATCGTGGGGGTGAGCTATGAGTTCAACCGCTGGGTGGGCCGCCACGACGGCCCCGTCACCCGCGTTCTGATCGCCCCCGGGCTGTGGCTGCAAAATTTTACCACCTTCGAGCCGGACGACTCCATGATTGAGGTGGGGATCCGGGCCCTGGAGCTGGTCCTCCCCGCGGAGAAGGGCGCGGACGCCTGGTAAAGAAACAGACCGTTTTCCCACAAATACAACAAGAGGGTGATTCCATGGCAACCACCTACAACAACCTGTTTTTAGATACCCGCGCCCGGCTGCGGAAGGCGGGGGTGGAGGGTGCCCAGCTGGAGGCCCGGGAGATTCTGTGCTACGCCGCGGACAAGACCAAGGAGCAGCTGTACCGGGATATGTCCCTGTATGCCTCCACCCAGCTGGAGCGGCGGGTGGAGGATCTGGTCCGCCGCCGTCTGGAGGGGGAGCCAGTGGCCTATATCATCGGGGAGTGGGAGTTCTACGGCCTGTCCCTGGACATCTCTCCCGATGTGCTGATTCCCCGGATGGACACCGAGGTGCTGGCCGAGCGGGGCATCCTGAAAACCCGGGAGGCCGGAGAGGGGGCCCGGGTGCTGGATTTGTGCGCCGGCAGCGGCTGCGTGGGGCTGGCGGTGGCCGCCAACGCCCCCCAGTGCCGGGTGGTGCTGGCCGAGCTGTCGGAGAGCGCCCTGCGGGTGTGCAAGCAGAACGTGCGCCGGTGCGACCTGAACGCCCGGGTCACCTGCCTGTCCGCCAACGCCCTGGAGCCCCCCGCCTCCTCCCTGTGGGATTTTGACGTGATCGTGTGCAACCCCCCCTATATCCCCACGGAGGATATCGGGACCCTGGACGTGTCCGTCCGGGACTACGAGCCCCGGATGGCCCTGGACGGGGGAGAGGACGGCCTGGACTTCTACCGCTTCATCGCCGACAAGTGGAAGCCCGCCCTGCGCCTGGGGGGTACCCTCATTTTCGAGGTGGGTATCCAGCAGGCCCCCGCTGTGGAGGCTATTCTGGCGGAGAACGGCTTTGAGGACATCAAAACCACCGCCGACACCCAGAACATCCCCCGGGTGGTGGAGGGGACCATTAACAACTGAGACAGGAGGTATCTGCCATGAGCAAGTGGGTGGAACACAGAGTATTTGTTCCCGCCAGCCAGACGCCGGACCCGATTCCCGAGGGCATTGCGGCAAAATATTATGTGTGCTGGCCCGGGAGTTTTCATGAGATCACCCCGGACAATGTCAAACGGATTATGAAAAACCTGCGCAGCGGAGAATGGATGGACATCTACCTGTACCACGAGGCGGATGAGGAGGGGGACTACCTGGACCTGGAGACCGACGGGACCCTGTACGACCTGAGCTATGGGGAGAACATGGGAGAAATCTGGTGGTCCACCTATGACCCGGAGTACCTGGACTCCGATGTGGAGACCGACATCATCCACTCCGACGGCCAGTCCATCATCTATCGGGAGACCACCACTACCGACAAGGAGGCGGTGATGACCGCCATCGAGTACTTCATCCACACAGGAAAGCTGTGGAACGGCATCCCCTGGATGAAGCGCTGGCAGGAGCTGGAGAGCGAGAAAGGGGAACGCGCAGAATGAGCCATTGTACCGAACACCGGGAATTTATCCCCAGGAGCGACACCCCGGCGGCAATGCCCAAGGGAATCGCGGTACACTATTATCAGCGCTGGCCCAGCAAGCCCCAGGAGATCACCGCAGACAGCCTGCGTCGGGTGATGAAAAACCTGTGGGAGGGCAAGTGGGAGAACCTCTTCCTCACCAACGACACAACCTTCGAGCAGAACTTTATGCAGCTGGAGAGCGGCGGCGGCCTGTATGCCCTCCAGTTTGTCCGGGACAACACCGGCGGAAGCGGGGAGGAGTCCGCCTGGTTCTCGGTCTATGACCCGGAGCACCTGGACTCCGACGTGGAGACCGACATCGAATGCTCCGACGGCCAGTCCATCATTTATCGGGGGGACGTCACCAACGACAAAGAGGCGGTGATGACCGCCATAGAGTACTTTATCCGTACCGGGGAGCTGTGGAACGGCATCCCCTGGATGAAGTCCTGGCAGGAGTGGGACTGGTCGGAGAAATAGTCCGTTTTATCGGACACCGCCTCTGATATACTGTCCCCATCAACCACAAGGAAAGGATGACTGTCATGGCATCGAAAAAGCCCACTGTAGAGGCCGCGGCCCCTGCCGCCGATAAAAAGAAGGCTCTGAACACCTGTATTGCCCAGATTGAGCGCGCCTATGGCAAGGGTGCGATTATGCGTATGGGGGAGAACGCCGGCATTGTGGTGGAGTCCATCCCCACCGGCTCCCTGGCCCTGGACGTGGCCCTGGGCATCGGAGGGGTCCCCAAGGGGCGTATTGTGGAGATCTATGGCCCCGAGTCCTCGGGAAAAACCACCCTGGCTCTCCACATTGTGGCAGAGGCCCAGAAGCGGGGGGGCGAGGTGGCCTATATCGACGCGGAGCACGCCATGGACCCCAGCTATGCCCGGGCCCTGGGGGTGGATATCGACTCCATGCTCATTTCCCAGCCGGACACCGGCGAGCAGGGCCTGGAGATCTGCGAGGCCTTGGTCC
This sequence comes from Lawsonibacter sp., assembly GCA_022791995.1. Lineage (GTDB taxonomy): Bacteria > Bacillota > Clostridia > Oscillospirales > Oscillospiraceae > Lawsonibacter. The sequence goes on from JAAWAD010000092.1 coordinate 12,547, forward strand.
GCTCCGGCGCCATCGACGTGGTGGTGGTGGACTCGGTGGCCGCCCTCACTCCCCGGGCCGAGATCGAGGGGGATATGGGCGACGCCCATGTGGGCCTGCTGGCCCGCCTGATGAGTCAGGCCCTGCGGAAGCTGGCCGGCTCCATCGCCAAAACCAACTGCATTGTCATCTTCATCAACCAGCTGCGGGAAAAGGTGGGGGTCATGTATGGCAACCCCGAGGTGACCACCGGCGGCCGGGCCCTGAAGTTCTATGCCTCCGTGCGCATCGAGGTGCGCCGCCAGGACGCCATCAAGGTGAACGGCGAGGTGGTGGGCAACCGCACAAGGGCAAAAATCGTCAAAAATAAAGTGGCGCCCCCCTTCCGGGAGGCAGAATTTGAAATTCTGTACGGCCAAGGCATCTCCAAATGGGGAGAGCTGGTGGACCTTGCAGTGAAGCTGGACATCGTCCAGAAGTCGGGCTCCTGGTTCTCCATGGGAGAGACCCGCATCGGCCAGGGCCGGGAGACCGTGATGCAGTACCTGAAGGACAACCCGGAGACCGCCCAGCAGGTGGAGGAGGAGGTCCGGGCCAACGCCCACAAGCTGATGAATAAGCCCACCGCCTCTGCCGCCTCCCCGAAGGCTGCCGGACGGGCGGTGGACGTGTCCGCCGACGATTTTGACGACGGAACCCCGCCGGAGGAATAAGCCGTGCGTATCCGGGAATTGAAACCCTCAAAGCGGGTGCGGGGCCGGTGGCTGGCCATGCTGGAGGACGGCGCGATCCTGCGCTTGGGGGAGAGCGAGATTGCCGACTTTGCCCTGTATGCCGGCCGGGAGCTGGACGGGGAGGAGCTGGAGCGCCTCACCGGCGCGGCCCGCAGCCGGGGACTGAAGGAGAAGGCCCTGGCCCTGACCGCGGGGCGGCCCGTGTCCCGGCGAGAGCTGGAGAAGAAGCTGCTGTCCTGGGAGGCCTCCCCCCAGGAGACGGAGGAGATCTGCGGCCGCCTGGAGGAGCTGGGCTATCTCAACGACGCCGCCTACGCCGCCCAGGTGGTCCGGCACTACTCGGCCAAGGGCTTCGGCGAGAAAAAGCTCCGGGATGAGCTCTACCGCCGGGGCGTCCCCCGGGACCTGTGGGACGAGGCTTTGGAACAGGCCCAGGACACCGCGCAGGCCATTGACGCTTTCGTCGCCAAAAAGCTGGCCGACAAAACCCCCGACCGGAAGGAGCTGGGGAAGGTTTCCGCCGCCCTGGCCCGCCGGGGCTTCCACTGGGAGGAGATTAAAGAGGCCCTGGACCGCTATACCGACGGCTTCAGGGATTGAGGCCCGAGCAGCTCCGGGAGAAGCCGGAGGCTGAACCGGAGTCCCAGAGAAAATGCGTCCACCACATCCCATTTGGTAAGCGCGTACTCTGTCTTCTGATACTCCACCAGAAGTTCCGGCTCCACCCGCGCAAGAAGCTGCATCTCCAAGTCGGACAGACGATTGACCGCCGCCTGATACTCCGGGCTCCGGGGCGGCGGGATCTGCATGTTGTCGGACAGAATGTAGGAGAGCTGCATCAAAAGGTCTTGCATGTTTCTTCTCCTCTCAATATAATGTGATGTAGTTTAAATCTGCGTCCGTATTATCAGATTTACTCTACGTTGTCAAGGGGTTTATGCGATGTTGGATAAAACATTATTTGGAGTCCGCCTGCTGAAGCTGCGTACCGAGCGGGGCCTGTCCCAAAAAGCAATCGCTGAATTGCTCCAGGTAACCAGAACCCAGGTCAGCGACATTGAAAACGGAAAGAGCGGCACAAATCTCGACCGGTTTTATCAGCTGTGCGAGTTTTACCACGTCTCCTCTGACTATCTGCTGGGCATCACCGACGACCCGACCTGGCGGGGCGACAGCTGAGAGGAGCGGCGCAATGGAGCAATGGAAGAATCTGTTGCCCGGCAGTATCGCTGGCAAGTATGAGTTTTTCAATTTTAACAATGCGCTGGAAATTCTGACGCAGAGCTGTCCGGCGCTGTTTTCAGAAATTGTTGATACGTTAAGCGCGTTTGAGATACGTATAGAAGATATTGTGGAAAAGGGCGGGAATGAATCCAAAATTCCGAAAAAGCTGAGCGAGCTTTTGCGTCCCCTGGGGTGGAAGGAGATTGAAATTTCCGGTGATCTTGTTGTTCGCCTGCTGGAAGGAAAAAAGCGGAAAGAGGTTTACCGGGAATTTTCGTTGAAAGAGTTCATCAGCGGACATAAAATTGATTATGTCAAAGAAAACGTCGCAGTTGATATGGAATGGAACAGCAAAGACCAAACTTTCGACCGGGATCTGTATGCGTTTCGTACATTTTATGAGTGCGGCGTCATATCCTGCGGCGTTATTATCACGCGCAGTGAGAGCTTAAATCAAGTGTTTGCTTCTCTTGGCGCTGAAGTAAAACAGAAATATGGGGCCAGTACAACCTGGATGGGAAAGCTTCTTCCACGCATTCACGCACGAAGGCATGGTGGGTGTCCGCTTTTTGTTGTAGGTCTGACCCCTGATACGGTGTCTGATTGGAGGCGCGGGTAAGTATGGCTGTAAATGATACCTTGTACCATGAGGAGCACGAGCTGATCCAGTTCTGTGCCGGACAGCAATTTCAGACGATTCTCGCGGATCCCCCGTGGCAATTTCAAAACCGCACCGGGAAAATGGCGCCGGAGCACAAGCGGCTCAGCCGCTACCCCACAATGTCGTTGGATACGATCAAGCAGCTTCCGGTCAGTCAGGTTGCGCAGGATGCCTGTCATCTGTACCTTTGGGTTCCGAATGCTCTGCTGCCCGACGGACTGGATGTCATGAAGGCCTGGGGATTTCAGTATAAAACAAACATTATTTGGGAAAAGGTCCGAAAGGACGGAGAACCGGATGGGCGAGGCGTGGGATTTTATTTCCGAAATGTAACAGAAATGCTCCTGTTTGGGATAAAGGGATCCAATTTCAGGACACTTTCTCCGGCCCGCACACAGGTAAACCTGATTCGCAGCCGAAAACGGGAGCATTCAAGAAAACCAGACGAGGTGATCCAGCTGATCGAGAGCTGTAGCCCTGGACCGTACCTGGAGTTATTTGCCAGGGGGGAGCGTCCCGGCTGGACACTGTGGGGCAATCAGGCAAATGAGGAGTACGCGCCGGACTGGCCGACCTATTCGTCTGCACGCTCCCTGGCCCTTTAATTTTGCATAAACTGGAGCGATATCATGCCATATAAAGTAGCGTTTATCTCCCTGGGCTGCGCCAAAAATCTGGTGAACACCGAGCAGATGATGGCGCTGTGCCGGGACGCGGGGTACACAGTCACAGGGGAGCCGGAGGGGGCCGATGTGGCGGTGGTGAACACCTGCGGCTTTATCGAGTCGGCCAAGAGCGAGGCCATCCAGCAGATTCTGGAGCTGGGGGAGCTGAAGCAGGCGGGGCGGCTGAAAAAGATTCTGGCGGCTGGCTGTCTGACCCAGCGGTATCCCGGCGAAATCCGTCAGGATTTGCCCGAGGTGGATGGTATGCTGGGCACGGGCAGCTACACCCAGGTGGTTCCGGCGGTGGAGGCCCTGATGGCCGGAGGACGGCCGGAGCACTTCGGGGACATCCACCGCACCGACGAGGACGGAACGCGCTGGGTGACCACGCCCCCCTACACCGCCTATCTGAAGATTGCGGAGGGGTGCAGCAACGGCTGTGCCTTCTGCGTCATCCCCAAGCTCCGGGGCCGGTACCGCAGCCGCTCTATGGAGGCCCTGCTGGCCGAGGCCCGGGGGCTGGCCGCCGCCGGGGTGAAGGAGCTGATTGTGGTGGCCCAGGACATCACCCGGTACGGTCTGGACCTGGGGGACGGAACCACCCTGGCCAGGCTGCTGGACGGGCTGTGCCGTCTGGACTTCCACTGGATCCGCCTGCACTACCTGTACCCCGAGGCGGTGACGGAGGAGCTGATCGAAACCATCGCTCGCCAGCCCAAGATCCTCCACTACCTGGACATCCCCATTCAGCACTGCAACGACGGCATTCTGACCACCATGCGCCGCCGCAGCACCAAGGCGGAGATCACCGCCCTCTTTGCCCGGCTCCGGGCGGCCATGCCCGACGTGGTGCTCCGTACCTCCCTGATCTGCGGCCTGCCCGGCGAGGGAGAGGCGGAGTTCGAGGAGCTGTGCGAATTCCTGCAAGAGCAGAGGCTTCCCCGGGTGGGGGTCTTCCAGTTCTCCCCGGAGGAGGGCACCCTGGCCGCCGCTATGGAGCATCAGGTGGACCCCGATACCGCGGCCCGCCGGGTGGAGCTGGTGGTGGACCTCCAGTCCCAGGTGATGGACGCCTGCAACGAGGAGCGGCTGGGCTCTGTTATGGAGGTCCTGTGCGAGGGCTTCGACCCCCAGGCGGGGTGCTACGCCGGCCGGACCTACGCCGACTCGGTGGACATCGACGGCCGCGTCTATTTCACCGCCGCCGGGGCGGTTCCCGCCGGGGAATTCGTCCAGGTGCGCATCACCGGGACGGTGGATGGGGACCTGACTGGAGAACTCGAACCATAGGGACCGTTCCCCTGAACGGTCCGGGATTCCATGCTGTACAGGCCGCTGGCTTTTGCAGCGACAGAGAAGGAGACGATAATCCATGCCAATGAACACCGCCAACAAGCTGACCATTCTGCGGGTGGTGATGATTCCCGCCTTCCTGCTGGTGCTCTATCTGGACGTGCCCTGGGCCAACTACTGGGCCATGGTCCTCTTCGCCGCCGCCAGCGTCACCGATACCCTGGACGGCTATATCGCCCGGCACTACAACCAGGTCACCGACTTCGGCAAGTTTATGGACCCCCTGGCGGACAAGTGTCTGGTCACGGCCGCCATGCTCTGGTTTGTAGAGGTGGGCCAGATGCCCGCCTGGGCCCTGCTCATCGTCATTGTCCGGGAGTTCGGCGTCTCCGGCCTGCGGATGATTGCCTCGGACAAGGGGCGGGTCATCGCCGCCGGCTGGTCGGGAAAGGTGAAGACCGCCTCTACCATGGTGTGTATTCTGGTGATGCTGCTGCCCATCCCAAGCACGGTGAATACCATCTGCGTGGCGGTGATTGTGCTGACCACCATCTACTCCGGCGTGGAGTACTTCATGAAGAATATGGACGTTCTGTCCGGCGCGAAATAGGAGGCCGGCCCCTCCTCCGCCCGGAGGGGGGATTCCGCTTTGAAGGAGATATCTGTATCCATGAACAAATCATCCAAGCTGAAAGAGGATGTTCTCTGCACTCTTGCGGTGACGGCCGCGTCCTTTATTTTTGCCGCCAACTTCAAAAGCTTTATCCAGACCGGCGACCTGTTCCCCGGAGGCTTCAACGGGCTGACCCGTCTGATTCAGCGGTGCGCCCTGGAGTTTGCCGGTGTGGAGCTGCCCTTCGGCCCCATCAATATCCTGTTCAACATTGTGCCGGCCGTCATCAGCTTCAAGTTCATCGGGAAACGGTTCACGCTGTTCTCCTGTCTGACCATTTTGCTGACCAGCATTTTCACCGACCTGCTGCCCTCCTGGTCCATTACGGAGGATATTCTGCTCATCTGCGTCTTTGGTGGGCTGATTAACGGCTTTGCCGCCGGTCTGTGCCTGCGGATGCGGGTGACGGCGGGCGGGACCGACTTTATCGCCATCGCCCTGTCCGAGCGGAAAAATGTGGACGCCTGGAACTACATTCTGTGCGGCAATATCATTATGCTGGCAGTGGCTGGCCTCCTCTTCGGGTGGAACCGGGCGCTGTATTCCATCCTCTTTCAGTACACCACCACCCAGGTTATCCGCATCCTGGACCCCTCCAGCCGCCGGGCCACCCTGTTCATCGTCACCGGGCGGGAGGCCGCCGGCGGAGTGTGCGCCCAGATTCAGGAGACCAACCACACCGCCACCCTGGTGGAGGGGGTGGGCCTGTACAACGGCGACCCCTGCGTGCTGATCTACTCTGTGGTGGAGAGCGGCCAGCTCCGCCGCCTGATCCGGGACATCCACCAGTCTGACCCCAAGGCCTTTGTCAACGTGATCCGTACAGACAAGCTGGCCGGGCGGTTCTACCGGAGACCCAGAGACTGAGGAGGGGGAGGAATACCTGTGACCGACATCCGAAGGGCCCGCACCTGGGCGGAGATCGACCTGGATGCCCTGGCCCACAACTGCCACACCCTGCGCCAGCTCGCCATAAGCCCCTTCTGCCCCCAGCCCAGGTTTCTGGGTCTGGTGAAGGCCAACGCCTATGGTCACGGGGCGGTACCTGTGGCGAAAAAGCTGGCGAGCCTGGGGGTGGATATGCTGGCCGTGGCCTGTCTGGCCGAGGCCGCCGAGCTGCGGGAGGCAGGCGTTTCCCTTCCCATCCTCTGCCTGGGGATGACGCCCCCTGAGCTCGCCCCGGAGCTGCTGGCCTATGACGTCACCCAGACGGTGGGCGACCTGGAGACGGGGCGGGCTCTGTCCGCCGCCGCTGTGGCCGCCGGCAAGACGCTGAAGATCCATGTAAAGCTGGACACCGGCATGGGCCGGCTGGGCTTTGTGTACTGCACGGACGACGATGAGGCCGCGCTGGAGCGCGTTGCCGGAGAAATTGCGGCCCTCTGTGCCCTGCCCGGCCTGGAGGCGGAGGGTATCTTCACCCACTTTGCCAATGCCGACGGCAGCCAGGCCTATACCCACCGCCAGACAGACCGCTTTCAGGACGTGCTCGGAGAGCTCCACGACCTGGGCCTTGACGCTATCTCCATTCACCACTGCGCGGCCAGCGCTGCCGTGTTAAACTGTCCCTGGACCGCTGCGGGGGCAAACATGATCCGCCCCGGCATCGCCCTGTATGGCTATGTCCCCGACCCGTCGGTGGAGGACCCCGGCCTGCGCCCGGTGATGACGGTGAAAAGCCGCATCGCCGCAGTCCGGGACCTGCCCGCCGGCAGCTTCATCAGCTACGGCTGCACCGCCCGGCTGGCCCGGGATTCCAGGCTTGCGGTGGTGCCCGTCGGCTACGGGGACGGCTACCCCCGATCGATGTCCAACCGCATGAAGATGCTGGTCCATGGGATGCCATGCCCCGTGGTGGGCCGGGTGTGCATGGACATGTGCATGGTGGACGTCACCGACATACCCGGGGTCCAGGCGGGGGACACAGCCACGGTGTACGGTCCCGGCCTGACCCAGCGGGCGGCGGAGCTGGACGGCACCATTGTGTACGAGCTGCTGTGCCAAATTTCTCCCCGGGTTCCCCGCGTCTATCTGGAGCAGGGGCGGGAAATCGGGGGACGGACGGGCTCAAATCCGCCGGACAGCCCCTGAGGCCCCGTCGCTCTCCGTGCCCCTTCGCCTCCGGCGCGCATAGTATGGTATGGAGCGGCGGGGGACCGCGTTCCCCCGGGGCAGAACGGCAACGGCGGGAGCATACACCGCCGGCGCCCCGCCGCGAAAGGTGGCGGAACGATTTCGGAAAAAAGGTATAATTCCCGCCGCTGCGTGGGAGAATCATAGTACGGCGTTACATAGGGGGCAAAACCCCGTAACGCGTGCTATCCTTCCAGCGGAGTGTGAACGTACGTGGACAACAGCGTGAAACGAGGCGACATCTTTTACGCCGACCTGAGCCCGGTGGTGGGCAGCGAGCAGGGGGGCGTGCGGCCTGTACTCATCGTGCAGAATGACACAGGCAACCGGCACAGCCCCACGGTGATTGCTGCGGCCATCACGTCCCAGACGGGAAAGGCCCGGCTGCCGACCCATATTTCCGTCTCCCCCATGAGTTGCGGACTGCCCAAGGAGTCCGTCATCCTTCTGGAGCAGATGCGGACTTTGGATAAGCGCCGCCTGCGGGAGAAGATGGGGCGGCTGGACGAGGGGGTCATGCGGCAGGTGGACACAGCAATCGCCGTCAGCCTGGGCCTCCATCCAGACACCCTGGTGTAAGAGACGCACAGGGGCCGCCCCCGCGGCGGTCCCTACATAGCTATCCTGTTGCCCCAAGGGGGGACAACACCGCTTGAGACAAAGGAGTTTACATGCCATGAGAAAGAGAAGAACCGGCGCCTTGGCTGCGGCCCTGACCCTGGCCGTTCTGCTGGCCGGCACCGCCCTGGCCGCCGGCGGCCAGGACGACCCCCTGGTCACGCTAAGTTACCTGAATCAGACCGTGCTTCCCCAGATCCTCAGCCAGGTGGAAAAGAACACCGCCCAGCAGCAGGAGGACCTGGCCAAGCGCTTTCAGGAGCAGCTCAGCCAGTATGGAAGCACCGGCTCCAGCGCCACAGGCGCCGCCTATACCCTGGTCACCCTTACCAGCGGCCAGACCATGTCCCTGGAGCTCGGGTGCGAGGTCCTGCTTCGGGTGGGGTCTGTTACCGTGTCTGCCGACAGCGCCCCCGCCCTGATTGACACCTCCTCCGGCGGCACCCTTGGCAGCGGCGCGTCCCTGCTCCAGAATCATCTGTATCTGTCCACCATCGAGGGACGGACCTTGACCCCCACCTCAGCCACAGTGAAGCTGATGGCCCGAGGGGGCTATACCATCTCATAAACTGAAAAGGTCATACCGCACATCAGGCTGCAACAGAATCCGGCTGTCTCATGCGCGGCGCTTCCATGTATAGAAAAAAGGAGCATTTCAAATGAATCTGAAGAGAATTTGTGTCCTTTCCTTTAGCCCCACCGGGGGGACGGAGAAAATTGCCCGCCTTGCCGCCGGAGAGTTGGCCGGGCGGCTGGGACTGGAACAGGTCTTTCTTGACTTTACCAGGCCGGAGGACCGCCAGTCGGAGTACCGCTTTGGACCGGACAACCTGCTGGTGATGGCCTCTCCGGTGTATGCCGGCCGGCTGCCCAATAAGCTGATGCCGGAGTATCAGGCAAAGGTGTTTGGCGGCGGAACCCCGGCGGTGCCCCTTTGCGTCTTTGGCAACCGCAGCCCGGACGAGGCCCTGCGGGAGCTGGTCCTCCTGCTGGAGGGCAACGGCTTCCAGGTGGTCGGGGCCGCCGCCTTCGCCGGGCGGCACGCCTTCTCCGACAGGGTGGGCGCGGGACGGCCGGACGAGGCCGACCTGGCCCGGATTGCCCAGTTTGCCGCCGGAGTTGCAGAGAAGCTGACCGGGGACAGCCTGCCCCCCCTGGACATAGACCGCAGCGAAATCGGTCCCTACTACACACCTCTGAAAGAGGACGGCGCCCCCGCCAAATTCCTGAAGGCCAAGCCCCAGACCGATTGGGACAAATGCGTCCACTGTGGCCTGTGCGCCCGGTCCTGCCCCATGGGCAGCATCGACAGGGAGAGCATGGAGGCCACAGGCCTGTGCATCAAGTGTCAGGCCTGCGTCCGCGGCTGCCCCACCCACGCAAAGTTTTTCACGGACGGCGACTTCCTTTCTCATGTGGCCATGCTGGAGCAGAACTACACCCGCCGGGCGGAACATCAAATCGTTCTCTGATATGGAGAGGGCCTGCCGGATGCCCGGCAGGCCCTCTCTTTTACCCCAGCGCCCGGATAAGATTCACCATCTCAATGGCACCCTGGGCGCAGTCGGCGCCCTTGTTGCCCGCCTTGGTGCCGGAGCGCTCAATGGCCTGCTCGATGGTGTCGGTGGTGAGAACTCCGAAGAGCACCGGTACGCCGCTGTGCATCGACGCGGCGGCGACGCCCTTGGACACCTCGGCGCACACATAGTCGTAGTGACTGGTGCTCCCCCGAATCACTGCCCCCAGGGCGATGACCGCGTCGTACCTTCCGCTCCGGGCCATTTTTTCGGCAATGAGCGGAATTTCGAAGGCGCCGGGGACCCAGGCCAGGGAGATGTCCTCCGCCTGCACGCCGTGGCGCAGCAGAACATCCTCGCAGCCGCTGACCAGCTTGGAAACAATAAACTCGTTGAACCGGGCGGCCACAATACCGATTTTGATGCCCTCCGACACCAGCTTGCCCTCATAAACTTTCATAGTTTTTCCTCCTGTTTTCCATTTTGTCTGCCCCCGGAGGGGCCGCGTATGCTCAATAGCTCAGCAGATGCCCCATACGCTGCTGCTTGGTGCGCAGGTAGAACAGGTCCTCCGGGGTGGCGGCCACTTGAATGGGCACCCTCTCCACAATCTCCAGCCCAAAGCCGGACAGCTGATAGACCTTGTCCGGGTTGTTGGTCAGCAGGCGCATAGTCCGCACACCCAGATCCCGGAGAATCTGGGCCCCTGTCCAGTACTCCCGCAGGTCGGGGGCGAAGCCCAGCTCCACGTTGGCGTCCACCGTGTCGAGCCCTCGCTCCTGAAGGGCGTAGGCCTTCAGCTTGTTTATCAGGCCGATGCCCCGCCCCTCCTGGCGCATATACAGCAGAACGCCCCGTCCCTCCGCCTCGATCTGCTCCAGGGCGGCGGCCAGCTGCCGGCCGCAGTCGCACCGTCGGGAACCGAACACGTCCCCGGTAAGGCATTCGGAGTGGACCCGGCACAACACGTCCTGTCCGTCCCCCAGTTCCCCCTTCACCAGGGCCACATGGTGCTCCCCGGTCAGGTCGTTGACGTAGCCATAGACCTGAAAGGTTCCGAATTCCGTGGGCAGCTGGGCGGCGGCCTGGCACACCACATGCTTGTCATGGCGGCGGCAGTAATCCTGAAGGGCCCGAATGGTCACCACCTTCATTCCCCACTCCGCCGCCTTCTCCAGCAGCTCGCTGGTGCGCATCATGGTGCCGTCCTCCCGCATGATCTCGCAGCACAGGCCGCACTGGGTCAGCCCCGCCAGACGGCACAGGTCCACCGTGGCCTCCGTGTGGCCATTCCGGGCAAGGACGCCGCCCCGCCGGGCGGTCAGGGGAAAGACGTGGCCGGGCCGGCGCAGCTCCTCCGGCTTTGTGGCCGGGTCGGCGCATTTGCGGCAGGTATAGCCCCGCTCCTGGGCGGAGATGCCGGTGGTGGTGTCCATGTGGTCGATGGACACCGTAAAGGCGGTGGCGTGGTTGTCGGTGTTCACCTTCACCATCTGCTCCAGGCCCAGGCGGCCGGCGATCTCCTCACTCATAGGGGTGCAGATCAGGCCCTTGGCGTAAATGGCCATAAAGTTGACGTTCTCCGTGGTGGCGAACTGCGCGGCGCAGATCATGTCCCCCTCGTTCTCCCGGTCCGGGTCGTCGATGGTGATGATGATGTGCCCGGCGCGCAGCTCCTCCAGGGCCTCTTCCACGGTGCAGTAGGGGTGTTCCATGGTATGTCCTCCTTGTCAAAACCCGTTTTGGGTCAGAAAATCCAGGGTAATGCCCCGGTTTGCCGGCTCCTCCTCCCGGGGGGCCAGCAGCTTTTCCACATACTTGCCGATGATGTCGGCCTCCAGATTCACCTTGTCCCCCGGGCGCTTCCGGCCCAGGATTGTCACCGCGGCGGTGTGGGGAATCAGAGAGACGGAAAACCGGTCCGTCTCCACCCGGGCCACCGTCAGGCTGACGCCGTCGATGGTGACAGAGCCCTTCTCCACCACATAGCGCAGCAGCGCGGGTGGGGCCTGGACGGTGTACCAGAGAGCGTTGTCGTCCCGGCGGAGGGCGGCGATGAGCCCCACGCCGTCGATGTGGCCCGAGACAATGTGCCCGCCGAAGCGGCCGTTTGCCGCCATGGCCCGCTCCAGATTCACCGGGCTGCCGGGGGCCAGCTCACCCAGGGCGGAGCGGCGGAGTGTCTCGTGCATCACATCGGCGGTAAAGCCGCCGCTGTCCCAGCTGGTGGCGGTGAGGCAGACCCCGTTGACCGCCACGCTGTCCCCGATGCGCAGGTCAGACAGGATGCAGGCGGCCCCGATGGACAGCGCTGCCGAGCGGGGGCCCCGTTGGATCGCCCGAACAGTGCCCACCTCCTCAACAATTCCGGTAAACATATGTCACCTCTCCCTCCAGTAGAAGATCCGGGCCCACAGGGGTGATGGTCCTGTTTTTCAGCGTGAACGCCTGGTCGGGCAGCTCCACCCCCAGCCCCTCCACCGGGGAACGGGCCCTGCCGCCGAAGAGCTTGGGGGCGATGTAGGCCTGAACCCGCTGGACCAGGCCCGCCTCCAGCATGGACCAGTTCAGGATTCCGCCCCCCTCCAGCAGCAGGCTGTCCACCTCCGCCTCCCCCAGCCGGTCCATCAGCGCCGCCAGGTCCACCCGGCCCTCCCGCAGGGGCAGGGCCCAGACCTGACAGCCCGCCTGTACATAGGGGGCGGCCCGCTCTGCCGCCGGGCCCGCCGCCAGAACGGTGGGGATCTCCCGGGCGGTGCGGACCAGCCGGCTGTCCAGGGGAGTTCGGAGCCGGGTGTCACACACCACCCGCAGGGACTGTTTTCCGCCCTCCAGACGGCAGGTCAGCAGGGGGTCGTCGGCCAGTACGGTGCCCACTCCCGCCAGAATGGCGGCGTTGGCGTGGCGGTCCTGGTGAACCCGCCGGCGGGCCTCCTCTCCGGTGATCCACCGGGAGGCCCCGGTGCGGGTGGCAATCTTCCCGTCCAGCGTCATGGCATATTTCATGGTCACATAGGGCCTTCCGGTGGTGATGTAGTGGAAAAAGGCCGGATTCAGGGCGTCGCATTCCGCCTTGAGAAGTCCCGCCTCCACCGCCACACCGCGGGCGCGGAGGATGTCCAGCCCCTTTCCGGCCACGAGGGGGTTGGGGTCCGCGGAGCCCACCACCACCCGGCGGATGCCCGCCTCCAGAATGGCGTCGGTGCAGGGGGGCTGCCGCCCGTGGTGGCAGCAGGGCTCCAGTGTCACGTACAGGTCCGCCCCGGCGGGGGATTCCGTGCAGCTGGCCAGTGCCTCCCGCTCGGCGTGGAGCCCGTCCCGCTTCCGGTGCCAGCCCTGGCCGATGATCCGGCCCTCCTTCACCAGCACCGCCCCCACCACCGGGTTGGGGCTGGTCCATCCCCGACCCCGCTCGGCCAAAGAAATGGCCAAGGCCATATATTCCACGTCCTGCATGGTTTCACCTCTTGACAAAAAGTGCCTTGAACCAAATCGTTCAAGGCACCGTGAAACCAACGCAGAGCCTCTGCACCCCTGATCACACAAAAACCCTGGAACGATAGACTCATTCCAGGGCGCAACGCAATGGGCGCAGGCATACCAATCCTGCGTTCACACGATCTTCTCCTATCAGACTATACTGTCGGCCCCGGAATTTCACCGAGTCGTGCCTTGCGGCTTATGGGCTTTACCACCGGTGGGGAATTGCACCCCGCCCCGAAGATCCTGATTCAATTTGTACCAGTATAGCACCCGGGCGGGGCGTTTGTCAAGGGGGAGACGGCATTCTGCCGGAATGCGCAATTCCTGCTTGACTGTGGAAACGCGGCAACGTATAATAAAGAGGATATTCCAAAGCGACAAAGATTCCAGATGCAAAGGAGTATGATGCTACATGAGATATGAGCTGACAAAGGATTTGGAGACGGGCAACCCGGTCATTGACCGGGAACACCGCGAGCTGTTTCAGGCGGTCAACCAGCTGATGGATTCCTGTAGCAAGGGACAGGGACGGGCGATGATTCTGCCCGCAATCCAGTTCCTACAGAGCTATGTGGACAAGCACTTTTCGCATGAGGAGCAGCTTCAGCAGAGCAGCGGGTACCCCGGTATAGCCGCGCACAGAACGTTTCACAAGGAATATAAAAAGACGCTGCGGGAGATCATGGCTCAGATCCCCGAGGCGGGCCCCTCCGTGGCGGATTTGGGAAGGCTGAACAAGCACATTGCCCTTCTGGTCAGCCACATTCGGAGCGAGGACAAGAAGCTGGGCGCCTTTTTACGGCAGTCTTAGGAAGATGAATTCCCCTTCTGACTGCAATACGGCAAGGGCGGACAGCCTTGGGTCCCCATGGACTCAGGGCTGTTTTTCACACGGGAAAGGAGGCGGCCCATGGCCCAAACGATGACCCCCGGCAGTATCCTGGCCCTTACCGGTCAGGCGGCGGACTGCCTTCTGAAGCTGGACAGCGGTGATGCCGCCCTGCTCTACCTCCACCTTCTCCGCCGGGGGGGGACCGCCGGACTGAACTGGCCGGAGCCGCGGCTTCGGGCCGCCCTGGACCTGCTCAACCGCCAGGGTTTGGCCGCCCAGCCCGCCCCTCCCGAGCCCCCTCTTCCCCCAGCGGAGCCCCCGGATTACGCCACCGAGGACATCACCGCCGCCCTGTCCAACCGGTCCGACCCCTTTCCGGCCCTGTGCGACGAGGTGGAGCACCGCCTGGGAAAGAAGCTGTCCGCCAGCGATTTGAAGCGGCTGTATACCCTCTATGACCACCTGGCCCTCCCGGTCGAGGTCATTCTGCTGGCGGTGGGCTGGTGCGCCGAGGAAACGGCCCGAAAATATGGCCCCGGCCGGCGGCCCTTTCTGTCCAGAATTGAGAAGGAGGGCTTTGCATGGGCCCGGCAGGGGATCGACACCCTGGAGCGGGCGGAGGAGCATGTGGCCCGTCTGACCCGGATGCGCAGCCGGGAGGGGGAGGTGCTCCGCCTGCTGGACATCCCCCTGCGCCCCCTGGTGGAGCGGGAGCGGGCCTACATTGCCGCCTGGGACGACATGGGCTTCGACAACGGGGCCATCCGCATGGCCTATGAGCGGACCGTGGTGAAAAAACAGTCCATGGACTGGAGCTACATGAACGGAATTCTGCGCCGCTGGCACGAGAAGGGCCTGCACACCGCCGCCGCCGTGCAGGCGGGGGACCGGCCCTCCCGGCCGGTGCAGGCGGGAGGGCCGCAGCCCCCCCGCCCCGCCTCTGCGGCAGAGGAGCAGCGAGCCCGGGAGGATATGGAGCGGATGCGCCGTCTGCTGAAGCAGATGGATCAGGAGGGGGAATAAGAGATGCCATATGACGCCAATGTCATGCGCCGGGCCACGGAACGGCTGGAGACCGAGCGGCTGGCCCGGTCAGACCGGACCGAACGACTCCGAGCCTGGGCCTATGCCCAGGAGCCCCGGCTGGCCCAGCTGGACCGGCAGCTGCAAAGCACCATGTCCCAGCTGGTAGCCGCCGCCCTGCGCCGGGGCGAGGACCCCGTCCAGGCGGTACGGGCTGTCCGAACCCAGAATCTGGAGCTCCAGCGCCAGCGGGCCGTGCTGCTGGGGGCCCTGGGACAGCCGGAGGATGCCCTGGATGATAAGCCGGACTGCCCTCTGTGCAAGGACACCGGCTGGCAGGGGGCCCAGATGTGTACCTGCCTGCAAAGGCTGTGCGCCCAGGAGCAGATCCAGGAGCTGTCCAAGCTGCTGGATCTGGGGGAGCAGTCCTTCGATGCCTTCCGCCTGGACTACTACAGCACCTCCCCCTGGCCGGAAATGGGCTGTTCTCCCCAGGAGAACATGGAGGCCGTGCGGGACATCTGCTGGGGCTATGCCCAGAAATTTGGCCGGTTCCCCATCAAAAACCTGTTTCTTTCCGGCCCTCCGGGGCTGGGGAAGACCTTCCTGTCCGCCTGTATCGCCCGGACTGTGTCCGAGTCAGGGCGTTCCGTGGTTTACGACACCGCCATCAGCATCTTCACCCAATTCGAGACCCGAAAGTTCCAGCGGGGCAGCCAGGACGGCCAGGAGGCCAAGGACGAGACCCGGCGCTATCTGGGCTGTGATCTGCTGATTCTGGACGACCTGGGCAGCGAGGTGCCCAACCAGGTGACCCAGTCCTCCCTCTATGAGCTGATCAATACCCGGCTGGTGGGGGGACGGCACACCGTCATTTCCTCCAACCTGACCATGGAGGAGGCTGCCCGCCGCTATGCCCCCCAGATCGCCTCCCGCCTGGAAGGGGAATACCATCTGCTGCGCTTCTTCGGCGACGACATCCGCCTGCTGAAAAAGCGCTTACAGTAACGCTGCGATTGACCGCCCTTACATCAGGCGGACAATCTCTTTTTTCAGCCGGGCGATGATCCGCTTCTCCAGCCGGGAGATGTAGGACTGCGAAATCCCCAGATGGTCGGCCACCTCCTTCTGGGTACACTCCCGCCGGCCGTCCAGCCCGAAACGCAGGGTGATGATGTGCTTATCACGGGGGGCCAGACGGTCGATGGCCTGGTGGAGGAGTTGACGCTCCACGTCGGCCTCAATGGGCCGCATCACCAGATCCCCGTCGGTGCCCAGCACGTCGGACAGCAGCAGCTCGTTGCCGTCCCAGTCGGTGTTCAGCGGCTCGTCAAAGGAGAGCTCCGTCTTCTGGTTTGCCGTCTTGCGCAGGTACATCAAAATTTCGTTTTCAATGCAGCGGCTGGCGTAGGTAGCCAGCTTGATGCTCTTGGCGGGCTGGTAGGTCCCCACCGCCTTGATCAGCCCGATGGTCCCGATGGAGATCAGATCCTCAATGTTGATGCCGGTGTTTTCAAAACGCCGGGCGATGTAGGCCACAAGGCGCAGGTTGTGCTCAATCAGGGCGTTGCGGGCTTGGGGGTCTCCCTCCTCCAGACGGGCGATGAGGCGGGCCTCCTCCTCCCGCTCCAGGGGGGCGGGGAGGGTGTCGCTCCCGCCGATGTACATCACCTTCCCCGGAAGGGCCAGACCCAGACGGCTCAGCAGAGCGGCCAGCCGCTCCCAGAGGTTACACGGAGCATATCTCACAGCGTATTTCATCCTTTCCATATGTACTCAAGCAAAGCGAAGCTTTGCGCCGAATGTTCTTTCTGGTTCTCTTTCTTTCAAGAAAGAGAACGCCCGCCCGGCGAGGGCGCGTCATGTCACAGCGGCCCCACCAGCGCCCGGTACCCACCTCCGTCGGAGACGGGGGTGGGGGACAGGGCCACCAGAAGGGGGCCCCGCTCCTGGCCGTCCAGGCGCAGGCCGTCCACCCGCAGAGCCAGCAGCAGGCCCCGGTCCACCCCCACCGCCCGGTAGGGCAGCAGACGAAACCGCCTCCGCCACACCCCGGCGCTTAGGCGTTCCATGGCCCCCGTCGGGTCCCGCAGGTCAGACAGGGAGGGGCGGCACTCCCGGGGGAACAGCTCCAGCAGACACGCCCCCTCGGCCACCATCACCGGGGCCCCTGACACCGGGTCGGTGAGGGTATTCCCCGTGTCTACCAGGGCGGTAAGCTCCACCGACCGCTTCCCCAGGCGCAGCCGGGCGGGGAGGAGCTCCCCCCGGAGGGCGCTGTGCCGCCCCACCCGCCGGAGGGCCAGGGTGAGAATCGCATACCAGACCGCCGCCGACAGCAGGACCATTTTTACATCCAGAGAGGAGTAAAATACCCCCCGCCCCAGGGACAGGCCCTGATGCCCCAGCATTCCCAGGGCGACCACCCCGCCCCCCAGGGCGCAGGTGAGGGCCAGAAAGAGGATCCCCTGGCGGAGCAGCCGCCGGCTGCCTCCGTAGGCTATCACCAGCATCAAAACAGCGGCGGCCACGCGGCACAGAGGATGGGACAGAAAGCCCAGCCCGGGCAGGAAGATGGCCACGGCGTACAGCCCTCCCAGCACGGCGCCCCCCAGAAAACGGAGCCGCCGCAGGGGCTCCCCCGCCAGCCGGGCGGCCGCCAGCAGCAGCAGATAGTCGATGACCCCGTTGAGCAGAAACAGGGTGTCCACATAGATGACAGTCACTGCGCCCTCCCCTCTGTCCCGGCGGTCCCCGCCGCTGGACAGGTCCATTATAGAGACTTGGACGGGCGAAAGGGGTCAAATCCGGCGGAGGGAATTTTGGCGTTTTTGGAGCGGGCCAATCCAGGGACGGCTGTCCGCCCCTCCGCGCAAAAAACAGCAGCCCGACAAGAACGTCGGGCTGCTGTGCTTATTCCACCGTCACTGGGATTTTCGTGTCCCCAAACATGACATAGTCCACCTGGGAGAGGTCCAAAGGCTCGTCAAAGGCAAAGTAGCCCTCCTGGTCCGCCCCAGGGATGCCGGGCAGGGGGAGAATGTCCTCCGGCTCCGCGTTGTAGTACCCCTTCAGATAGTCGACGATCTCCTGGGTGGAGTCGAAGCCGGGGACAAACCGGGTTCCGTCCTTCAGGACGATGGCAATAGAGACGTCGGGGCCGAAGTACTTGTTCTCCGGCAGGGTGGTGCTGTAGCGGTAGGACACACTCAGAGGGGAGAGGGTCATCTCCTCCAGGGTGTTGGTGTAGTCCAGCCTCTCGTCCGTCCAGGTGAGGCCTTCTGTGTCCAGCTGGATGGTCTGGGACTGGAAATTCTGACCAATGTCAAACTGGAACGCCCCAGTGAAGACGGGGGTGTAGCCCTTTCTGGCATCCTGAATCCACAGCCCATAGATGGTAAGGACCTTGGATATTCCGTCGTTGAACTTCATATTCCCCTTTGCCCCGTGCTGGGCGGAGAAACAGAGGACGAATTCCTTCCGGTTGTCCTCCGGGTTGTCGTCCGGCAGGACCGTCTTGTCCACATTGTAGCCAAAGACGGAGTAGTGCCCCGGGGCGGGCTCCAGGGTGAGTATCTCTCCTGGGGCATTTCCGAAAAACTGGTAGTAGTGCTCCCCGTCCAGGTTGGGCAGGGCGGTCCCCTCCGGGGCCTCCACCCGCAGACGGAGGTAGTACACATTTTCGTCGGCCAGGGCGGCGACGGGGGTGATGGTGGCGCCATTGGAGGTGACAGGGGCGGGGGGATTGCCGCCTTCCCCGCCGAAGACCTGCCCCAGCCGATCGATGGCGTCCACCTGCCCCTGGGACAGGGTTCCGTCCTCCGGGGCAAAGAAGTCCTGGAACAGGCCGCCTGCTTTCATCAGGCGCCCCGCTGCAAAGGTAGTGACCGTAAGGGCTGCCACGGCCGCCGCTGCGGCCAGCAGGCGCACGGGCCGGAACGGGGGCTGTGTCCGTTTGGCATGGGTTGTTTCAATCTGGTGCATTGTCAGCTCCTTAATCCGTGATGGGGAGTAGGGGACGCTGCCGCCCAGCTCCATCTCCTCCGCCGGGTACTGGTCCAACAGGTCTGCAATATTACGCTTCATAGAGAAACCCCTCCCGCGTCAAAAATTCCTTCAGCTTCATCCGGCCCCGCCGGAGTCTGGTTTTCACCGTGGATTCATTGAGCGCCATGCAGTGTGCAATCTCCTGTACCGTCTGGGCGTAGTAGTAGTGCCGGAGAAAGATCTCCCGGTCCTGCCCAGGCAGGGCGTACACCGCCCGGCGGACCAGCCGCCGCTCCTCCGCCTGCTCGATGTCGCCCGGCGGGTTGTCGGGACCGGGGATGTCCAAAACGACCTCCTCCAGGGGCAGGTCCACTCCGGCCTGCCGCAGCTTGTTTTTGGCCTTGTTCCGGGCCACTGCCGCCAGCCAGCCCTTCACCAGCCCAGGCTTCAGGCTCTGGGGCTGCTGCCAAGCCGCCAGGAATACGTCGGACACCACCTCCTCCCCGTCCTCCCGGGACATGGAATGGCGGAGGATGTTCCACACCACGGTGGAGACATAGGGGATGTACCGGTCCATCAGCGCCTCCAGTCCGGCAGGATCACCCGATTGTATTTTTTCTAAGATTGTCTCTTCCCGCATATGCTAAACTCCTCGCTTGATTTGAAAGCCGCTTTCACCTATAGTATCACAGATGGGGAGTCCCCGGTTTCACGGCTTTCCAGAAAAATTTTGCCTACCCCGCCTTGACAGGCAGACTGTGGACTGCTATAATATCGGTATACAATATCGAAGCGCGATATAAGGAGGCGCACATGGGAGCAAAGGACCGGGGCCCCCTGACGGAGCCCATGTTTTACATCCTGCTGGCCCTGTGGGACCGGGAGCTGTGTGGCACGGAGATCCGCGAGTGGGCGGCCCGGAAGACCCGGGACCGGGTGTGCCTGGGCCCAGGGACGCTGTACACCCTGCTGGGGAAGTTTCTGGAGGAGAAGTACCTGGAGGAGGCCGAGGTGGAGGGCCGGAAACGGACCTACCGTCTGACGGAGCGAGGTCGGGCCGCCTTTCAGGAGGAGCTGGACCGGCTGCGGGCCTGTGTGGCCGACGGAGAGGAGGCGCTGTCATGAAAACAGATACCTATGCCATCGTCCCTGTGTCCCTGTACGACATCCCGGGGATGGAAACCTGGCTGGAGGAGCAGGCCAACCAGGGCCTCTTTCCCCTCCACCTGGGCTCCTATGCCCACTTTACTCGGTGCGGCGTTCCGGGTACCCGCTTCCGCCTGGAGCCCTTCGGCAAGGGGGAGACGGACCCCGCCCCAGAGCGGCTGTCCCTGTACAAGCAGGCGGGGTGGGCCTATGCCATGCCGGTGGGGAACGTCTACCACCTGTTTTACGCCGAGGACCCGGCGGCCCCGGAGCTGTACTCTGACTGGTCCAGCCGGGGAATGTCCCTGGAGCGGCTTGCAAAGCAGGTGCGGCGCCTGCGTTACCAAAACTGGCTGGTGCTTGGCGCGATTCTGCTGATATTCCTCTCAGCGGTTTTTATCGCAACTACCTTCTCTCCGCTCAGGCGGTTTGACGTTCAGCCTGACCCGTGGGTCCAGCTGCCCCTGCTGCTGCTGGACTTTACCCACCCGTTTTTGGTGCTGGCCATATTTTATTTGCCGGTTTCCGCACGAAGCGCAAAAAAACAGCACAAGGTCCTGCTGGACACCTACCAGAATTTGAGCCAGGGCCTGCCGCCCCCGCCCTCCCCCGGGCCAAGCAAGGCCATCCGGCGGGAAAACCTGCTTGGGCTGCTCATGCTGCCGGTTCTCATCCTGTTCTGGATTGTGAATTTTTTCCACATTGGGGAGACCGTCCCCCTGGAGGGCTTCCGCCGGCCCTACATCGCCCTGGAGCAGCTGGAGCAGGTCCCAGTAGTCCACTGGGAGGCGCTGTATCGGGATCCACTACCCCAGAACGACAATCAGGTCAAGCGGGACTTCTCCCTCCTGGCCCCGACGTGGTACACCGTCAGCGAACGGGTGTATCGGAATCCAAGAAACGGCACCAATTCCATCTGGATGGACGCCACATATCTCCGCCTGCTGCTCCCCGCCATGGCCCGACCCATTGCCCGGGCCACGCTGGACCGGATGCGGCTGGTGAACGTGTATTGGGTCTATGAGGAGGCGGAGTACCCCGGTCTGGATTTTGTCATCCTGGCCTGGGAGGAGGGGGAGGAAGCGGCGGCCGACCGCTTTCAGATGGCTGCCCTGGGCCGGGGCGGGCATGTGGCGGTGTTTCGATATTACGGGCCGGAACATCTGGCAAACCGCCTGGAGCTGCTGGCCTCCGCCGTGCAATAACAGAGAGAGGTCCGCTGTCTGGACTGCCCAGACAGCGGACCTCTTTTCTTATGCCTTTTCGGCGCTCCCCTCGGCCTTGGCTGCTGCCTTGGCGGGGGCGGTCCCCTTGGCGGTTTGGACGGCGTCCATCACGCTCCGGCCCTCGGCCTCCTTGGCGTGCTTCTCCACGTCCATCCGGTTCTTGGGGCTTCGGACCAGACAGCCGGCCCCCTGGACACAGCCGCCCTCGCAGGCCATGCCCTCGATAAAGTTGCCCTCCAGACGGCCCAGCTTCAGCTTAATCAGGGCGGTTTCGCAGGCGGCGATGCCGCTGCACGGCACGGGCTTCAGGTCGAACTGGGTCTTCTTTTCCTCCATGACCTGGGCCACGGCCTGGGCCACGCCGCCGCTGCGGGCGAAGTTGCGGCCGAAGGGGCTGGCCTCGTCCAGGGAAGCCTCCGCCAGCTTCTCCACCTCGATGTCCCGGGACTGGAAGAGGGCGTACAGCTCCTCATAGGTGAGGACGCAGTCGATGGCGTTCATGGTGCGGCCCAGCTGGAACTCCTTTTTCTTTGCCACGCAGGGGCCGATGAAGATGACCTTGGCGTCGGGGTCCTTCTCCTTCAGGTGCAGGCCGATCATGACCATGGGGGAGGGGGTGTGGGAGACATACTGGTTCAGCTCGGGGTGCTTCTTCTTCAC
>JAAWAD010000010.1 GCA_022791995.1 Lawsonibacter sp.
CATCCCCCTGTGGAAAAGCCAGATGGTGATGGCCCTGGGACTGGAGCACAGCCGGCAGGCCACAGCCGCCCAGGCCGCCGTGACCAACATGACCAACGAGCTGCTTCAGCGCAACGCCGACATGCTGAAAATGGGCACCATCGAGACCGCCCGGGAGGCCGAACGGAGCGTGGTCTCCATCGAAACCCTCCAGCACACCAACCAGCAGCTGATCTCCACCCTGGACGAGGTCATGCGCATCCAGCAGGAGGGCAGCCAGAAGCGCAAGGAGGCCGAGGCCGAGCTGGGCCGCATCGAGGGCGAGCTGAAGCAGAAGCTGCTGGAGCTGCGGAAATAACAGGATTCTCCCTCTTCCTGGGCGGCAGCGCCCATTGTGAAAGGAACACACCATGAAATTTTTCCAAAAAACCTGGGTGGCGGTGCTGCTTACCCTGTGTATGGTGGTCGCCGCCGTCGGCATCGGTCAGGTCCGGCGGGGTCAGACCGCCCCTGTCCCGGATAATCCCGCCGGACTGGACACCTCCCTGTCCACCGCCGGGTACGAGGACTGGATCTGGGACGAGGCGGGGGTGCTTACCTTCAACCAGAAGCAAGCCATCTGTCTATTCAACGCCAACTGGGTCCAGCGGTATGACAGCCTGATCGCCGTGGCCGTGGTGGGCTCCATCCAGGGAAGCATTGACGACTACGCTTACGAGCTGGGGGAGGACATCGAGCTGGGCTCCGCCGACGGCATCCTGGTCGTCGTCACCGGGGAGAAGGACGCCTATCTGGCAGTGGGCCCCAACTACCCCATGACGGACAGCGAGATCACCTCCTACCTGGACCGCTTCCTCTACCAGCCGGTCCAGACCGGCAGCTACGGGGACGGCATGGTGGAGCTGTTCCGGCAGATCAACCAGTTCTATCTGGACAACTACGGCCTGGGCTATCTGGGCAGCGGGGGCGCGGGAGACTTCGGCATCATTGAGGATATCTCCGCCATCGGCTCCCTTTTGGGCTCCCTTCTGTTCTTCCTCATCCTCGTGGTCGTGATTCTATCCGTCATCGACAGTATGCGCATGTCCGCCTACCGCCAGCGGTACTATGGCATGGCCGCCCCGCCGGTGATTTTCCGGCCACTGCTGTTCTGGCACCGGCCCTCCTCCATGTGGTACCGGCAGCGCTGGCACCCCGCTCCCCCCCCGCCCCCCGGTCCAGGCGGAGGGAGCGGCTTCAGCGGCTTCCACGGCCCCTCCAACGGCCCCCGTCCCAGCGGCGGCGGCTTCTCCCGGGGCAGCGGCTTTTCCGGCTTTTCCGGTGGCTCCTCCTCCCGGGGCGGAGGCTTTCGCAGCAGCGGGGGCTCCCGCGGAGGCGGCTTTCGCAGCGGCGGCGGCTCCAGAGGCGGCGGCTTCCGGGGCGGGTCCCGGGGCGGAGGCTTCCGACGATAATATCAAAAACGGATACCGGTGTCTGCCGGTATCCGTTCTCTTATCTAAAATTTTGCACCGCCGAACTCGGCCAGCACCAGCCCCTTATTCCGGTCTGTGACCCACTGGATGGACCACCGGGAGGAGAAGAGCAACAGCTGATTGCCCTTGTAGTCCTCCACCAGCTTGGCGTCGCCGGGCAGCAACAGGTCCTCCTCCTTGTAGGGCGGGGCCTCCTCGTCCTCCCGGACGATCCACCGCAAAAACTCGAAGGGCAGGCCCTCCTTGTACAGCTCCACATTGTACTCGCTGCGCAGGCGGTACTCCAGCACGTCGAACTGGAGGGTGCCCACCACCCCCACAATGACCTCCTCCATACCGGTATAGGGACTCTTGAAGATCTGGATGGCCCCCTCCTGGGCGATCTGCTCCACCCCCTTGAGGAACTGCTTGCGCTTCATGGTGTCGATGGATCGGATACGCTCAAAGTGTTCCGGGGCAAAGGTGGGAATGGGGTCAAACTGGAACTTCCGCTCCGGCATACATAGGGTGTCGCCAATGGAGAAGATGCCCGGGTCAAAGACGCCGATGATATCCCCGGCATAGGCCTCCTCAATGATCTCCCGCTCGGCGGCCATCAGCTGCTGGGGCCGGGACAGGCGCAGCTTCTTGCCCCCCTGGATGTGATAGACCTCCCTGTCCGCCTCAAACTTCCCAGAGACCACCCGCATAAAGGCGATGCGGTCCCGGTGGGCCTTGTTCATGTTGGCCTGGATCTTGAAGACGAAGGCGGAGAAACGGTCATCAAAGGAGTCGATGACCTCCTCCCCGGCCTTTCGGGGCAGGGGGGCGGTGGTCATGGACAGGAACTCCTCCAGGAAGGGCTCCACCCCGAAGTTGGTGAGGGCCGAGCCAAAAAACACCGGAGACAGCGTTCCGTGGCGCACCCGCTCCAAATCGAAGTCGCAGGAGGCGCCGTCCAGCAGCTCCACCTCTCCCGCCAGCTGGTCCCGCTTGTCCGGGCCAATCAGCTCCGCCAGGGCGGGGTCGTCCAGCGCAATCTCGGTGGCGGTGGCCGCCCTGGCGTTGGTGTTGGAGGTGAAGTGGATGATCTTCCGGTGCTGCCGGTCGTACACCCCCCGAAAATCCTTGCCGCAGCCGATGGGCCAGTTCATGGCGTAGGTGTCGATGCCCAGCTCCTTCTCCAGCTCCTCGCACAGCTCAAAGGGATCCCGGGCCTCCCGGTCCATCTTGTTGATGAAGGTGAAGATGGGGATGTCCCGCAGGGCGCACACCTTGAACAGCTTTCGG
>JAAWAD010000011.1 GCA_022791995.1 Lawsonibacter sp.
ATCGGTAAGGGCTTTGTAATATGGTTTTTGTCACCCACAAGCCGCAAAGGAACACGTTTCACCTGCAATCCACCGGGGATACAGAATGATACGGCCTATGGGGAGCGTTATCAAATCGTTATCAAAAGAGAGACGCAAAATCGTCTATCCCTTGTGCCGCAACGGGTTTAGGAATTGAAATCCTCACTCCCACTCCACCGTGGCCGGAGGCTTGCTTGTGATATCGTACACGATCCGGTTAATGCCCGCCACCTCATTGACAATGCGGGTGCTGATTTTATCCAGCAGGTCATAGGGGATACGGGCCCAATCGGCGGTCATAAAGTCGCTCGTGACCACTGCCCGAAGGGCCAGAGTGCATTCATAGGTCCGGCTGTCCCCCATGACACCCACCGAGTGCAGATTGGTCAGGACAGCAAAATACTGGTCCATATGCCGGTCCTCGCCGGCCTTGGCCACCTCGTCCCGGAAGATGAAGTCGGCCTGACGCAGCAGGTCGGCCCGCTCCTTGGTCAGCTCTCCCAGGATACGGATGGCCAGACCGGGACCGGGGAAGGGCTGGCGGCTGACCAGGTACTCAGGCAGGCCCAGCTCCCGTCCCAGCTGGCGTACCTCGTCCTTAAAGAGCAGACGCAGGGGCTCGATGATCTCCTGGAAGTCCACATAGTCGGGCAGGCCGCCCACATTGTGGTGACTTTTGATGACGGCGGCGTCTCCCAAGCCCGATTCGATGATGTCGGGGTAGATGGTCCCCTGGGCTAGGAAATCCACCGCACCGATTTTTTTTGCCTCCTCCTCAAAGACCCGGATGAACTCCTCCCCGATGATCTTCCGCTTCCGCTCTGGGTCGGTGACCCCGGCCAATCTGGCCAGGAAACGCGCCTCGGCGTCCACCCGGACAAAGTGGATGTCCCAGGGGGCAAAGGCGGCCTCCACCTCATCCCCCTCGTGCAGGCGCATAAAGCCGTGGTCTACAAAAACGCAAGTGAGCTGTTTTCCCACCGCCTCAGCCAACAGAGCGGCCACCACCGAGGAGTCCACACCGCCGGAGAGGGCCAGCAGAACTCGGCCGTCTCCCACCTTCTCCCGGACGGCCTGGATGGCGGTGTTTTTGTAGTCCCCCATAGTCCAGTCCCCCACGGCGCCACAGACGCCATAGAGGAAATTTCGGAGCATGTCCAGGCCGTACTCCGTGTGGTTGACCTCGGGGTGGAACTGGACGCCGTAAAAACCCCGGGCCTCGTCCGCAATCGCCACGTTGGGGCAGGCGTCGGAGTGGGCGGTGAGGGCAAAGCCCTGGGGCACCGCAGCCATATAGTCGCTGTGGCTCATCCAGGAGATGCTCTGGGCGGGCAGACCTCGGAAAAGCTTGTAGCTGGTATCGTAATAGGTGACTGTCTTTCCATACTCCCGGGCGGCGTCCTCCTGGGCCTGAGTGACCGTGCCCCCCAGGGTCTGGGCCATCAGCTGGCAGCCGTAGCAGATGCCCAGAATGGGCACCCCCCAGGTGAAGATTTCCGGGTCTACATGGGGCGCGTCCTCCAGGTAGACGCTGTTGGGCCCGCCGGTAAAGATGATGCCAATGGGCTCCATGGCCTTCAGCTGGGCCAGGGGGGCGTTGTAGGGCTTGACCTCGCAGTAGACACTGCACTCCCGGACCCGGCGGGCAATGAGCTGGTTGTACTGCCCGCCGAAGTCCAACACAATTACAGTCTGGTGGGACATCGCAATCTCCTTCCTTTTTTCTTTTGTTTTGAGCTTACACTTCCAATGGTTGGGGCACTCCATCCACTACCAGGAAGGGGTATACCGCCCCTTTTCCATATCAAAGCGGGCGTAGACCGCGTAAAAGGGCCGTTCCTGTGCAGGCAATCTGTCCTCCCCGGGGTCAAGGGGCCAGTACCCGAAGGATATCCGATACTGTCCGTCGGGCAGCTTCCCATAGGGGCTCAAAACGACTCGCATTGAGACAGCTTCACCCGGCGCCAGCTCCAGGCCCACGCCGGCGGAGGCGTATGTCTCATGGGGGACGCTGTACCAGACCCCATCCAGCAGGACCTCCAGCCACGGGATCTCAAATATCTCCTTGTTCTGGTCCACAGCGGCCCCGGATTCGAGGGTGATGTCGCTGTGGTTTTCCACCGTCATGGTCATCTGATACGCTGTTATGTCCAGTTTCAGCTGTGTACCGGGGTAGGTCTCCCGCTCCACGGCCCGGGTCAGCTCCTCCGCATGCAGAGTCACCGGGCGGGAAGTCCGCCAGACGAAGACGGCCAGGACCAGGACAAGCAGCGAGACCACTCCGATGCACTTCCCCCAGGTCTGCACAAAGCGCTTCATAGAAATACCCCCTTATCACTTCTATCAGTATAGACGAAAATCAGAGGAACATATTTCAGGCCAGGGAAGCTTATACTTACCCCCCCTCTTACAGCTCCAGCCGCAGATAGATGGAGTTTTCAATGGGGTTGTCGTTGTATTTGGGGACCTCCTGAAAGCCCCTGGACCGGTACATCTGAATGGCCCGGTCCAGGAAGGGCAGGGTGTCCAGCAGCATCTCGGTGTAGCCGATCTCTTTCGCGTCGGTAATGATCTGCTCCATCAGCAGGCGGCCCACATGGCGCCCTCGGAACTGGGGGCGGACATAGAAGCGCTTCATCTCACACCGCGCCCCGTCCATCTCCTTCAGGGCGACGCAGCCCGCGGGGGTCTCCCCCCAGCGGGCCAGGTACAGCCGCCCACGGGGCAGGCCATACTTCTCCGTCAGGTGCCGGCGCTCCTCGTCATAGTTCTGAAGGCTGAGATATCGGGCCATAGCCGGGTCTCCCTCCACCAGGAGCCGGGTGTACTCGGAGAACAGGGTGAGGATGTCCTCCTGAAAGCCGTATCCGGGGTGCAAGGTGATATCCATTGTGGGAGCTCCTTAAATTTTGGTGATGTCGATGGGGGTCAGGTCCTCGCTGCGGCCCTGCTGGCGGGCAGTGAGGAGGGCCCGGGCGGTGTCGATGGCGGTGACGCAGCCCACGCCGTGCTCCACGGCGGAGCGGCGGATCTTGAAGCCGTCGGAGTCGTGCTTGCGCCCCCGGGTGGGGGTGTTGATAATCAGGTCCACGGTGCCCGAGGCGATCATGTCCAGGATATTGGGGTGGGCCTGGGTGACCCGGTTCACCCGCTTACAGGGGATGCCGGCCTCGGTGAGGACGTCACAGGTGCCGGAGGTGGCGTACAGCTCCACCCCCATATCGTCAAAGCCCCGGGCGATGGAGATCAGCTCCGGCTTGTCCTCGTCCTTCACGGTGACGATGACCCGCCCGCCCCGCTTGGGGGCCCGCATACCCGAGCCCTTGAAGGCCTTCAGCAGGGCCTGGGGGAAGGTCTCGGCCAGCCCCAGCACCTCGCC
Organism: Lawsonibacter sp.; assembly: GCA_022791995.1. GTDB lineage: Bacteria > Bacillota > Clostridia > Oscillospirales > Oscillospiraceae > Lawsonibacter. The sequence continues at coordinate 3,401 of JAAWAD010000011.1, forward strand.
GGTGGACTTCATCTCGGGACCCAGGCCGGTGTCCACGTCGGTGAGCTTCTCAAAGGAGAACACAGGGGCCTTGACGGCGAAATACTCCGACTCCTTGTAGATGCCGGTGCCGTACTCCATATCCTTCAGCTTCTCCCCCAGCATGACCCGGGTAGCCAGGTCGATGATGGGCACGCCGGTGACCTTGGAGATATAGGGGATGGTGCGGGAGGACC
>JAAWAD010000012.1 GCA_022791995.1 Lawsonibacter sp.
CCCTTCACAATCCGCTGGGCCAGCCCCTCGGCGATGGCGGTCTTGCCCACCCCCGGCTCCCCGATGAGAACCGGGTTGTTTTTCCCCTTCCGGCTCAGGATCCGAATCACATTGCGGATCTCATCATCCCGGCCAATCACCGGGTCCAGCTTGTTCTGCCGGGCCCGCTCCACCAAGTCGGCGCCGTACTTCTTCAAGGCGTCGTAGGTCTCCTCCGGGTTGTCGCTGGTGACTCGCTGGCTCCCCCGGACCTGGGCCAGAGCCTGCATCACCTTCTCCTTGTCCAAACGGTAGGTGCGGAACAGCTCCTTCAAAACGGCATTGGCGCAGTCCAGCAGTCCCAGCAAAAGGTGTTCTACTGAGATATACTCGTCCCGCATGGACTGGGCGGCCTGCTCCGCCCCCTTCATGGCCCGGTCAAAGTCCTGGGTCACATAGATCTTGTCCGCCTCCCGGCCGGAGCCCGACACCTTGGGCAGCTTCTCCACCTCAGCCCGGACCGCCGCCGCAAAGCTGGGCACGGTGAGCCCGGCTGCGGTGAGCAGTTGGGGGATGAAGCCTTCCTCGTCGCTCACAAGTGCCAGGAGAAGGTGGACCTGCTCCATCTGCTGCTGGCCATACTCCAGGGAGATATCCCGCGCCCCCTGGATGGCGGCCAGGGATTTCTGGGTAAATTGATTCATGTTCATGGTAACGCTCCTTTCTTGGAACAGCCTCCGGTATGTCTGTAGTATAGAACGGTTCCAGCAAAAAAGCATGAACAGAATGTGAATTTTTAGCACTCAATATATTTAAGTGCTAATTTCGGCCACAGCAAAAGACGGGCGGGCCGAAAGGCCCGCCCGCTGCGTTTTCGCTATTGAATGGTGATCTTCCGGCTCTGGGGCAAAACCTCCTGCCGCTTGGGCAGCTTCAGCTCCAGCACGCCGTTGTTGTAAGCGGCGGTGATGCCCTCCTCCTGGATTCCCTCTAGGCTGAAGGAGCGGGAAAACATCCCGGAACGCCGCTCCCGGCACAGATAGCTGCCCTGCTTCTCCTCGCTGTCGGTCTGGTGACTGGCGGAGATGGTGAGCACGCCGTCCTTCACGTCCAGGTCGATGTCCTCCTTCTGAAAGCCGGGCAGCTCGGCCTCCAGCAGGTAGTGGTCGCCCTCGTCCCGGATATCAGTGGAGAAGGCGGGAGTCCGGCGGCCATTCGCGCCGAAGACACTGCGCTCAAACTCATCAAACAAATCCATCAGGCTGGAGCTGCTGCGGGCGGTGTTATAAGGGATCATATACATAAGTCAAAACTCCTTTCGGACCCCTCAGGAGGTCCTCCTTAAATTTGACTTTAGTATACGCCTCACTTGTGAACAAATCTTGCATTCTTTATGTCCAAAGTGTAAATGTTAGCACTCATAGTAAAAGAGTGCTAACATCTTTTGCCTTGCTCCTTTGGCACACCTCTGTTATAATAGAGAACACCTGCACCACAACAGGAGGTTTTCTTATGAAAGTATTGATTTTTGGCCCCAAGGCCCGCTACGACGCCTATCTCCCCTCCTTTGTCCAGACGCTGCCCCTGGAGCCGGTCTTCTGCCAGCTGGACCAGTCTCCCCTCCAGGCGGCGGAGGAGAACCCGGACGCGGAAATCCTCTTTGCCGACCCCATTGTGGAGGTGACGGAGGATCTGCTGGACAAGCTGCCCCGGCTGCGGCTGATTCAGTCCGAAGGAGTCGCCTACAACCGCTTTGATCTGGAGGCCGCCCGGGCCCGGGGAATTCCGGTGTGCAACAACAAGGGGTGCAATGCCGCCTCGGTGGCAGAGCATACCGTCATGCTGATGCTCATGGCCTTGCGCCACGGGATCACCGGCCATCAGGCCGTGCGGGAGGGACGCCAGATTCAGATGAAGGAGGCGGTTATGGCCTCCCGGGCCCCGGAGCTGGGAGAGCAATCGGTGGGCCTCATCGGTCTGGGGGACATCGGGCAGGCCACCGCCTGGCTGCTTCAGCCCTTCGGCTGTACGCTCCACTACTACAGCGCCCACCGCCGCCCCCCGGAGACGGAGGCTGCGCTGGGGGTCTCCTACCAACCGCTGGAGGAGCTGGCCGCCACCAACACTATCCTCTCCCTTCACTGCGCCGTCACCCCGGAGACCACCCACATCATCCACGCAGGGCTTCTGTCCTGCGTTCAGCCGGGTACCCTCCTGGTGAACACCGCCCGGGGGCAGCTGGTGGACAACCAGGCCGTCCGGCAGGCCCTGCTGGACGGCCGCCTGGGAGGCATCGCCTTCGACACCTTTGACCCGGAGCCCACTTCGGCGGACCACCCCCTGGTGGACCTGCCGCCAGAAATCCAGGACCGGGCGGTGTACAGCCCCCACCTTGGAGGCAATACCGGAGGCTCCTTCCAGCGGGCCCACACCAATATGTGGCGCAACGCCCAGCACATCCTGGCGGGGGAGCGCCCCCTTCACATTGTCAACAACCTATAAAGCAAGGAGACCGCCTGGTTGGGCGGTCTCCTCTGTTCTTAGCCGTATCGGGACAGGAAGTGGCGGGTCCGCTCCTCCCTGGGGTGCTCAATCACCTGGCGGGCCGGCCCCTGCTCCACGATGACGCCGCCGTCCATAAAGATGATCTGGTCGGCCACATCCCGGGCAAAGGCCATCTCATGGGTGACGATGACCATGGTGGTCTTCTGCTCGGCCAGGGAGCGGATGACCTTTAGCACCTCGCCGGTGAGCTCCGGGTCCAGGGCGGAGGTGGGCTCATCAAAGCAGAGGATATCCGGCCTCAGCGCCAGGGCACGGGCGATGGCTACCCGCTGCTGCTGACCGCCGGACAGCTGGTGGGGGTAGTGTCCCGCCCGCTCCGCCAGGCCAATCTGACGCAGCAGTTCCTGTCCATAGCTCTCGATCTCGTCGAAAATCGCCTTCTTGTTGGCCTTGAAATCGGGGCGCTCCTGGGCCAGCAGCCGCCCCGCCAGGGTCACGTTTTCCAGGGCGGTATACTGGGGAAACAGGTTAAAGGACTGGAACACCATCCCGAAGTGGAGGCGCTTTCTGCGCACCTCTCTCTCCCGCTGGGTGGCGGGGTCGGCGGCGTCGAAGAGAGTCTCCCCATTGACCAGGATGCGCCCCTGGTCCGGGGTCTCCAGAAAGTTGAGACACCGCAGCAGCGTGGTCTTTCCGCTGCCCGAGGAACCGATGATGGCCAGGGCCTGCCCCTTTTCAAGGGAAAAGCTAATGTCCTCCAGCACCCGGGTGGACCCGAAGTGCTTTTCGATGTTAAGTACTTCCAAAACAGGCATTGTATCCCCTCCTTCTCAGCGGAAAAATTCCAGTTTCTTTTCCAGGCGGCCCAGCAAAACCGTGACCACGCCGCTGAAAATCAGATAGTAGACCGCCGTAAAAAACAGCGGCCACACCAAGCCGGCGTATCCCTGGTTGCCCTTCATAAAGGTTTCTCCCATCCAAATGACCTCCTGAAGGGCGATGACCCGGGCCAGAGAGGTATCCTTGACCAAAGTGATGATTTCGTTGGACATGGGCGGAACAATACGTTTGACCATCTGGAGCAGCGTGACCCGGAAGAAGATCTGGGCCTTGGTCATCCCCAGGACCAGTCCCGCCTCCTGCTGGCCCGCCGGAACGCTCTGAATGCCGCCCCGGTAGATCTCGGAGAAGTAACAGGCATAATTGATGATGAACGCCACGGCCACCGCAGCGAAGCGCCCCGACATCCCGCCTCCCCAAATGGGGAACCCCCGCAGGGGCGGCACAAAGAACAACGCGATGATTTGAAGCACCAGCGGCGTCCCTCGAATCAGCCAGACCATCAGCCGGCACAGCAGACTGACGGGCCGCAACGCGCCCAGCCAACGCACGGGCCGCGGCAGCCCCTCCAGCTTGAGCAGGAACTGGAATGGGGCCCAGGTGCTGATGGAGCCCATACAGATCACAAGTCCCAGAGGAATCGCCCCCACCAATGTGACAAAAAACAGCTGGAGTGTCTTGACAAAGCCGGTGTTCAGGGCGGCAAAGACAGTCAAAAATTCATCGGACGCAAAGAAGGTGAACATGGGATCGTCCTCTCTCAGTTAAAATATGCCTGGACAGGAACTGCCCAAAGGCAGAGAGACCGGCTCTCTGCCTTTGAGCTGTCGTCTGTGACAGGGGTCAGTCCAGAAGCAGCGACTCCTGCACGCCATAGGTGGTGCCAGTGGCCAGGGCGGTGCCGTCCGCCACGCTGTCAGCCCAGAACTGGTTGTAAGCGGCCACCAGATCAGAGCCCTGGCGGAAACCCACACCGTACTCTTCCGACTCCAGGCCCTGAATATCGTTCAGGTTCAGGGTGTGGGTCAGGTTTTCATAGCTGGTGCCCTCGCCGATCATGGCCCCCGCCATCAGCAGGTCGATGACCGCAGCGTCAGAGGTGCCAGCGGACACTTCCAACAGGGTATCCGCCTGCTTGGCAACCGGGACGACATTGGCGCCCAACGCCTCGGCAGCGTCCTCGCCCGCAGAGCCGGATTCCACTGCCACGCTCAGCCCCTCCAGACTGGTCAGCGCCTGGAAGTCCGCAGCCTTATCGGCGGGAACCACCAGCACCTGCGCATTCAGGGAGTAGGGGACGGAGGTGTCCATGGCGGCCATGACCTCATCGTTCAAGGTCATACCGTTCCAAACACAGTCGATGTTCTTGGCGTTCAGCTCCATAACTTTGTAATCCCAAGTAATTTCCACAAACTCAGCCTCTACACCAAGAGAGGTAGCAAAGGCCTTGGCCATATCGGCGTCAAAGCCGATCCATTCGCCGTTTGCGTCACGGTAATCCATGGGGTCAAAGTCCGTGATGCCCACCACCAGGGTTCCCTTGCCCTTCACATACTCCAAGTCACTCTCCGCAGCCGGCTGGCTGGTGCTGCCGGAGCCCGTCTGACCGCCAGCACCTCCAGACGAACTGCCACCGGCAGAGCCAGACGAGCCGGACGTCTGGGAGGTATTTCCGCCGCCGCAGGCGGCCAGGGACAGGCACATAACAAGCGCCATAGCAAAAGACAGCATCTTTTTCATAATGAGGTATCCTCCATTTTTCAAGTCTCTTTTTCGCAAAGTGTCCTCGTGACACTTTCGCATTTTAGTACGCTAATGAAGTGTTGTAAAGATGTAAAGTTGTTTTTCTCTCTTTTGCCTAAATTGCTCCTCGTTTTCTCTCATATTTTTGTCGTTTTCTGATGCAAAAAAGGAGGGCCGGACGCCGCCCTCAGGGAAAGCTGTCCTGGAAGCCGGATACTCCGGTCTTCTCCGACAGCGCTCCCTGGTGGACTGCGCGTCCGGCCCCTTCTAGGTCCGCTTCGTCAGGCCGCTGTTCCTCTTTGAGGGACAGCTTACTTCATGCCGTTCTCGTAGGACTCAATCATCTTCTTGACCATCTGGCCCCCCACAGAGCCAGCCTGCTTGCTGGTCAGATCGCCGTTGTAGCCCTGCTTCAGGTTGACGCCCACCTCGTTGGCGGCCTCCATCTTGAACTTATTCATGGCCTCGCGGGCATTGGGAACCATAATCTTATTGCCGTTATTGCTGCTGGACATAATCTATCTCTCCTTTTCCGAACAAATCAGATGTTTTTTATTTCTCTTGGATGGAACATCCACGCATAGCTTTACCCCGAACGATGGAGATATACCCGTTTTCTCGCCTGCCTATTTTTGTTAAGTTTGGAACGCAGCAACACCGCACGCACTGTACAGCATCTCAGGATGGCGGCGCTTCGGATCCAAGTATCTCTTTGCCGATCTCCTCCTGGCACTCGGCCTGAAGGGTAACGCAGAGCATTCCCTCCTCCACTTTAGCGGAGAATTGGACCGTCTCCACCTCCCCATCCTCACCCAAAAGGCTGTCCAGATACCGGCGCAGCTCCTCCTCCAAAAGAGACTGCGCCGCCTCCATGTCCAAGGAAGCGGTCTGAAGCTGATAGGCCCGTAAGGTTTCCTGGTTCAAGGTCAACGGAAGAATGACCTCTCCGGGCAGCACCGCCTGCCGGGTCCAGGCGGTACGGTCAAAGCGCTCCCAGTCTCCCTCCTCTCCCCACAAGCGGAGGCGGCGACCCATGGCGCACAGGGACCAGATGCTCCGCTCCTCTCCGGTGTAGACCTTAACCTGGGCCTCCAAAGGGATAGCGGCGGTGAGGGTGCGCCAGGTCCGGGCCCACACCCGCCCTCTTGCGTGGGTTTGGAAATAGCGGGTGGGCAGGTCGGTATACTGAGGCGGCGGCAGGGAGACAAGGCCGGAGATCAGCACCTCTCCCGCCAGCACCGTGTCCCCCTCCTGGACCAGGGCCTCCCCCAGCTCCGCCTCCACATGGGTGATGATGCCGTCGGCCTCGGCCACAATGTCATAGCATTCTGTCTCGTCCACCCGCTTTGGGGTCTCCACCACCTCCCGGACAATCACCTCCAGCCGGGTGCCGGACAGGTTGATCCCCATCCAGGCCAAATCCTCCAGCCCAAGCAGGGCCTCCTGGGCCAGCTGCTTCCGGTCCAGACCGGGGCCATATACCCCGGGGTACACCCCCAGCTGCCGCAGCTGGCTCAAAATGACAGCGGTAGGCACCCGCTGGTTCCCCGTCACCTGGATGGTGAGGACAAAGCGGGACAGGAAGGCCACAGCGCACAGGGACAGGGCCAGCCCCACCAAAAACGCATATCGGGTCCGAAATCGAAGGAGAAAATCAGGCAGGCCGTGGCTGCCCTCCACCTCCGCCTGACAGCCCGCCCGCCGGGTCAGGCGGTACACCAGGGACAGGCTGCGCCGCCGGGCGGTAAAGCGGATGGTGGTCTCGTCCAGCCACTCCACTCCCCAGAACTCCACCCCCTCCTGGGCGCACAGATTGATCAACCGCTCGGGGTAAGGGCCCTCCGCTCGGAGCGTCACCATCCCCCGCAGAAAATTCATCAGCCGTTTCATGGGCCATCCCCTCCCGCCTTTATGTCAGCTGAATCTGCTCAATCTGCCCGGTAATCAGCAGCTCCAGCCCGGTCATGGCCCGCAGCTCCAGCCCCCGACCGGTGATCTTGACAATGCAGATGCCCCCACTGACGTGGATCTCCTCGCTGCCATAGGCCAGGATCCCCTTGTGGTTCTCCATGCGCAGCTCCTTGTCCCCGATCAGCTCCAGCCGGGGCAGGCCCGCCAGGACGTCGGCAGGCAGGTCCAGCAACTCCACCGTCCGCTCCAGAAGGCCGGGCCGGCGCGGTTTCTTTTCAGCCATGAAAAAATCACCTCTCCCCTATTTCTATGTAGGGGAGAGGGAAAAAATTATTGTTTCGGGCGGACGCGCACACGGCAGTCGCCGGTTGTCTGGCTTTGAATCTGGAAGCAGTCCAGGGACTCCATTAACTTGGAAAATTTGGAAAAGCCGTACTTCTTGGGCCGGAAATCGGAGCGTTTCTCCCGTATGAGGGCGCCCACCTGGCTCATCAGGGCATAGCCATCCGCTTCCCGTTTCTCCTCCACGCACTGCATCAGGCTCTCCACAACATCCCTGGGCACCTGGCTTGAGGAGACCGGAGCAGCCTTCGGGGCAGGAGCGGGGGCAGAGACCTTTTCCGGCTCCTTTTTTGTCTTCGAAACCGACTCCCCCTTCAGCTGGGCGGCGGCACGGAGGACCTCGATGTAGAGAAAACGGTCGCAGGCCACAATAAAGGGCTTGGGAGTCTTCTTTTCCCCCATACCGTACACCTTCATCCCCGCCTCCCGCAGGCGGATGGCCAGGCGGGTGAAGTCGGAGTCGCTGGACACCAGCACAAAGCCGCCGCAGCTGCCGGAGTAGAGGATATCCATAGCGTCAATAATCATAGCCGAGTCGGTAGAATTTTTTCCGGTGGTGTAGCTGTACTGCTGGATGGGCGTGATAGCATTCTCCAGCAGGACAGGCTTCCAGGAGCACATGTTGGGAGAGGTCCAATCCCCATAGCTGCGTTTGATGGTGGGCACGCCGTAGGCGGCGACCTCTGTCAGCACGTCGGCCATGGCGGTATGGGACACGTTTTCCGCGTCAATCAGGACAGCCAGCCGCAGCTGACTCCGGGCGCTCTGTTCCGTCATGGCCGCCCCTCCTGAAGCAGGGCCTCCACCTGGGCCAGCTGCTCCGGGGTGTTGACCCCCAGCATTTCCTGGAGGGCGCAGGTATCGCACAGCCCTACCCGTCCTCCCTCCGCCCGAATCAAGGCGGGGGTGTCGGTGATATACAGCTCTCCCTGGGCGTTGTTCCGGCTTAGCCGGCCCAGCACGGACAGGAGGTCGGGGGTACGGAATACATAGGTCCCGGTGTTGACCTCCGAAACAGCGGCCTGCTCCGGGGTGCAGTCCCGGGCCTCCACAATGCGCTGGAAGGCGCCGTCCTCCCCCCGGAGAATCCGGCCATAGTTCCCCCCCTCCTCCAGATGGGCGGACAGCAGGGTACAGGCGTTCCCCTTCTGCACATGGGTATCCGCCAGGGTCTGAAAGGTCTCACGGGTCATCAGAGGCGTGTCTCCGTAGCACACCAGCAAATCTCCCCGGAAACCCTCCAGCAGGGGGGCGGCGTACTGGACCGCTCCGCCGGTGCCATTCAGCTCCTCCTGGACGGCGTAGGGGTACTGGGGAAAGGCCGCCAGCACCGCCTCCTTTTTCCAGCCCACCACCAGAATGATATCCTCCGGGGCCAGAAAGCTCAAATTGGACAGAACGTGGGCCAGCAGCGGCCGGCCAGCGGCCAGCCGCATCACCTTGGGCAGGTCCGTCTCCTCTGTCTGGAGGCGAGTGCCCTTCCCGGCGGCCAGCACCAGGGCTTTTAAATGGTTCATGGTATAAAACTCCTTTTGTTTGTGTCACGCTTCTCCGGCGCCCCGGGAAATCCAGAGCTGGGGCAGCAGGGAATAGAGATCTCCCTTCTCCTCCCACAGCAGCAGCAGGCAGCCCTCCTTCACAGTCACCGCGGCGGTTGTCCCAAGAAACTGGTTGCTCACGCCAATGGGGAAGCTTCCGGTCAAAGTATAGTCCTCCAAGGGGTATTTCAGACCGGACAGGCAGACCCCCCGGGCAAGGCCGCTGTTGCAGAAGACGGACAGCCCTCCGGTCATCTCGGCAGGAAAGACAAGTCTGCCGTTCCGCAGGGCAGTGGCGGCGGTTTTCTCCCCCGCCAGCACCCCCTGGGCCCCCTGGGTGGTCAGCCAGTCCAGCAGCTGGAGGTTGGCCAGGGTGTGCTCCAGGCGCCCTCCCACGCCCCCCAGCAGCACAAACCGGCGGTAACCCAGCTCCAGCCCCCGGCGCAGGGCGAAGAGCATATCCGTGTCGTCCTTCTCCACAGGCAGCGAAATCACGTTAGGGTGGTTGGGGGTGTAACCCAGGGAGTCAAAGTCGCCCACCGCCAGGTCGGGGGTTACGCCATAGGCCATAAGCGCGTCATATCCCCGGTCAGCAGCGATCACATAGTCGCCGGCGGCGGGGCAGGGCCGGAGAGAGGGGGACAGGGACAGCGCCCCTACTACATAACAAACACGCTTCTCCATCGGAAACGACCTCCTGGAAACTTCATATTTGGAATTGTACCATAGAACGCCGGTCAATGCAAGGCGGAGAGATTTTCAAATTCCGGTTCTATTCCCGGGCCTGTCCCCATAGAATTGGGGCAAAGGAGGTGGACAGGCATGGAACAGGGAGCCCGGGCATACCAGCAGGCGGTGCAGGTGCTGCCCCAGCGGCTGCGTCGGGAGGCCCTCTGTCTGTCGCCGGCGGAGCAGGCCAGGGCGGAAGAGCTGCGCCTCCGGGCGGGCTGGCCCATGACAGTGGTGTTCCCAGAGGGGGAACGCCCCCTGGGAGAGCGCCCGGTGGAGCCGGGAGAGCTGGAGCAGCTGGTGGAAATCGCCAGCCACGCCTCTCTTCACGCGGTGCTGGACCAGCTTCGCCGGGGCTATCTCACCTGCCCTGGCGGGCATCGTCTGGGCCTGTGCGGCACTGCCCATTTACAGGAGGGGGCGATTGCCAACCTGCGCCCCCTCTCCTCCGCCAGCCTCCGGGTGGCCCGGCAGGTGCAAGGAGCCGCCCGGTCGGTGCTGGACCAGCTGTGCCCCGGTGGCCGACTGGAAAGCACCCTGATTCTGGCCCCCCCGGGGCTGGGTAAGACCACCCTTCTCCGGGACCTGGTTCGTCTGGTCTCCGAGGGGGAAGGCTGCACCCCCCTTCGGGTCTCCGTCGCCGACGAGCGTGGGGAAATCGCCGCCCTCTGCAACGGAGCGCCTCAGCTGGAGGTGGGCCGCCGCACCGACGTGGTGGAGGGCTGCCCCAAAGCCCAGGGCCTTCTCCTCCTCCTCCGGGCCATGAACCCCCAGGTGCTGGCAGCGGACGAGATCACCGCCCCGGAGGACGTGGCCGCTTTTCGGATGGCGGCGGGGTGCGGCGCGGTTCTTCTGGCCACCGCCCACGGAGCGGCGCAGGAGGACCTCCGGCGGCGGCCTCTGTACCGCGCCTTATTGGAAGAGCATATCTTCCGCTGGCTTGTTCGCATCCGCCGCACAGGGGGCGGACGGCAGTATCTGATCGAGGAGCTGAGGTAAATGCTGCGGCTGTTAGGCGCGGTTTTTGTATCAGCTGCCGCGGCCTGGACAGGCTTTCAGGCCGCGGCGGCTCTGAGGGAGCGGGCCCGGGCTCTGGAGGATATGTCCGCCGGCCTGGCCCTCCTGGAGCAGGAGCTGGAGCTGGGTGGGCTGCCTCTGCCCCAGCTGATGGCCTCCTTGGAGGGGCGGTGTGCCGGCCCTGCCCGGGCTCTGTTTCAGGGCTGCGTTCAGGGGTTGGAGGCCCTGGATCAGGAGAGCTTTTCCCAGCTTTGGCGGCGGCTGACCGCCAGTCAGACAGAGCTGGGCCGGGAGGGCCAGGACTGCCTGGCTCCCCTTGGCGAGGTGCTGGGCCGCTGCGGCGGCTCCCGCCAGTGCCAGACCCTGCGGGCTGTCCGGGCCCGCCTGGACGCCTGCGCCGCCCGGAACCGGGAGGAATTTCGCCGGCAGGGGCGGGTCTATCGGGCCCTTGGCCTGTCTGGCGGGGTCTTTCTGGTCCTCCTGCTGCTGTAGCTTCCGCCCTTGGAATCCACAAAAGAAGGTAGGGAATTCGATATGGATGTGGACCTCATTTTCAAAATCGCGGCCATCGGCATCGTGGTGGCGGTGCTCAACCAAGTGCTCAGCCGGGCAGGCCGGGACGAGCAGGCTATGATGACCACGCTGGCCGCCCTGGTGGTGGTGCTGATGATGGTGGTGCAGGAAATCGCCGACCTCTTCGAGCTGGTCAAGACCCTGTTTCACCTGTGATGGCGGCCATGGTACAGGTGGCCGCTGTGGGGGTGGCGGCGGCCGTTTTGGGAACGGTACTGAAAAAAAACACCCCGGAGCTGGCCCTTCTTCTGGTGTTGTGCGCAGGGCTTTGGATTCTGGCGGCGGCGGCGGAGACCCTGCGGGCGGCAGCGGCGCTGATGGAGGAGCTGGCCTCCGCGGCCGGTCTGTCCGACGTCCTGCTGGAGCCGGTGGCCAAAACGGTTGCCCTTTCTGTCCTCACCCGGCTGACGGCAGAAATCTGCCGGTCGGCGGGGGAGGGGGGACTGGCCGCCTTCGTGGAGACAGCTGGGACGATCCTGGCCCTGGGGGCGGCCCTCCCCCTGGTGCGGGCGGTTATGGGCCTGATGGCGGAGATGCTGGGATGAGACGTGTGCTGTTGTACCTTCTTTTGCTGATTCTGTGTGCCTCTCCCTGCCGGGGAGCTCAGACCCTGGAGCCCCCCGGGCTGGACGAGCTGTGGGACCAGGCGGCCCAGTACGGCGTGGAGGAGGAGACCGACCTGGAAAACGGGCTGTCCACCCTCTTCTCCCAGGCGCTGGCCCAGGTGGGGGACCTTCTCCGACGCAGCGCAGCCACTGGGGCAAAGCTGATGGCTGTCGTGCTGCTGTGCGCCCTGGCCCAGGAGCTCCGGGGGAAGGAGGAGGGGGTTCAGGCGGTGGAGCTGGCTGGGGCTATGTCCATCACCGCCCTGACCATGACGGATATGGCCGCCATGATCGGCCTGGGGCGGGAGACCCTGGAAAAAATGGACCTCTTCTCCCAGGCGCTGCTGCCGGTGATGACCCTGCTCACCGCCGCCACTGGCAGGGTGACCTCCGCCGCCCTGCGCCAGGGGGCCACAGTCTTTTTCTCTCAGCTGCTTCTGCTGGTGATGGACCGGCTGCTGGTCCCCCTGGTGTACGCCTACGCGGCGGTCAGCTGCGCCCAGGCGGCGGTGGACAACCCCGGTCTGGGCAAGCTGGCTGGTCTGCTGAAAAGCACCGTCACCTTCCTCCTCACCGCCCTTCTGCTGGCCTTCGTGGGCTATCTCACCGCCAGCGGGGCCATCGCGGGCAGCGTGGACGCTTCCGCGGTGAAGGCGGCCAAGCTAGCCATCTCCCGAGCCATCCCTGTGGTGGGGAGCATTCTGGCCGACGCTTCCGAGACTGTGCTGGCCGGGGCGGGCGTTCTCCGGGGCACGGTGGGGGCGGCGGGAATGGTCGCCGTGCTAGCCATCTGCCTCACCCCGTTTCTCCGCCTGGCCCTTCAGTACCTAGTGTACAAGGGCACCGCCGCCCTGTGCGCCATGGTCGCCCAACCCCGGCTGAGCCGGCTGATTGACGCCATTGGCAGCGCCTTCGGCTTGGTCCTGGGCATGACGGGGGCGTCCGCCCTGATTCTGCTGGTCAGTCTGGCGTCCGCCCTGACGGCGGTGGTCCCGTGATGGCCGGGGCCCAGCAGTGGCTGCTGTCCGTCCTCACCGTCTGCATCCTGTGCGCCCTGGCCCAGGCCGTGATGCCCCCGGGGCCGGTGAAGGGAGTTGGGCGGTTGGTGTGCGGTCTGGTGCTGCTGTGTACCGTTCTCTCCCCCCTTCCCGGCCTGGATTTGGAGGGAAACACCCGGTGGCTGGAGGGCTGGCTGAAGGGGCTGGAGGACCAGAAGCGCATCCTGGAGCAGCAGGTGGGGGAAGAGATGAAAGTCATCATAGAAGAATCCTATGCCGCATATATTGTGGACAAGGCGGAGGAGCTTGGTCTGACCTGTACCGCTCAGGTGTTCTGCCGGGAGGAGGAGACCGGTCTGTATCTGCCCCACTGGACCGAGGTCTCCAGCCCGGACAGCCAGGAGGCCCAGCAGGTTCTGTCCCAATTCATCCGGCAGGACCTGGGAGTCCCTCTGGCGCGGCAGAGCTACATCAACCAAGGAGAGGAGCGATCCGCATGAGGGAGCGATGGCCCGAGCTGATCCAACGATGGAAGGGGGTTTGGGGAAAATACCGATACGCCCTGCTGGTGCTGGCGGCGGGCGTGGTGCTGATGCTTCTGCCCGGCTCTGGCGGCAAAGTACCCGACCCCAGTCCAGACCTGGCGGCCCAGACCGAGGACTTCGATCTGGACGCCTTCGAGAAAAAGCTGGCCCAGGCCCTGTCCCAGGTGGAGGGGGCAGGGCAGGTCCAGGTGGTGCTCACCCTGGACAGCGGAAGCCGACAGGTGCTGGCCCAGGACCGGAAGCAGGAGGGGGCAGGGGCAGGTTCCTCTACCGTGGTCACAGTGGGGCGGGGCTCCGGCACCCAGGAGGTGGTCCCCCTCCAGACCCTGGCCCCCAGCTTTCGGGGCGCGCTGGTGGTGTGCCCCGGGGGCGGGGCAGCCCCAGTCCGGCTCCGGCTGACGGAGGCGGTGTCCGCCCTCACCGGGCTGACCTCGGATAAAATATCCATTTGCCAAGGAAATCCTTAAATTTTTTAAAATGGGAGGAATTATTCATGAAGACAGGCAAAAGAGGGGCCGGCTGGTCCCAGCTGTGGAAGCGCAACGCGGTGGTGGCCGCCATCGCCCTGTTTGTGTGCGCCGCGGTGTACCTGAACTGGAACTACGAGCAGGAGTCCCAGGCGGGCAAGACCCTGGGCCAGTCCACCATGGTGGGCAGCGAGAACAAGGACCCCCTCCTGGGGGACAACAGCGCCGTCCAGCCAGAGGGCCAGAGCGGCGGGAGCGCCAGCACAGCCGGAGCCGGCACAGACACCGCCGGCGGGACCGCCGCCAACTACTTTGCCACCGCCCGCCTCAACCGGCAGCAGGCCCGGGACAGCGCCCTGTCTCTGCTTCAGGACGCCGCCGCCCGGGAGGACGCGGACGAGACCGTGAAGGAGCAGGTAAACACCACCATCCAGACGATGGCTGACTACACTGTCACCGAGGCCCAGATTGAAAATTTGGTGGTGGCTAAGGGATACACCGACTGCGTGGCCTTCATCGGAGAGGAATCCCTCAGCTTGGCCGTCTCCGCGCCCGAGGGGGGGCTGACCGAGGCGGACACCGCCAAAATTGTGGATGTGGTCAACCAGACCGCCGGTTTCACCGCTGATCAGGTAAAAATTATTGAGGTGGAGTAAAAAACAGGAGCGGAACCCTTCAGGTTCCGCTCCTGTTCGTGTAGGGTACAGCCTCACTGCACCGGCTCAAAGTCGCTGGCGGGCCGGCGGCAGATGGGGCACACATAGTCGTCGGGCAGGGTGTCCGACTCGTAAATGAAGCCGCAGATTTTGCAGACAAACCCCCGTGGCTTCTCCTGACTCTCCTGGGCGGCAGGGGCGGGCTCCTCCCCCTTGACCGAGGCGGCCAGCACCCCGGCCAGGGCGTCCAGCTCCGTCTCCTGGCCCTGGGCCAGGGCGGACTTCAGGGTGACGGGGGCCTCCAGCAGTGTCATCCCCTTCATCTCATCCAGCAGCTGGGCCATCAGCTTGCCGCTGGCAGGGGCCCAGGAGCCGTTTTGAATGAGGGCCACCTTCCGGTTTTGCAGGTTGTGGTGGGCCAGATCCCGGAGCAGATTCTCCATGGCAGTGAAAATGCCGTTGTTGTAGGTCACGGAGGCGAAGACAAGGTGGCTGTACTGGAAGGCGGCGGCCACTACATAGGAGGGGTCCGTCACCGTCAGATCATACATCTCCACCGGAATTCCCCGCTCCGCCAGCCGGCAGGCCAGGATGTTGGCGGCGGCCTCCGTGCCCCCATAGATCGAGGCAAAGGCGATGGCAACTCCCTCCTTCTCCGGCTGATAGGCGGCCCACTTGGCGTACTTCTCAATCAAAACACCCAGGTCCTTCCGCCACACGGGACCGTGGAGGGGGCAGATCATCTGGATATCCAGCTTGGACGCCTTGGCCAGCAGAGCGCTCACCTGGGGGCCGTATTTGCCCACAATGTTGGTGTAGTACCGCCGGGCGTCGTCCATCCAGTCCCGCTGGAAGTCCACCTCGTCGGCAAAGAGCACCCCGTTCAGCGCCCCGAAGGAGCCAAAGGCATCGGCAGAAAACAGAATCTTGTCGGTAGAGTCATAGCTGACCATCACCTCAGGCCAGTGGACCATGGGGGCGTTGACAAAGGTGAAGGTGTGCCGCCCGGTGGAGAGGGTATCCCCCTCCTTCATCAGGATGGCGTTCTGGGGGTCGGTCCAGTGGAACTGGCGGATCATGTTCACCGTCTTTCCGTTGCACACAATGCGGGCCTCAGGGTGACGGAGCATCAGGTCCCCCAGGGTAGCCGCATGGTCGGGCTCCATGTGGTGAACCACAATATAGTCCAGTTTCCTCCCGTTCAAAGCGTACTCCAGATTCTCAAAAAATTGGGTCTGCACCGAGCGGTCCACTGTGTCGAAGACCACCGTCTTCTCGTCCAGAAGCAGGTAGGAGTTGAAAGACATCCCCCGGGGCACGGGATAGGCCGCCTCGAAAATCGGGTGCTGCCGGTTGTTGGCTCCAATCCATACCAGGTCCTCTGTCACCTTTCGGATACAATACATAGCGTGTTCCTCCCTTTTAAAGCAATCATTTTTTACGGGGGAATCATACCACAGCTTTTCCCAAAAATCCAGCCCCTGCGGAAAAAATTCACACTTTCTTTTCCAGAAAAAGGGCGACCCCGCAGGGCCGCCCTCTGACGCCGAGCTTGATTACCCCTGGGTGTAGCTCTCCGCCTGGAGCAGGTCCATATCCTCCAGAGTCAGGGCCTGATCGAAGGGGTTAATCAGGCGGTTCACCGTATCCAGGGTCATCGCCTGGTCCAGCACATAACACCAGGTGTTCCCCCGATAGACGCCGTCCCCCCTGCCCTCCAGCGTGGCGGTCTCCACGCCGGTGGAGATATCCATATAGACCGCCTGGGAGGCAAAATACATCATATCATTCAGGGCCAGATCGGTGTCCACATACTGGTTGAAGATCTCCACAAAGCCATTGATTTTGGTCAGGCTTCCCCAGTCCAGCACCTTCTTGGCCAGGGCCACCAGCAGCTTCTGCTGGGTCTGTGTACGGCCCACGTCGGAGTAGCCGCTTAAATCGTTGTTCTTTCGGAAGCGGGCCACCTCCATGGCCTGCTGGCCGTTCAGGTGGTACTGCCCCTGCTTGTAGTGTATGTGCAGGTCCTGGAAGGGGTCGTCATAGTCCATGTCGTCGGGGACATAGAAGTCCACCCCGTCCAGGTAGTCCACCAGGGCAATGAAGCCCTGGATATTCACCTTGATGTAGTAGTCGATGGGGACCCCCAGCATGTTGGAGATATCCTCCACCCGCTGCTCCACCCCGCCGGGGCCATAGACCAGCTTGGGGTTCTTTCCCGCCTCCCTCCGGGTGAGGGTATCCCGGGGGACGGACACCACCCCCACCTTCTGGTTTGGAATGTCATAGCACATCACCATCATGGTATCGGTGCGGAACCCCTCCTTGTCGGTGGCGGCCAGGAGAATGTTGTACACGCCGTCCCGCCGGGTGAGGCCAGCCGGTACCACAGCGCCCCCAGAGGGGTCCGCCACCGGGTCCGTCCCCTTGGTCCCCACCTGGGCCGGGACCTTCACCGGGGTCTGGGCCGGAGGCTTGATCAAAAACTGAAAGGCAGCAAACCCAACCACAATGACCACCGAGACCACCACCAGCAGCTTATATAGCCCCAGAAACAGCGCCCGCACAGGGGAGCGCCGCCGGGCTCTGGCCCGGGGCCGACCGGAGGGCCGGCTCTGGGTACGGCCCCGGCCGGATGTGCGGGGAGCCACACGGGCCCCGCCCCGGTGGGCCACACTGACATATTTCTCTTGCAGAACAGGTCCCTCCCTCGTCAATACCGGTAGGATCTCCGCCCCCGAGAGGGCGGGAATCAAAACTTCTGTCAACCAACCGCCGTTTTAGTATAGCGGTTCCGACGGCATACGGCAAGGGGGAAATTTGACAATTCATGAAAAATTAAGATTTTATATGGAAGAAGATGTCTTCCAGATTTGCCCAGCTCCGCCAGTGTCCCCGCCTTTCACAGCGTCTCCTCCACCAGGGCCCAGACTTGTTGGGCGGTGAGGCCGCTGCATTGGTAAGACACCACGGTGCCGTCGGGGTGGAGCACCTCAAAGCTGAAGCGCAGGCCGCCGGTGTCGTGCTCCCGGCCCCGGGCCTCCACGATCTCCAGCGACATGTCCTCCGCCCGGAACGTGGGATCGCTCACTGTCTCCCGGTATACCTCGGGCACGCTGTCGCACCAGGGGATGGGATACCGCCGCAGGTCGTAGGTCTCTGGCTGGTCCGGGTCCACCAAATGACAGGACTTGCCCAGCCCTCCCAGATAGATGCACACCTCCACATCGTCATAGCCCCGGCTCCACCGGACAAAGAGGGTGTTTTCCCACCCCTCCTGATAGCTGAGAGACCCATAAAACTCGCCATAGCCTTCCAGCTCCGCCGCAGGCAGATAGGGGGCAAAATCCGCCTCCTGCCGGGCCTGGGCCAGGGTATCAAAGCTTGCGTTCCGCCAGGCGGGGATGTTCTCCGGGGCAACCGTCAGGCAGTCCAGGTCCACACCTCCATCCGCAATCATGTAACGGACAAAACGGGACGCGATGGTCTCTGCCAGCTCGCCCTCCCCTTCCCGTCCATAGACGGTCAGACGGCAGCCCACACCGTGGGCCAGAAACTCCACCTCCCGGCTCTCCGGCAGCCAGACCTCCCGATTGGCACCCTCGCCGTAGGTTCCACCGCGGCGGCCTACCACCTCCACTCCCCAGCACAGGGTAACTCCGTCGGCAGGGGACACCGCGCAGGGCAGAGGCAGCGTGTCGGGCGCCAGGGTCAGCACAGCGTAGAAATCCTCCGCACCACCAGCTATGTGCCGCCCGGTCAGCGTCACCTCCCAGGACTTCCCTTCGGGGGTAAAGATGCAGTAGCCGGAGACCGCTGCGTCCCCCCAACCCAGTCGGGTGCACAGGATGTCCTCCCCTCCCAGCAGGGCAGAGAGGTCCCCCTCCGTCAAGTCCCGGATGAAGCTGCCCTCCGGCAGGGCGATGCTGGCGGCGTCGCTGCTCATGCCGTCTTGGCTGCCATAGTTCAGCCGCGGCAACGCAGACTCCGCCTCTCCCCCTTGTATCGGGTCGGGCTCTGCCGCCCCGCTCTGGAGTGACCCACTGACTTGGGACGAATCGGCCACGCTCTGACCGGGGACTGCGGCCCAGGCTGGAACAACCTTCCAGGCCCCCACAAGCAGGGCGGCACAGGCGGCCACGACCCCGTACCGCGCCCAGGGATTCCTCTTTCTTGTTCGGGAACTTTTCCCTTTCAGTTTCAGCAGCCTTTCGTGGCCCTCAAGGGAAATTCCCTGGCGCGTCATATACTCTTCGTATTTTTTCATTGTCGCACTCCTTTCTGTCACTCCTCCAGCAGCTTTTTCAAACGCTGCCGGGCCCGGCTCAGCCTGGAGCGCACCGTCCCCGGGCGCTGGCCGGTCATGCGTGCAATCTCCTGGGTGGAGTACCCCTCGTAATAAAACAAGTGGATCACCGCCCGGTCCTCTGGCGGCAGGGCGAACAGCTCCTCCAGCTCCTCCCGCTCCTCGGGACCTGGAGTGGGCAGGTTCTCCGGCAAGGGGCCCACCTGCCGCCACCGCAGACGCAGACGGCTCTTGCAGCCGTTCACCAGCACCCGCACCAGCCACGCTCCAGGATTCTCCAGCTCTCGCGGGGCCTTCTCAATCAATGCAACGAATGCGTCCTGTACCGCGTCCTCCGCCTCCCGGGGGTCCCCCAGAATGGCCAGCGCCGCCCGGTACAGGCGGTTCTCGTTGTCTGCAACAAGCTGTTCCCAATCCACCGGCCGGTTGGATATCCGGGGCATAGAACCGCCTCCTTTCTTTATATATAGACGCATGACCGCCCGCTTTTGCTGCAACAAATTGAA
Organism: Lawsonibacter sp.; assembly: GCA_022791995.1. GTDB lineage: Bacteria > Bacillota > Clostridia > Oscillospirales > Oscillospiraceae > Lawsonibacter. The sequence goes on from JAAWAD010000012.1 coordinate 19,261, forward strand.
TGATATTGTAAAAAAATCAGGGCGGCCCCATTCAGCCGCCCTGCCAGGTTGGTTTCTCCTCCTCTTCCTCAATCACGCACCGGTCCAGCGCATACTCCAAAAAAGTTCCAATCAGCTCGTTCCTGCTCCGTCCGGTCCTCGCCGCAATATCGTCCATCCGTACAACAAGCTCGTTTTTGATACGAACCGAAAAAACCTTGTAACCGTCCTCCCCCTTGAGCTTTGGCCGGATAATCAGTGTCTCATTTCCCATGCAGGCACCTCCTACTCGCATAGTTTATGCTTGCGGAGCGGTGCTATATATATTATAATTTATGTTATGAAATATGTTCTTCCGTCCCCAGACAGAACAAGGTGGAGGTGCAGGCAATGGATGTTTATGATCCAACACACACAACCCATACAGAGCTCAGCCCAAGCAACCAAGTCGGAGAGGCGCTGATGCTGGGGGTCCTGGTATCGGCGGCCAGCCAGGCAGGCCACGGCATACGACCCCCGGCGCTGTACCAGACCCTGTGCCGGTGCGCGGCACAGACGGAATATGGCACACCATGCAGTTTCCTGTTCCAGGCCATGGTGGACCGGCTTTTGGAGGAGCATCGGACACTGCATCCCTCAGAGGGCGCAAAAGAATAAAATTCAAGCAGCGGATTTTCAAAAATTGCTGTCCTTTTTTTCTGAGATGTGGTACAATGGCAGGCGACTTTATGAACCACGAAAAAAGGAGCACATCACGCCATGATTACTGTCACAAACCTGTCGTTGAACTACAGCGGCACCCCGCTGTTTTCCCATGTGGACCTGCAATTTCTCCAGGGCAACTGCTATGGCATCATCGGAGCCAACGGCGCCGGAAAGTCCACCTTTCTGAAAATTCTCTCCGGGGAACTGGACTCCACCACCGGCGAGGTAAACATTCTGCCCAACGTGCGTATGTCGGTGCTGAAGCAGAATCAGAACGCCTATGACGCCTACAACGTGATGGACACGGTCATCATGGGCAACCAGCGTCTGTACGACATCGGGAAGGAGAAGGAGGCCCTGTACGCCAAGGAGGAGATGACCGACGAGGACGGCCTTCTGGCCTGTCAGCTGGAGGAGGAATTCGCCGAGCTGGGAGGCTGGGAGGCAGAGAGCGACGCCAGCCGCATCCTCCAGGGCCTGGGCGTTGGCACCGACCTCCACCAGAGCGACATGGCCACCCTGGACCCCCGGCTGAAGGTGAAGGTTCTGCTGGCCCAGGCTCTGTTCGGCAGCCCCGATTTGCTGATGATGGACGAGCCCACCAACAACCTGGACATTGACGCCGTGAACTGGCTGGAGGATTTTCTGCTGGACTTTGCCGGCACGGTCATCGTGGTCTCTCACGACCGCCACTTCCTGAACACTGTGTGTACCCATATTGTGGACATCGACTATGGCAAGATCAAGATGTACGTGGGCAACTATGACTTCTGGTATGAATCCTCTCAGCTGGTCCAGCAGCTCATCAAGAACCAGAACAAGCGAAACGAGGAGAAAATCAAGGAGCTCCAGGACTTTATCTCCCGCTTCTCCGCCAACAAATCCAAGAGCAAGCAGGCCACTGCCCGCCGGAAACTGCTGGACAAGCTCACCGTGGAGGAGATGCCCGCCTCCTCCCGGCGCTACCCCTGGGTGGGATTCTCCCCCGACCGGGAGGTAGGCAAGGACATCCTCTTTGTCACCGACGTGTCCAAGACTATCGACGGGGTGAAGGTACTGGACAAGGTCTCCTTTATCCTGGGTCACGGGGACAAGGTAGCCTTTGTAGGAGACAATGAAAATGCTCACACCGCGCTGTTTCGTATTCTAGCCGGAGAGCTGGAGCCCGACGAGGGCACAGTAAAGTGGGGCCAGACCGCCACCTTCTCCTATTTCCCCACGGACAATACTCCCTATTTCCAGGACTGTGAGGACAACCTGGTCCAGTGGCTGCGCCAGTTCTCCCCCGACCCCCAGGAGCAGTACCTCCGGGGCTTTTTGGGGCGGATGCTCTTCTCCGGGGACGAGGTGTATAAGCCGGTGAAGGTCCTCTCCGGCGGAGAGAAGGTCCGGTGTATGCTCTCCCGGATGATGCTGTCCGGGGCCAACGTTCTGATGCTGGACCAGCCCACCAACCACCTGGATCTGGAGTCCATCGCTGCGCTGAACAAGGGGCTGGAGGCCGTCAAGTGCAATGTGCTGGTGGCTTCCCATGACCACCAGCTGATCCAGACCGTCTGCAACCGGGTTTTCGACTTCACCGCCGACGGAAAGCTGATCGACCGAAAGACCTCCTATGACGAATATCTAGAGAGCCAGAGGGAGTCCGTATGATTCAGGCCATTTTATGGGACATCGACGGCACTTTGCTGGACTTCGCCCCAGCGGAGCGGGCCGCCCTGCGCGCTTGCTTTCAGCAGTTCGGCCTAGGACCCTGCCCGGACGAGCAGATCGCCCGCTATGCGGAGATCAATCGGACCTACTGGCGGCGGCTGGAGCGGGGTGAGCTGACCAAGCCACAGATCCTTGTGGGACGGTTCCAGGACTTTTTTGCCGCCGAGGGCATTGCCTGCCCGGACATTGAGGCCTTCAACCTCCTCTTCCAGCGCCACCTGGGGGAGACAGTCGTCTTCCGAGATCACGGTGATCAGCTGATCTGTAGCCTGAAGGGAACCGTCCTCCAGTACGCTGTCACCAACGGCACATGCGTGGCTCAGCGGCGGAAGCTGGAAAAATCCGGGCTGAGCCGGCTGCTGGACCGGGTCTTTATCTCTGAGGAGGTGGGGGCAGAGAAGCCTGACCCCCGCTTCTTCGACGCCGTCTTCTCCGTCCTGGGAGAGGTCCCCCGGGACCAGGTGCTGATTGTAGGGGATTCCCTCACCAGCGATATGCAGGGGGGCCGCAACGCCAGCATCCGTTGCTGCTGGTACAACCCCCAGGGTGAAACCGCCCCGCCGGACCTTTCGCCGGACTTTATCATCCAGAACCTGGAACAGGTGCGGGATATCCTGGCCCAGGAAAACGGTACAGGCTAGAACCGCTTTCCTCCCATTCAGCTTTTCGGTTTGGCCTTACACAGCAGGGCCACCAGAAAACCAAAGAAGACGGCGGCTGTAATCCCCCCGGCGGCGGCCGTTGCCCCTCCGGTGAACGCCCCCAGCAGCCCCTGTTCCGCCACCGCCTTTTTCACACCCTTGGCCAGCAGATGGCCAAAGCCGGTGAGAGGGACAGTGGCTCCAGCCCCCGCCCACTCCGCCAGAGGCTGATACAGCCCCACGGCGCTGAGAATTACCCCGGCAGTGACATAGCTGACCAGGATTTTGGCGGGGGTGAGCGGGGTTTTGTCAATCAAAATCTGTCCAATGATGCAGAAAATACCCCCGCAGAGAAACGCTTTTATATAGTCCATTCCGGGCCTCACTTTCCCTTTTTGGTTGAGATGGCAATGGCATGACAGATGCCGGGGATGGACTCCCCCTGGAAGGACGCGGTGGGGGAGTGGAGGGCTCCGGTGGGGCAGAACAGGATATTCTGCCACCGCCCAGCCCGCATCCCGTTGAGGAAATGCCCCGTGAGCACCGAGGCGGAGCAGCCGCACCCCGAGCCGCCACAGTGGACGTCCTGGGTCTGGGGGTCGAAAATCAGCATTCCGCAGTCGGCGTGGTTGGACATCTGAATGCCGTCCCGCCGCAGCAGCTCCAGCAGCAGCTCGCTGCCCAGAGAGCCCAGGTCCCCTGTAACAATCAGGTCGTAGTCCTTGGGTGTGCGTCCGGTGTCCTGAAAATGGGCCTCCAGCGTATCGCAGGCCGCAGGAGCCATCGCCGCCCCCATGTTGTTGGCATCCTTGATCCCTTTGTCCACAATCTTCCCCACCGTAACGTGGGTGATATAGGGGCCCGGGCCCTCCCGGGCCAAAACGACCGCACCGGAGCCGGTGACTGTCCACTGGGCCGTCGGTGTGCGCTGGCCGCCGTATTCCAGGGGATTGCGGTACTGACGCTCAGCGGAGCAGAAGTGGGAGGACACCACCACCCCGGCCCACTCTCCAAAGCCGCCGTCCAGGGTCATAGAGGCCAGGGCCAGACCCTCTCCCATAGTGGAACAGGCCCCATACAGGCCAAAGAATGGGATCCCCTGCCCTCGGGCGGCGTAAGAGGAGCCGATGCACTGGTTCAGCAGATCCCCGGCAAAGAGCCAGTCCAGGTTGGACGCGGGCTGTCCCGCCTTGTCCAGCGCCAGCGACAGGGCCTGTTTCTGCATGGCGCTCTCTGACTTCTCCCAGGTGGACTCCCCAAAGGTGTCGTCCTCGGCAATATAGTCAAAGGTCTCCGCCAGCGGGCCCTCCCCCTCCTTTTTGCCCACCACGTTTGCGTGGCCGGCGAAAGAGGGGGGATTTGCCAATACGGCTGTCTGTGTCCCCACCTTTTTCGTGCTCATAAAATGCGCCTCCCCCACGGAAATTTGTCTGTAGTTTTCCGCATTCGGGCAGAGCTATGCAGCAGCCCGTCTTCCATTTTCTTCTTTGTATGCAAAAACGCGGCCCGGACAGCTGTCCAGGCCGCGTTTTTTTCTTATGAAAGGGACTCTTCCTCCAGCACACAGCGGACCGTCACCCGGTACTGCGCCCCGGCGGTGCAGGTAAACAGGGTCAGATCCCAGTCACCAGTAATCATCGCCTCCACCTCGTTGGGAGCCAGCTGCTCCAGCTCCGCCACGGTATAGCGGAACTCGTTCCCCTCCACATCAGTGAACCGGACCGTATCCCCTACCTCCAGCGTCTTCAGGCTTCCGAAATGGCGCTTGTAGTTATGGGCAGCGATGACCATATTGTTTTGATACAGCGAGCCGGAGTAACGGCAGGGAGCCACCTTCATATTGGGGTAGCTCCACTGGCTCAGGACAGGCAGGCTCAACTCCAGAACCGGAATGTCCAGCCGCCCGATATACTCCAGGCCGTCGATAGTGATGGTTGGCATCTCCATCTCCGGGGCGAGGACATAGTCAGGAAGCATCCCGACCGGCAGCTCTCCCCGGACGGTCTCCGTCATGGCGGTATTCAGCCGCTTCACGTTGGTCTCTGCCGCGATGGCGGCCCGGTTGTCGTCCCAGATGTTGTAGATGCTCAGACAGAGCGCCGCCGCCAGCAGCAGCAGGCCGCCTGCCATAAAGCCCAAGCCGTGTCTATTCCGCATCCTGGACCTCCCACCTCCGGTTTTGGGCCCAGCCGATCAGAAACAGCAAAATACCGCCGGCAGCCAGCATGGGCACCGGCCACCAGAGCTGCCCCGTGCGGGGCAAGTCCTCCAGGGGCACATCCGGGTCCGGGATATCAAATTCCTCCGGCAGATCGCTCAGGGGAATATCCGGGTCATCCAAGGGAATCTCCGGTGGAGGAGTCAGGGGCACCTCCGGGTCCTCCAGGGGGATTTCCGGGTCGGTGGGATCGCTCGGACGCCGGGGTGGGCGGTCCGGGGGGGCGTCGGGATCGCTGGGGTTATAGGGCTCGTCATAGGTGTTGGTGATGATAAACTGATAGCCGCCATCGAACCGGTTGGAGGTCACATAGGAGTCGTACCGGCTGCCCACGTTGACCTCCCGCACAGTCCAGCGGTAGCCCGGATCTAGGTCATACCAGTCATAGCTCCAGCTGTTGGCGGTCAGCGTCACGACCTGACCATACCGCACGCCGTCACGCAACAGTTCCACCGTCACCGAGCTGGGGCGCTCCCCTCTGTGGCCGGTGTCCCGCCAAACCTTTCGGACATGAATCTCAATGGGCTCGTCACGCATCATGGAAAACTTCGGCGTGGCGTTCACCTGATAGGTCCAGGTCTTCCCATCGGTGGAGTTCGGAAGGGCCACAAGGAAGGCGGAGGGGGTGTACACATAGTCATCCCGCCGGAAGCTGTCTCCCACCACCAGATAAAGGCCCACCGGCAGGCCCGCGCCGTTGGCGCCGGTAAACCGGGCCCGGCCATTGGCGTCGGTCCAGGCTGTGTCTGTGGCTGCGATGCTCTGGCGCTGGGCGTAATTGGTCAGCCGCCACGCCAGATTATCCCAACCGCTGGCACTCATGCCGCCGGTGATGGCAAAATCCTGGACCCCAAAGGGCACGCCAAAGCGGATATTCCCGTTCTCCGACCACATATTCGCCACCCGGTAGGCCCGGAAGGCCACGCCCGCCGCCGCCCGCCCCTTAGGGGCGAAGCTGACGGTAAGGGTACAGTCCCGGCTGGTATTGATCTCGTCATAGGCGAAGGCGGTCCCCGGCAGACACGACCCGCACAGCAGCAGGCTCAGTGCCAGCGCCGCCAAGCGCCGGAACCAGTATTGTTTTTTCATTGCTGGGAATCCTGCCTTTCTGTCGCGCGGACGTTTGACCGTTTCCGCTTCTTCCTCTTCTTGCCGCTCCCGCTGAACATCATCCAAATGCTGGCCAGCAGAAGCATGGGAACCGCCGCCGCCGGCGCCACAAGAATCGGGTCCACACGCATGGCGTCCGCCGAAACACGGACCGCCGCCGCCGACTCCTGATTCTCAACCCTGTGGCCCCGCACCAGCAGCCGGTGGGTGTTGATGCCATAGGGGGTGCAGGTAACAAGGGTGCAGTAATCCCGTCCCTCTTCAATGGCCAGATCGTCCATCTCCTGGGGGAGCACGATGTGGATCTGGTCCACCTGATAGGACAGCGTCTCGTTCAAAACCTGGAGCATGAAGATATCCCCCACCTCCATCCGATCCAGGTCGCTGAACAGCTTTGCACTGGGCAACCCCCGGTGGCCGGACAGCACACAGTGGCTGGATGCCCCGCCTACCGGCAGAGTGCTGCCCTCAATGTGCCCCACCGCAATTTGCAGCACACTCTCGTCCGTGCCGTGGTAAATAGGCAGCACACACTCAATCTTGGGTATCTCAATATACCCCATGATGCCGTTTCCAGAGATGTTCAGCCGCTGAATATACTCTGCCCACTCCTCCTCCGACACCAGAAATGGCTCCGGCTTGGCCCGCAGCGCCTCGTTGTACACCACAGCCTCCAGCCAAAACCGCTCATAGTCTACCGAGCTCAGCGTCGCTACACTCTCTGAGTAGCCCGCTATCGCCCGGGATTGGTGAAAGGAATTCCAGTAGTCACTGGCCGTGGGATACAACAACAGCGCAACCCCCGCCACCAGCACCAAAAGCAGAAATATGGTGGACAGATTCTTTTTCATACCCTACGTTCACGATTCCTCACCGCCGCGCCACAGGTCTCCCCATGACGCGGCGGGCTGTTTGGTTTTTTACTTGTTTCGCTTCTTCGCTCAGTCTTCCTGGCCCATGCGGCGCTTCGTCACCAGCAGAATCACTGCGCCAACCGCCAGAATGCCGCCGGCAATGTAGAAAATTGTGGTGCCGATACCGCCGGTGCTGGGAAGGACAACACCAGTGAAGTTGTAGATGTCCGCCGCCAGATGTCCGACTGTCAGCTTGCCGGCCTCGGCGCTCTGCTTAATCTGACTGGAAGCAACCTGTGTCCAGGTTGTCACGTTTGTATCTGTTGCTACATCTGCGGTATACTCGGTCACAGTCAGTGCGGTCAAATTGCCAGCAGCGTCGTATACAGGGGTCAGCTGGAAATAGATGTTGGAGATTTTCGTATAGCCACCTGTAGGAACCCTTGTCTCTTCCAGCCTGTAGTAGCCTTCCGCCAAATCCTTGAATTCAAACTTGCTGAGCTGCTCATCGACACCAAGGACTCTGACATCGGTCCACTGGTTATTTGTGCTCAGTCTGCTCAGTGTAAACTCTGCACCGGACAGCAGTTCCCTTGTCTCTTCAGTCGTTCCGGTATCGCCATTATACTTGAAGATATCCAACTCGAAGGTATAGACGGTAACTTCCTTTTTGGTGTCATCGCCTTCCAGCCAAGCAGTGTTCTTGTTTCCGCCGGTACCAATCACCGCATTCTCCAGCAATTTGGCCTTGTACTGCACAATAATCTGTGTATCGGCAGTAAGTGTGATGCCTTTCCGTGCAGCCAGAGCTCTCAGGTCGGTAATGGAAACATGGAAGTCGCATGTTCCGTTCGTGCCTTCTTCATTATTGGGTCCAAAAGTAAGTGTGTAGTCAGTACCAGTAGTGAGTGTAACACCGCCAAATGTTACTGTGACAGTTGTAGGGCGTTCCCAAACACCTTCTGCCAAATCATCGTGGAAGGTCATAGGGAACTCGCCTGTTCCATTGAGATCAAAGTTGCTGGGCAGAGATGCAACCAGTCTGAAATCCACTTCCTGTCCGGCCTTCGGCACGGGGTAGGTTGCAGCCACGCCCCAGTCGGCGGGATTATCAGGATTGCCCTCGTATTTCAGAACCTGCTTCTCCAGCGGGGGAACATCCTCAGTTTTCAGATTGATTGTGTTGCTTTCACCAAGCACAGGGCAAGCCATATATTTGGTTGTATTGTTGAAGTTGTCGGCAATCAGATAGTATCCGTCCACAAGATCATTGTGTGTAAATACAATATCCGCAGCACTTTCTGAAGCTTTTCCATAAATCGGCGTTCCGATCGCCGTCGAGCCGTGATTTGCGCCAGCGGCATTTGCAACCGCCTGCGCAACCGCCTGGGTGTTGCCAGCCGCCTGAATCGCGGCGGCAACATCATTGGCACTGCTCGTAGCAGCATTCAAAGCCATGATTTCACGAACCTCTTTAAGTGTCGCATCCTTTTGAAGTGCCAATATGAATTGCTGCCGTGTTTCTTCTGGCATGGCGGAGCCCCACTCCACATCTTTCAGCCGGTCTCCATCTGCGGTTCCAGTGAAAATCTGGTAGATGTTAAAGCTGTGTCCGGTGGTCTTACCTGCAATCGTCAGGCTCTGTGCAAACGCTGGAATCATCATGGCCGCGACCATGAGCAGGGCCAGCGCGGTGCTGGCAAGTTTTTTCAGGTGCTTCATCTTTCCATTTCTCCTTTCAGTTTCCACATTGTTCGTTCTTTTGCGCGGGAGGGAAGCATACTTAATCAGCCGCCTCCTCTCCCCAGGAATATTTTTTATACCATAGAGCGCCGACTGCCAGCAACAGCAAACCGCCCAAAGTATACCAGAGGGTACCGATTCCGCCCGTGGCGGGGAGCGCATAGTAGTAAGCGTTGGTGTAGACGACCTGAACGGGGACCTCGGGGTTGCTGATGGCGCCGCCGGCGGTACCGTCCGTGCTTTGCAGCACGCCGTCCACGGTGACAGAGGCGTTGTAGTTGGCGCCGGCCTCCTCGCGGACGCTGTAACCGATGCCGCTGGTCAAACCCATCACCTTGAGGGATTCGCCGTGCTTCAGCTTGAATTCATTCGCCGCCCCGGGCGCCAGGGAGATCTGCCCGATCTCCTTGCCGGAAGCATCGTAGCGGTTTGCCTGCCAAGTGCTGGTTGTATTGCTCAGGGTGAGGTAGAAGGTGTACTCGGTCTCGCCCATGTTTCCCGCCTCCAGGCCGGTCTCCAGCTTCTGGATGACCAGGGGGGACTCCTCGGGGTTGGGCTGCACCGGGGGGGTGACCTGGGTGATCTTGGGCAGGGTGTACTGCATCCAGCAGGTGGAGCCGGAAGCGCCGCGCTCGGTGTAGAAGAAGTGCAGGGTGTACTCCTTGTAGCCGTCCGGGCGGCCCTCCATGGGGATATAGTCCCACAGGTTGACGTACTCGCCCACGGAGGAGTGGACGCCGCCGATGTCGCAGACCATTTGGATTCCGTCGGGGCCGTCCAGGAAGACCCACATGTCGTCGTCGCCGTAGAAGTAGTACTCCAGGGGACCGACGTACTCCTTGGCCAGCTGGAACTTGACAGAGAAGTTCATGCCGAAGTAGGCGTTGTGGTTGCCGCCGTCGTCGCTCTCAGGAAGAGCACCCTTTGTCGTGGCGGGCGTATTGCCTTTTGCGCCAAAGTTGGGGTCCGCCCTCTTTCCGGTGACATCATCCATGGGCCAGAAGTTGTTGGTCCAGATGTACTTATAGCTCTGGGGATGGCGGAAGGTATCCAGGTTTCCCCTGGTGTGCCCATCCACTGTCACACTCTGGAGGGTGAAGGTGTCGCCCTGCTGGGCAAAGTTCAGGGAGCCGCCGTAAGATGTCTTGCCGTCGGCCCCCCCCAGGAACAGGTTGGGGGCGTCGAGCTCGCTGTCAAACACCGGCTTTCCGTCGGCGTAGCCGGTGACCAGCTTGAAGGTACAGCCCTGATAGCCCCGGTCCTTTGTGGCATCAAACGTACCTTCGTCACCCATGGGGTTCCAAGTGGGGTTATTGCGCTTGTTGGGGTAGTTGCTGCCCCACTTAATGGTGCCATAGTCTGTGCCTGCGTTCTGGTTGCCAAAGGCAAGCCGTGTGCCGTCGTTGCCAGTGGTGTTGCTGTTGATGCCCTGGCTTTCCGCGTTGTACTTGCCGTTGGCATCCTTCACACCGTTGGTGATGTCGTAGTCATAGAAGGCAGCGGCGTTTGTATGGCCCTTTGTGGCCGGGTCGTAGACCATGCGGAACACGGTGCCCTCAGTGATGCAGATGGTGCTCTCGTCGGCGGCGTCGGGGTTGTTAGTGAAGGATACCGTGGGGGGATTGTACACCGTCCAGTTGTCCGGGTTTTCCTTGTACTCGTCGGTAATCTCCACGCCCTCGGGCTGATTCAGGACCCACAGCTCTTTCAGGGCGTAGTTGTCGTTGTTCGCCTGCTTCAGGCTGTCCATGTCGTCGATGGTCAGGCCCTTTTGGGGATTGAAGAAGTGGGTGTTCTCCTCCAGATAGACCCGTGTCAGCTTGTTCTCGGTCTCCAGCCTGTTGTTCACAATGTTGAAGTAGGTAAGATTCACTTTGTCCCGGCCATTGTTGTCAGGCAGCTTGGCACTTCCGCCGTTTTTCTCGGCGCTGGTGTCGATGAAGTAGATGGGGCCGTCGTTTGTTTTTTCATAGCTCTTCGCAACGGCATCTGAAGCGTATTGATGGACGGGCCGGTCCAGGTTGGCGTAAAACTCCACGGAGTAGCTGGGGTACACGTTGGACAGCAGGCCGGTGACGCCGAAGCTCCGGCTGGCCATCGTCCGCACGGTGATGGTGTTGCTCTCGGCGGTGCTCTCCGCGTCCAGCACGCTGTTGCTCAGCACGCTCTCGGTGTCCAGCGCAACCACGGCAACTGCGGGCTCCTCGGGCAGCTCGCTGTTCTCCAGATCCTCCGGGTCAATGGCGTACATGGCTGCGGTCTCCTGCATGGAGGCCAGCAGCTCCGCCTTGGGGGTGATCTCCACCATGAGCTCGCATTCAGACAGGTCCAGCTCCTCCCCGTTCAGGGAGGCGGTGACCGTCAGGACCTCCAGGGGGATGAACTCCTCCTCCTCGTCGCAGTCCAGCCGCCTGGCCACCTCCTGGTAGGCCTCGTCGGCGTCGGTCAGGGGGACCATCTCGAACTGGATGTCGTCCTGGGTGACGGCGGGGGTATTGGACTCGTCCAGGGTGAAACCGGGGTCCAGATCCTGCTCCGGGGAGAGGGGGGCTGTGCTGTCCTGGACCAGGTCCTGCGGGAGATCCTGGGGCAGGTTCTCGCTGTGTGCGGCGGCGCCGGTTTCGGCGGCGGGCAGCTCCACCCGGCCGGAGACGGTGAATTTCAGGTCAAAGGCCTGGAGCTCGCCGTCAAACTCCTTGTTGTCCAGCCAGAGCTCCACCGGCTTCTGCTCCGGCTGCTCCAGACACGCCTCGGTATGGGTGTGCTCCTCCAGCCCGCACACCAGCTCGCCGTACTCGTTGCAGCAGGCCTCGGTGTGTGTATGGGCGGCAAAGCCGCAGAAGCAGTCCTCGTCTGCAATCGGCGCTTCGGGATCTTGCAGGCACGCCTCGGTATGGGTGTGCTCAACCAGGCCGCAGATCCGCTCAAGAAACTCGTTGCTGCACGCGTCGGTGTGGGTATGGGCGACAAGGCCGCAGAAGCAGTCCTCGTCCGCAATCGGGGCCTCTGTCTTCTCCAGACAATCCTCCGTGTGGATGTGCTCGGCCAGAGTACACAGCAGTTGGCCGTCGGCGAAGTAGCAGCCCTCGCCGTGGGTATGCGCTGAGAAGCCGCACAGGTACTTCTGGCCCAGCTCGGGGAACACCTCCAGATAGCACCCATCGGTGTGGGAGTGTTCCTCAAGTCCGCACAGCAATGTGCGGACTTCCTCGTTCTCTACATCCTGGGTGTAGACGCAATCGGCGGTGTGGTTGTGTACAACGGCCTCGGGCAGGCCGCAGGTCAGGGCGCCGGCCTCGTCGTAGCAGCTGTCGCTGTGGGTGTGGGGGCGGAGCTCCTGCTTCCCGCAGGACATCTCCCAATCGATCTGGTAGCAGGCGTCGGTATGGACATGGCCCTCGGGGCGCTCCGTCTCGTGGCAGGTAAGCTCCTGGCTCCAGTCATAGCAGCTGTCGGAGTGAACATGGCCGGCGGGCTGCTCGGTCTGGGTGCAGGTGAGCTCCTCCTCCTGGGCGTAGCAGCTGCTGTCATGGGTGTGGCCGCTTTCCTCAGGCTCAGAGCAGGTCAGGGTTCTGATCTCCTCCACGGTGTAGCACGCGCCGCTGTGGCTGTGTCCCGGTTCCTCGGCCTCACCGCAGACCAGATCGCCAGGAATCGTGGTGTAGCAGCTGCTGTCGTGGCTGTGTTCTTCCCCCTCCTCCAGGGAGCAGGTCAGTTCCTCCCGGTCCGGGGCATAGCAGCTGCTGCTGTGGGTGTGGCCGTCGCCCTCCGGGATGGAGCAGGTGAGGGTCTCGATGGTCTCCACCGTGTAACAGCTGTCATCGTGGGTATGACCGCCCCCCTCCGCCTGTGTACAGGTCAGACCGCTGGTGACGGTGGTATAGCAGGCACTGGTGTGGGTGTGCGACGCCTCCTGACTCTCTGTCTCTGTACAGATCAGCTCTCCCCGGTGGAGAGTATAACAGGCGTCGGTATGGGTATGGCCGGGCTCCTGAAGCTCTTCGCAGACCAAGGTACGGCTCTCCCGCCAGCAGCTGTCGGTGTGGGTGTGGGTGTCAACCTCGGCAAGGGTGCAAATCAGATTGCCCTCGTTGTCATAACAAACGTGATTGTGGCTATGGAGAAGGGCGCCGCCGGCAGGGACCTGCGGACTGCAAATCAGCTCCACCCGGGGGGCGGGGACCTGCATGGCATAGCAGGCCTCGGCGTGGGTGTGCTCCTCCAGCCCGCAGGTCAGCGTATTGGACAGGGTGATCGCCGGAAGGATGAGGGCATAGGTTGTGCAAAATACAACCACGGAGGCCAGCACAGTAAACACCTTGTGGCCCAGGCGCCGGCGCCTGCGGGAGGCATGGTATTGGCTGGCCTGGGTCATAAAGCTGTGCTCCATTTCCATTGATCACACCGTCCTTTCCTTTATAACTTCCGAAGGGGCGTCAAATCGGCCCGAAGGTCTCCATCGGCCAGATCCGAAGGAGAAGCCGTCCCACAACCTGCTCGTCTGACACGCAGCCCACCGCCGTATTCCGGGAGTCCAGGGAGACGCTGCGGTGGTCCCCCATCACAAAGACTCTGGATTCAGGCACCTGGTAGGGCAGCTCAATGTTGCAGTCGCCCAGGGCCTTCTCCATCAGGTAGGGCTCATCCAGCTTCTGTTCGTTGACGTAAACCGTGCCCCGCTCGTCAATGTCCACCCAATCCCCGGGGCCGGCAATCACTCGTTTAATCAGGACCTTATTGTCGTAGTAGAAGGCGATCACATCGCCGGTGCGAAAGCCCAGCCCCTTCAGGGAGATCACCACCTCCCCTTCGGAAAGGGTGGGCGTCATAGAGTTTCCGCTGATCTGGAGGACCGGCATCCAGAGGGTTGCCACCAGCACGGCGGCGGCGGCCACTGTAATCAGAGCGTATACCGTGCTGCGCAGCACCCGGTTGTACCGCCTGCGGTATTTCGTCCGCCCCAGTTCAGCCTCCAGCAGCTCCACGGAGGGAATCTCGCTTACAGCTCTCTTTTTGCGCATCCCGGTCACCTCCCCGGCGGCTTCGGTATCTGGTAGGAGAGCAGCTCTGCCATTCCCGCGTGGTCCGCCAGGTACTTGTCAAGCTTCTGCGAGACCTCGGTCCAGTAGGACTCCGCCTTCTGCCGGGCCTCCTCCTCCATGGCCTTACATCGGGCCGTGGTCTCGGACAGCAGCTCCTCGGCGGTCTGGCGGCTCTCTGTCTCCAGCCGCTGGGAAATCTCCTGCTGACGGGCGCTCAGGGACTGAATGTTTTCCAGATACTGCTGGGCGGCGGCCTGGGCCGCTTCGTACACTCCGTTCAGACGAAAGGCCGCTTCTGCGATGGAGCCTGCCTCCTCCAGGGCGATGCCCCGGCTCTCCAGCTGCGCCTGGGCCTGCGCCAGCTGCTGCTCCAGCTCCTCAGCGCGCTTGCTCTGTACAATCAACATCTCCAAAAGCTCCTCGCGCCGAAGCTTTTTCAGCTCCTTTTCCGTCATCGCTTCCTCTCCAAGCCCTTCCTTTCGCTGGGCGATACCCCGCCGCATTTGTTCTCTGCTGCGATTCAAATTCAGCATATGCCGGGCCGCGCCCGGATGTTCTTCCAAAAATTCCAAATAAGTCACACAATGCAGGGCCGCTTTTTTGCTTTTTCCTGGTATAATGTATCTCTTTCCTCTCAAGTTTTACCTTTAAGAGGCAGTATTCCTCTTCCAGCCACTATGATTATACTACAAGATTGGAAAAAAGCAAGTATTTTTTTCAAAATTTCTTTCATTTTTCGCTTTTCGTGAAACCTACCAACGCATTTCCCACCCAAACTCTTCTCTCCCATTTAGAACCCCAATTTCTGTCCAAACCCACCTATTTACGCCCGTTTTTCCAATAAAAAACGCAAAAGAAGCCCGCCCGCTCTGGTTGGGGCGGGTGGACATAGCCCGAAACGGTCGTTTTCTAGCCTAAAAAGATCTGCATCGAAACGAGTGGCGCCGCCGGAGAATGCGCCGCTATAGCGGTCCCTCCTGGTGCAGGGGCTGATCTTCCGGCAGGGAGTCCAGCTCCAGAGGGCGCACAGAGACCCGAAAGCGCGCCGGCGAGTGGGGATACTGCCGGACAAAGGCCCGCAGCGTCCGGTCGCAGACCATACACGCGCTCTCGTAATTGGCTTGGGGCAGCAGCAGAATGAACTGCGAGGCGCTGCACAGCGCGGCGATATCGCCCCGGCGCAGACCCTCCCGCACGACCTCCTTCAGGTGGCGCATCACCCGGCTCAGGCTCCGCTGGGCCAGGGGGCCTCCGTTGCCGTCTGTTACCGAGAGGAGGGCCAGGTGGGCAGCCTCCCCCGTGCGGGCCGCCTGCCGGGCGGAGGCCTGGCAGATGGCCTTGAAAAAATCGTAATCGCAGAAGTAAGCGCCGCCAGGGCCGGGCCCCTCCCGCAGCTGCTCCAAAATCACATCGGAGGAGAGGGCGCGACTCTCCAGCGAGGCCAGTACCCTCCGGTACAGGCCCCGCAGCTCCTCCGAGGGCAAAATCCCATAGTCGGCCAAAAAGCGCTCCTGCATATCCTCAAAGACGGTGGCGGCGCCCCGCCGGTTCCCCTGCTCCAGCAGGGCGTTCATCCACTGGAAATAGAACTGCTCCTCCGAGGGCTCCTGAGCCACGCTGCACATGCACAGCTCGGCCATCTCCTGCCAGCGGCCCTCCTCCTTCAGCTGGGGCAGCGCCTCCAGGGCGGTCTGGACATACCGCTCCTTCAGCTGGCCGGCCATCTCCGCCGTCCAGGTCCCTCCGCTCAGCCTGGACAAAAAGCCCCCCCGGTACAGCGCCAGCGCCTGGAGCCTGTCCTCCTGCTGGCCGGAGCAAAGCCGGGAAAACTCCTCTGTATCCAGCCAGAGCGGATAGGCGGGGTTCCAGGCATACCCCTCCTCCTGGCGGAGCAGCAGATCCCGCCCCGCGCCGTCCCACAGCTGGTTCAGGCTGGCCCGGGCCCGGTGGAGAATCGTCTTCAGCGCGTTTGGCAGCTTGGAGTCCTGGGGCACCCGCTCCCAGAGCAGGGCGGACAGCTCCTCCACAGCGGCGGTATGGCCCCTCCGGCAGATCAAATAGGCCAGCAGCAGCCAGACCTTATGGGAGCGGTCGTCTCCAATTCGCTTGTCCTGATACTGAATGGAAAATCCGCCCAGCATCCGAACCCGCAATCTATCTTCCTTCACCTGTGTCGCCTCCGCTCTGCTTCCGCAGAGAAACTTCTGTATGTGCCTTACATTTTACTACAGGGAGCCGCAATTTGCAATAGCTTCAGGATACATATTTTTTTAAAAGCGAAAAATTTTTCTGGAAAAGTACTCCACATTTTCTTTTTTATATGGTATACTGTTCTCAGCCTGTCCCGCCCTCCCGGCGGGCAAGAACCAGGAGGTAGCTTGCTATGCGGGCCTATGCTCACCAATACCGCACCACTCTGCTGTGCATTGACTCCTACGAAAACGGCGTGCTGACGGGGCGGATGTACAACCCCGCCCTGGAGGAGGGCGCCGCCTTTCAAAGCTTGACCCAGCTGCTCCGGCAGATGGAGGGGCTTCTGGATACCCTGGAGTTCCCCCAACCCTTCACCGCCCCGCGCCGGTTTGCCGCTCCGCCGCCCCTGCCGGGGGACGCGCCCGCCGCCAGCGCGGAGCGCAGCGGGCGGCTGGCCACCTTTGCCGTCCAGATTTTCTTCCGGCGCAACGCCTCCTGGCAGGGCTCGGTCTCCTGGCTGGAAGGCCGGCAGGACTCCCCCTTCCGCAGCGCCATGGAGCTGGTCCTGCTGATGGACAGCGCCCTGCTGGGGCAGACGCCGCGGGAAAAGGAGCCCCCAGCAGAGGACGAGGCGTGATATCAGAAGGGACCCGGACGCTTTGCGTCTCCGGGTCCCTTCTATATTCTTAATTCTGAAAAGTTCACAAATGCTCTCTTGAAAAAGACTGTGAAAAAGCATATACTATGGAAAATCCACAAGAGAAAGGGTGGCGGCGGCTTGGCGTCGGAGAAGCTTGAGCTGGACGTTCTGACCATGCAGGATCTGTTCGGCGTAACGGACACAAATTTACGCATTCTGGAGCACGAGCTGGGGGTATCCCTGGTGACTCGTGACGGGGATGTAGAGGTTACAGGCCCCACGGAGGAGCGGGTGCATCTTGGGGTGCAGACCCTGAAAATGCTGGACCAGCTCCGGGGACTGGGGGAGAAAATCGACGAGTTTGCCGTCTCCCGGGCGCTGGAAAGCGTGCGGGAGGGCCGGGCGGAGGAGACCGTCTCCGCCATGAAGGGGGTAGTGGCCTACACCTACAGCGGCGCGCCGGTGAAGTGCCGCACCCTGGGGCAGCGGCAGTATATCCAGGCCATTGAGGAGAACACCGTCACCATCTCCATCGGCCCGGCAGGCACCGGAAAGACCTATCTGGCCGTGGCCGCCGCCGTCCGGGCCTTGAAGGAGAAAAAGGTAAGCAAGATTGTCATGTGCCGTCCGGCGGTGGAGGCGGGGGAGAAACTGGGCTTCCTCCCCGGGGACTTGCAGAATAAGGTGGACCCCTATCTGCGTCCCCTCTACGACGCCTTGGACGAGATGCTGGGGCCGGAGACCGTCCAGGGCTACCTGGAAAAGCGGGTCATCGAGATCGCCCCCCTGGCCTACATGCGGGGCCGGACCCTGAAGTCCATGTTTCTGCTGTGCGACGAGTGCCAGAACATGTCCATTTCCCAGCATCTGATGATCCTCACCCGCCTGGGCGAGGGCTCCAAGATGGTGCTCACCGGCGACGTGACCCAGATCGACCTGCCCTCCCCGGAGGACTCCGGCCTGGAGCGCTGCGCCCAGATTCTGGAGGGCATCGACGATATCCAGATCATCCGCCTCACCGGGGCCGACGTGGTGCGTCACAAGCTGGTGGGCAAGATCATCTCCGCCTTCGAGAGGAACAAGGCCAGCCCCGCCGCCCCGACCCCCAAGGAGAAAAAACAGCTGCCCCTCCGCCGGGACAGCAAGGGGCGGCGGAAGTAAAAGAGAATAGGAGAGGACCCATGCGCCTGTTCCAGCCCAAAATCGAGATCCTGGCCCGGCATACATCCGAAACCGGTCTGTTTCCCGCACAGCACCTCCTCCTCCAGGTGAAGAACGGCCTGGGCCGCCTGGGCTGGGAGCGCTGGGTGGGGGAGGATTTCCACGGCATCACCACCCGCTCCGCCCTGATGCTGGGGGAGGTCCCCCTGGCCCTGCTCCAGGACAGCGGCTGTCCCACCTGCGCCAGCCTGCTGGCGGCGGGGTACGGCCGTCCGGCGGATGACCCCGCCCTCCGGGCGCTGGCCCGCCGGATGAACGCCCCTTACCGGGGGCTGGAGGACGCCCTGGCGCGGCTGTCCCCCCTCACCCGGCTGCTGAAAAGCGGCATGTACTTCCTGGCCCACGGGCAGGCCGTCCCCACTGACGGGGAAGGGCGCTTCTTCTGGAGCGTCCCCCCGGGGCCGGAGCCCTATCGGGCCACAGCCCAGTACTACGACCACACCAACTTCCGGGTGCTGGAAAGCGTGGGGTGGTTTCTCTACCCCTCCCAGCCGGCGGACCGGCTGGACGGGGCCAGGGTGGAATATTACCGCAAAAAATTACAAACCGGAGAGGCCCTGCCACCCGTCCTGGCCTTCCAGGCCAGCAATGCCATGTGCGTCCTGCTGGACGGGCACCACCGCTGCGCCGCCTGCGCCCTGGAGGGGCAGACGGTCCCCGCCCTGGTCCTGTGCTCCTCCTGGATCTGCCGCTGGCAGGACGGGCGGGAGTGGATCGCCTGGCCCGCCGGAGACGGGGACCCCATTCCGGTCCTGCCCGGCTGGAAGGGGGTGCCCTGGGAGCGGAAGGACGCCCCGTTCCCCTTCCGGTTCTCCGCGGAGACGGCGCCCTCCTGGCCGGAGGCGTACCTCCGGGGGGCAGAAAAATACCCCACCGCCGTGGAGGCCGCCTACCTGTCCCTGTACCCGGAGGCGGAGCTGACGGCGGAGGGCCTGCGGGCCCTGGCCTGTACCGCCGCCGGGGAGGACGGCGAGGACGAGGTCGAGACCGCCTGCTTCCTGATGGACTACGCCTCCCGCCAGCCGGGGACCAACGCCAAGGCACTGGCCTTCGCCTTCACCGGGGAGGACGAGCGGCCCGATCTGCGGGAGACGGCCTGCCGTATTTTGTGCCGCCTCAAGGGGGACCCAGAGATCGAGGACTTCTTCGTCCGCCTCCTGGTCTATGAGGAGGAGAACGCGGTGCTGCGGGCCATTGCGGACCGCTACTGGGAGTGAACAAAAGTGAACAAAATGGAGCTGTTTGGTTATACTGTGGAGGTGGACGATGCCGCCACGCAGGACTGGTACGCCCAGTCCGAGGGCTGGGACTGCCCCTGCGGCCACTGCCGGAATTTTCTCCAGCTGGCCCGGGAGCGGAAGCTGCCCGCCTTTCTGTTGGAGGCGTTGGACCGGCTGGGCATCCCCCCGGAGAAGGCCACCTATGTGTGCGAGTTCCACGAAAAGGACGGCCTGCTCCTCTACCAGGCCAGCTGGCGGGCCGCGGGACGCATCCTCCGGGAACCCGCCCAGGAGGTTTTCTCCTCCGAACAGGACTGTGGGACCTGCGGCCATGAGGTGTACCCCCACGGGGCCCCCGGCTTCCCGGAACCCCACTTCGACTTGATGTTTTTCCTGCGCCTGCCCTGGGTGCTGGACGAGCCGATTGACGGGCCTCTCCCAAAAAACACGGACATAGAATGAAGGAGGCCAACACATGGTACAGGACGCCAAGCGTTTCCTATCCTATATCTGCCCCCACTGCCGGAAGACGGTGATTGTGGAGCGGGACCTGTTTTCTCTGGCAGCCTCCACGGCCCACATCCCCTGCCCCTGCGGCAAGTCGGAGCTGACGGTGGAGTTTCGCCCCACCCGGGTGCAGCTGACGGTGCCCTGTCTGTTCTGCGGACGGGACCACGCGGTCTCCTGCTCCTCTCAGGCCTTTGTCCGGGAGCGGGCCCTGGCCTTCTCCTGCGCGGCCTCCGGCCTGGACTGCTGCTACGTGGGGGAGGAGGGCCCGGTCTATGCCGCCGCCGCCCGGCTGGAGCAGGCGGTGGACAAGCTGGAGTCGGACTCCGCCGCCCAGGGGGCCTTTCTGGACGAGCTGGTGATGCACGAGGTGCTGGAGGAAATCCGGGACATCGCCCAGCGGGGCGGCATCACCTGCACCTGCGGGGGGCGGAACTGCTCCATCCAGGTGAACTACAGCTCGGTGGACCTGCAATGCGGCCAGTGCGGGGCCCAGATGCGCATTCCCGCCGCCACTGCCGACGACATCGACGACATCTGCTGCAAAAATACCATTTTGATCCGAGGGAAAGAACCACTATGAGCCTGTATTATGAACACAAGGTAAGACTGGCCGGCATGGACGCCGACGGCCGGGGCATCTGTAAGGCCTCCGCCCTGCTCAACCACCTCCAGGTGGCGGCGGGCTACGCGGCGGAGGAGGGGGGCTTCGGCCGCCAGGCCCTGATCCAGCGGTACCGGGCCTTCTGGATGCTGGCCCGCTCCTGGTACCGCCTGGAGCGCCCCCTGCGGTGGGAGGACGACATCACCATCCGCACCTGGCACCGGGGAGGCCGTGGTGCCCTGATGTATCGAGACTACGACATTCTGGTGGACGGGGAGCCGGTGGGGGAGTCGGTCTCCGCCTGGGTGCTGGCCAGCGTGGACAGCCACCGGCTGCTGAAGCTGGGCAGCGTCACCGAGCTGGCGGGGACCGGAGGGGGCGCGCTGTGCAAGTCGGTCACCCTGTCCAAGCTCCATTGCCCGGACCAGCTGCGGGAGGTGGAGCGCCGCCCCATGCGGTACAGCGACACCGACATCAACGGCCATGTGAATAATATCCGTTACGCCGACTTCGCCTGCGACGCCGCCCGGCTGGACCAGCTGCCCGCCGACCGGTTCCTGGCAGAGATGCAGATCGGCTACTTAGCCGAGTGCCGCCCCGGAGAGGTGCTCACCCTCCAGACCCAGCCCCGGTGGGACGGCTGCTATGTCCGGGGGGTGGACAAGGACGGCAAAGCCCGCTTCGAGACCGCCCTGTTTTTCGGTGAATTGCTTCCTTGACAAGGGCAGAAACCCAGGGTACAATAGATCAAATATCGAAAAGGAGATGTGGAATTATGGTGAATCAAGACCCCTCCCAGAAGTTTGTCAAGCAGGGCTTGACCTTCGACGACGTGTTGCTGGTTCCCGCCGCCAGCGACGTGCGCCCCGCCGATGTGGACCTGCGCACCCATCTGACCAAAAAGGTCCGCCTGAACATCCCCCTGGTCAGCGCCGCCATGGACACCGTCACCGAGTACCGCATGGCCATCGCCATCGCCCGGGAGGGCGGTATGGGAATTATCCATAAAAACATGTCCATCAGCCGCCAGGCCGAGCAGGTGGACATGGTGAAGCGCAGCGAGAACGGCGTCATCACCAACCCGTTCTGGCTGGCCCCGGGCCACACCCTGGCCGAGGCCGACGAGCTGATGGCCAAATTCCGCATCTCCGGCGTGCCCATCTGCGACGGGGGCAAGCTGATCGGCATCATCACCAACCGGGACATGAAGTTTGAAACGGACATGAACCAGCTGATCGACAACGTGATGACCAAGGAGAATCTGGTCACCGCCCCCGAGGGCACCACCCTGGCCCAGGCCAAGGAGATCCTTCGCCAACACAAAATCGAAAAGCTGCCCATCGTGGACAGCGAGTTCCGCCTGAAGGGCCTGATTACCATCAAGGACATTGAAAAGGCGGAGGTCTATCCCAACTCCGCCCGGGACGAGAAGGGGCGCCTTCTGGTGGGCGCCGCCATCGGAGCCACTGCCGACGTGCTGGACCGGGTGGCCGCCCTGACCGAGGCCGGGGCCGACGTGCTGGTGCTGGACAGCGCCCACGGCCACGAGCACCACGTGATCGAGGCCGTGAAACGGGTGAAGGCCCTCTACCCCGACATTCAGCTTGTGGCGGGCAACGTGGCCACTGCCGAGGGCACCCGCGCCCTGATCGAGGCGGGAGCGGACTGCGTGAAAATTGGCATCGGCCCCGGCTCCATCTGCACCACCCGGGTGGTGGCCGGCATCGGCGTGCCCCAGATCACCGCCATCTATGACGCGGCCTGTGTAGCCGCTCAGTACGGCATCCCCATCATCGCCGACGGCGGCGTGAAGTACTCCGGCGACCTCACTAAGGCCATTGCCGCCGGCGGAAGTGTGGTCATGCTGGGCTCTCTGTTGGCCGGCTGCGAGGAGTCTCCGGGCGAGACCGAAATCTTCCAGGGCCGCCAGTTCAAGGTGTATCGGGGCATGGGCTCTCTGGCCGCCATGAACCAGGGCTCCCGGGACCGCTACTTCCAGGAGTCCAACAAAAAGCTGGTCCCCGAG
Source organism: Lawsonibacter sp. (assembly GCA_022791995.1). Taxonomy (GTDB): domain Bacteria; phylum Bacillota; class Clostridia; order Oscillospirales; family Oscillospiraceae; genus Lawsonibacter. The sequence continues at coordinate 41,677 of JAAWAD010000012.1, forward strand.
GGCGTGGAGGGCCGCGTTCCCTACAAGGGAGCGGCCAGCGACACCATCTATCAGCTCATGGGCGGCCTGCGCTCTGGCATGGGCTATACCGGCTGCGCCACCATTGCCGACCTCCAGCAGAAGGCACAGTTCATCCAGATCACCGCCGCCGGCCTGCGGGAGTCCCACCCTCACGACATCTATATCACCAAAGAGGCCCCCAACTACACCCTCAATCCCGGCTGATTGCCGCCCTCTCTCCGAGTCCATGGCAGTACCTGTCATGGACTCGTTTTTCGGCTTGCAATCCGGCCAGACCTATTGTAAAATAGGAGCAGAATGGGGGATGATAGCCATAAGCATGACAGCAATCCGGGGGGTAGACCCCAAAAGCCCGGCCAGACGGGCAGGAATCCGGCCCGGCGAACGCCTGACGGCAATCAACGGCCACCCCATCGAAGACGTGCTGGACTACAAATTCTACAGCTACGACCCCCAGCTGGAGCTGACTCTGGAGAGCCCCGAGGGCGCTCGCCGGACGGTCCGCATCCGCAAGGGAGAGGGGGAGGACCTGGGGCTGGACTTCGAGACCTATCTGATGGACGCCGCCCGCTCCTGCGCCAACCGGTGCGTCTTCTGCTTTGTGGACCAGATGCCTCCGGGAATGCGGAAGAGCCTGTACTTCAAGGACGACGACGCCCGGCTGTCCTTCCTTCAGGGCAACTACCTCACCCTGACCAACCTGTCCCCCCGGGAGGTCCAGCGCATCTGCGATTTGCGGATTTCTCCCATCAACATCTCCGTCCACACCACCGACCGGGAGCTGCGCTGCAAGATGCTGAACAATCCCCGGGCAGGGGAGGGCATCGACATTATGAAGCGGTTTCACGCCCATACTATCACCATGAACTGCCAGATTGTCGCCTGCCCCGGGCTGAACGACGGCCCTGTCCTGGACAAAACCCTGTCCGACTTGGCCGATATGTTTCCGGCGGTGAACAGCATCTCCGTGGTGCCGGTGGGGGTGACCAAATACCGCCAGGGACTGTATCCCCTGCGGACCTACGACCGGGACAGCGCCGCCGCCCTCATCGGCCAGGTGGAGACCTTCGCCGCCCGCCACCTGGAGGAGCAGGGGACCCGGCTGGCCTGGTGCTCTGACGAGTTCTACCTGCTGGCCGGGCGGGACCTGCCCCCGGAGGAGTACTTTGAGGACTTCACCCAGCTAGACAACGGAGTGGGAATGCTCACCCTCCTGTCCGGGGAGTTCCGCCGGGCCCTGGATTTGATGGAGCCGGAGGAGCTGGCCGGGGCCACCTCCTTCTCCATCGCCACCGGAGTCTCCGCCGCCCCCTGCCTGGAGCGGCTGGTGGGCATGGCCCGGAAAAAATGTGGCACAATACAGGGCAGCGTGTACCCCATTCGCAACCGCTTTTTCGGAGAGACCATCACTGTGGCCGGCCTGGTCACCGGCGGGGACCTTATCGGCCAGCTTCAGGGGCAAAGCCTGGGACAGCGGCTCCTGATCCCCGCCAGTATGCTCCGCGCCGGAGAAAACGTGTTTCTGGACGATGTTACCACCGACGACGTGGAGCAGGCCCTGGGCGTCCCCGTCATCCCCGTCCCCCAGGACGGATACGAGCTGCTGGACGCCATCTGCGGCGTCCCCCTCACTCCTGAGGCCCGGCGGTCCGCCTGGGAAAACGAGGAATTTTACCGGTACAACCCGTAGGGCCTCTGCGGAGCCGCCCGTTGGGCTTTGCCCAAACTCGCCAGGGCTTTGCCCTGGACCCACCGCCCTTTGGAAAAGGGCGGCCCGAAACTTCACTGCTGAAAGGGAGGGATACCTATGAAACCTCTTGTTGCCATTGTGGGCCGGCCCAACGTGGGCAAGTCCATGCTGTTTAATAAGCTGTGCGGCCAGCGGCTTTCCATTGTGGAGGACACCCCCGGCGTGACCCGGGACCGGCTGTACGCCCCCTGCGAGTGGCGCAGCCGCGTCTTTGATCTGGTGGACACTGGAGGCATTGAGCCGGGGACGGACGACCAGATTCTGTCCTTCATGCGGGAACAGGCAGAGATCGCCATCCAGGCGGCCACGGTCATCGTGCTGGTGTGCGATGTAAAAACCGGGCTGACCGCCGCCGACCAGGAGGTGGCCAATCTGCTCCTCCGCTCCCGGAAGCCGGTGGTGCTGGCGGTGAACAAGGCCGACCAGGTGGGCCGGGAAAACCCGGACATCTACGAGTTTTACAACCTGGGCCTGGGGGACCCCATCGCCGTCTCCGCCATCCACGGCCACGGCACCGGGGACCTGCTGGACGCCTACTTCCTGTACTTCCCCCCGGAGAGTGCCGAGGAGGAAGAGGAGGACGTCATTCAGGTTGCCATCATCGGCAAACCCAACGTGGGCAAGTCCTCCCTGGTGAACCGCATCCTGGGGGAGGAGCGGGTCATCGTCTCCGACGTGGCAGGCACCACCCGGGACGCGGTGGA
>JAAWAD010000013.1 GCA_022791995.1 Lawsonibacter sp.
AGATTGTCCACGAGTTCATTGACAAAATCGTGGTATCCAAGCCGGAGAAGATAGACGGCAAGCGGCATCAGAGAGTGGACATTCACTACAACACCATTGGTCTGTGGTGCGCTCCTTCCCCGGAGGAAATGGAGAAGTTGTTCCAGGAACATCTTGCAGACAAACGGAAAAAGACGGCGTAGCCATAGCTATACCGCCCTAATAGATAGAATTTCTTTACAGGTTTGCCGCAAGGCCGACACTTCTTTACGGAGTGTCGGCCTTCCTGGCAACTCCTCTTTGTGTTATGCTTGCAGAATAAACTTTTCCAACTGATGGGCGACTTCTTTCACGTCAATCGGCTTAGCCACATGGGCGTTCATACCGTAGTCCAGGCACCGCTGGATATCCTCCGAAAAGGCGTCCGCTGTCATGGCAACAATCGGAATTCGCTTGGCATCAGGGTGGCCCGAGGCACGGATGGCCTGGGTCGCCTCATATCCGGTCATCACAGGCATCCGAATGTCCATTAAAATGGCGTCATAGTACCCCTCGGAGGAGGTCTCGAATTTCTCCAGGCAGATCTTTCCGTTCTCCGCCCAATCCAACACCAAGCCCAGCTCTGAAGTCAGCAACTCCTCGGCAATTTCCCAGTTCAGGTCGTTGTCCTCTGCCAGCAGAATCCGCCGGCCTTCCAACCTCTTGTTCAAGGCGCTTTCGTTCTCCTGCCCTTCTTGGGTCAGATCAGACATAAAGGGCTTGAGGCCATAGAAGAGTGTGGATTTAAACAGGGGCTTGGGAATAAAGCCTGTTACCCCCGCTGCCCGTGCCTCGTCCTCAATCTCGCTCCAATCATAGGCAGAAATCAACAAAATGGGAATATTGTCCCCATACAGCCGGCGAATTTCCCGTGCAGCGGTGATGCCATCCATATTGGGCAGCTTCCAGTCCAGCAGAATGATGTGGTAGTCCTGGTGGAGCTTGTGACGCTTGCCCACCATCTGAATCGCAGTCTCTGCGTCCAGACACCAGTCAGGATTCAGCCCAATGGCCTTGAGGGAAGCAACCACACTCTCGCACAGCTGCTCGTCGTCGTCCACTACCAGCATATCCCAGCTGGGGAGCACCATGTCCGCCTCCTGCACCTCTGCCTTCAGCAGGTCCAGGATGATGTGGAACTCACTGCCCTTCCCCAACTCGCTTTCCACCTGGATGGTGCCCCCCATGGCATCCACAATGTACTTGGTGATCGTCATACCCAGGCCCGTTCCCTCGGTCTTCTGTACCCGGGTGGTATCCTCCCGGCTGAAGGAGTCGAAAATCTTCTCCTGATACTCCTTGGACATGCCGATTCCGGTATCCTTCACCACGATATGGGTACGGATATATTCCTCTCCCTTCTCCGAATCCTCCTCGTACAGGGAGACGTGGATCGCGCCGCCGTCCGGGGTAAATTTGACAGCGTTGCCCAGCAGATTAATCATCACCTGGTTCAGGCGCACACTGTCACAGCACACATTTTCAATGGAGATGTCATGGATAAAAATATTGAAGTGCTGGTGCTTTGCACGAATCTGGGGCTGGACAATGTTGACCATGCTGTCCATCACCTCGCGCAGAGAGACTTGGTCCACATTGAGGGTCATCTTTCCACTCTCGATTTTGGACATATCCAGCACATCATTAATCAGCCCCAACAAATGCTTGCTGGACAGCGCAATTTTCCGCAGGCAGTTCTGTACCTGCTCCTTGCTGTCCACATTGGCAATGGCAATGGCAGTCATACCCACAATCGCGTTCATTGGGGTACGGATGTCGTGGCTCATGTTGGACAGGAACTCACTTTTTGCCTTATTGGCCTTCTCCGCCTCCTTACGGGCCCCATCCAGCGCTGCCATCTGCCGCTTGGTCAGGCTCAGATACTGCCAGAAAATAAAAATCAGAAGCAGCAGAATGACCATACAGCCCAAAAAGACCATATAAACCAGCTGATGGCTCAGCTCAGAGACCATCTGGTCCAGAATGCCATAGGGCATAACCATAATCAGGAACCACTCAGAGTAGGGCAGCTTGGTGCTGTACAGGTTGCGGCGCTCGCTGCCAATCTCCAACACAGCGGAGTAGTCCTCCCCCGCCTCCATCGCGTTCCGCAATCCTACAATATACTGCTCCACGCCAGAAATTTCAGCCTCATCAAAAATTGCCCGAATCCGATCAAAATAGCTCTCTCGAAAGGCCTCGCCCCCTCGAATCACATAGCTGCCGTTCTTACGAATGATGTGGGAGTTTACCAGCGCATCCGAGCCCAGGGAAAGGGCCTCACTCAGGTCATCCACAGGCAGCCCGGCCACCAGAGCAACTGACGCTTCTCCATCTGCTGTTGGATAGGCACTGGGAACTCCAATTAGAACGGTGCGTTCCTCTGCCTGATTGACGCCCACTGCCACCTTCTTTTCGCCATTGTGCATAGAGCGATAAAAGGACTCTGGATCCTCCAGTGTAATCGTATCGCCGTAAATCATTTCCAACTGGCCATCCTGGGTATACAATGCCAGGTAGTTGAATCCCCGAGCCTCCGCGGTATACTGAAGCGTACTCCGCAGTTCCTCCTCACTGCGGCTCCCCTCCGGTGTAATGGTCTGTACAATCGCATCCAGCTGAGAGACCCGCAGATCAATAATACTCTGGAAGTGGAGTGTAATCTGTTCACTCATACTGGTCATGTACACGCTGCCCACATGCTCAATTGTACCCTCAGTTTTCCGGTTCATGTAGACGGCCAGGAAGGCGAAGATACACAGGGTGAGCACACATACCCAAATCAACCGGATAGCCAAAAAGCGGATTGGATTGACGGCTTCCCTGCTTCGATTCATCCCCCGGCCTCCTTTTGGAAGGCCTGGATTGCGCAGACTGTTATCTGGTAATCCTCCTTCACCTGTTGATACAGTGCAGGGGCCTGGGGAGTAAAGCCGCTCCGCAGAGCCTCGCTCAACTGGCTGCTGGAGTCGCCCAGAGCGGTGAAGCTCAGATTCTGGCACATCCCCTTGATGGTGTGGGCAGCCCGGAAGGCCTCCTGATAGTCCTCCGCCTCCATAGACTTACAGAGCAAGTCATAACTGCTGTCCGATAAAAATTTCAGAACAAATTTTTGGACCAGCCGCTCACTGCGCAGGCGTCCGACGACCTCCTCATAGCTGCCTCCTATGGCGGCATAGCACTCCTGTAATGTCATTTTGACTCTCCTCCTTGTTCGTTGGATCCGTTGTCGATGGGGGAAATCACAGACAATGTCTTCTCCATAGAGCTGTCAAAAAATCGATAGTGACCCCGACCGCCCCGTTTCACTGTGTACAGCGCCTGGTCTGCTGCATGAAACAGTGTTTCGTATTCTGTCCCGACCTCGGCCGTCACTGCCACCCCCATGCTGATGGAGATGGGGAAGTTCTCATATTTTCCTCCAGCCAAGCTCTGATATACCCGCTGAATGGCCAATTCTGGGTCAGTTTTGTACTCCAGGAAGATCAGAAACTCGTCCCCGCCCACCCGGGCAGCGATATCTCCGCTACGCACGCTGTGACGCAGCCGCTCAGCGATGTACTTCAGAACCTCGTCTCCAAACATATGTCCAAAGGTGTCGTTGGCCGACTTGAAATGGTCCAGATCCAAAATGGCCATGGCATACCGGCCGTCAGGGCGTTCCTTCAGCCGGGCCATGATCCGCTCCCGGGCATTGGCGTGGTTCAGCAGGTTGGTCATCGCGTCATGAGAGGCCATCTGTTCCAGGTTGTTCAGCTTGGTCCGGGACTCATGAACGTCGATTGCCTTACCGATGGTGCCGGTGTACCGCGGCGGCTCGTCCGAGGACCACATGGCCCGAGCCGTAATACGGAACCACCGGGGGCCTGTGGGAAGCTGTATCTGACAGTCGTAGGTCACAACCGGGTTGCCCGGGGTCGTACTGTGAAGCATGGCGGCCAGGCCCTGAAGGTCCTCCTCCTTCATCAGAGAGAGAACTTTTCGGTTCTGGCGGGGATCAATGGTGAACTCCTCCAGACCAAGCTTCTCCGCCCCCCAGGAGGTAAGCGTTACCATAGCGGGCTGGAGGGTATACTCAAACTGAATTTCCTCGGTGAGGGAGGCAAAGAAGTTGTATTTCATCCGCTCGTGCTCCAGAAGCTGTAACGTGCGCTCCGAGGCGGTCAGCTCCTCGTGCCGCTGCATCTCCTGCACAATATTCTGCATCGTCCGCTGGTCAGCCTTATCCTGATAGCCACTGTTCATGACGTCGGGAAGCTCAGGTGCGATGTCCTGAAGGCACTCCAGCATCAGTGGGTTGAAGACGCCGCACTTTCCATCCAGAATCATTTGGACAGCTGTCTCGTGGGGGATAGGCGGTTTATAGACCCGTTCACTGGTGAGAGCGTCATATACGTCGGCCATAGCCACAATCTGGGCGGAAATGGGAATTTCGTCCCCCTTCAATCCATCGGGATAGCCCCGGCCATCGTAGCGCTCATGATGCCAGCGGCAGATATCATAGGCAACCTTGACCAGGGGCTCCTGCTGGTGGAAGGGCAACTTGGACAGCATATCGGCGCCAATCATGGAGTGGGTCTTCATCAGGGCAAACTCCTCATTGGTCAGCTTACCCGGCTTGTTCAGTACCTCATCGGGAATCGCAATTTTCCCAATATCATGCAGGGCAGAGGCTGTCCCTATCATGGAGATATCCGCCTGCGTGATGTTGTAGCGGTCTGTCTTTTGCATCAGCGTCTTCAGCAGCAGCTCCGTTAATGTGCGGACATGGAGCACGTGCATCCCGCTCTCTCCATTCCGAAACTCCACAATGTGGCTGAGGATATCAATCATCAGATTGTTATTTTGCTCTTTTTCATAGATCTGGTCGGCCACCATGTTGACCAGCTTTTTCTGCTTGGCGTACAGCAGGATGGTATTCACCACCCGGCGGTGGACCACCAGGGCGTCAAAGGGGCGGCTGATAAAGTCCGTCACACCCAGACCATAAGCCCGCTCCACATGGGAGGCACTGCTCTCTGCCGAGATCATAATCACCGGGATATCCTCAATCCAGTGCTGCTGATTCATCCAGGTGAGAACCCCAAAGCCGTCCATTTTGGGCATGACGATGTCCAGCAGGACCACAGACAATTCGCTGCCATACTTTTGAAGGGCAGCCACCGCCTGAACCCCGTCCTCTGCTTCCACGATCTCGTACTCGTCCCCCAGCATATCGGCCAGAATAGACCGATTCATTTCTGAGTCGTCCGCAATCAAGATATTCTGCCTGCGTTTCTGTCCCATTATGGAAATCACTTCCTATCCATGCTCGTTCTGGATCTACAGACACACAAGAGGCAATCAGGCGCCAGACTTGTTCTGATCAGACCTTCTTATCCTGCTGAGCTCCAGCGCAAATTTATTTTCCTTATTATAACACCTTCCACCTGTCTCGGCAAGATATTATTTCAGGCTTTTCGCTTTATCCCGCTCCTTTTTTCTTTTCCTTTTCCATCCATTTCCTCTTTTGCCTGGAAAAATACCCAGTTTCCCCCACATTTTTCCGCGTTTTCCGCTTGCTCTCTGTAGGAATCCTGCCCTAGACCGCAGAAAAAAGCGGCGCATCAGACAAATTGCCTGACACGCCGCCTCCAGAGCACTACAGCACACCCTTGGTGGATACCACCCTGGCGCCCTCCACCCGGACTGCCTCCTGGATCGAGACCCCCAGGGATTTAAACAAAGCCTCCGTTATATGATGGGCATTGGCCCCATAGCAGCACCGCTGATGGAGCGTGAGGCCGGCGTGCATCGCCAGGGCCCGCATAAACTCCACTGTGAGACAGGCGTCATATTCCCCGATCACCGTCTGGGGCATATCTGCATCAAAGACCAGAAAGGGCCGGTTGGAAAAATCCAGGGCGGTGAAGCACAGGGCCTCGTCCATGGGGATATAGGCCGAAGCAAAGCGCCGGATTCCTCTCCGGTCCCCCAGCGCCGCCTTCAACGCCTGCCCCAGGACAATGCCAGTGTCTTCCACTGTGTGATGGCCGTCCACCTCCAGGTCCCCTTTCACCGTCAGTTCCAAACCCCACCCGGCATAGAAGGCCAGGGCGGTGAGCATGTGGTCAAAAAAACCGATGCCGGTGGCAATTTCCACCGCTCCTCCGTCCAGGGACAGCTTCAGTGTTATGTCACTCTCTTTTGTTTTCCGCGCAATCTCCGCACAGCGCATGGTCTCTCTCCTCTCTACTGCCGCCCTCCGGCGGCATAGGGGCTGGGACACACGTCCATCAGCTCCCGCTTGGGGGCAACAATGGCGTCCTCATACTGACAGCGCCACTGGATGTCCCGGCTCAGCTGACCGTCCTCTGTAACCCCATCCACTGTCTCGCCGCTTTTTATGGGGGCGTTGTGGGCAAAGATATAGCTGCACAAATTATAGGTGTGCATCACAAGAACGTCAGGGTTCAGGGTGTGGAAGTGGAACTGGACATCGGGAAGGCCCATGGCGTACATGCCCAGGCTGTCAAGTATTTTGTCCTCGCTGCCCTGAATGTTGAAAAGCCGCACATTTACTCCGAAGTAGACAAAGCGGTCCTCCCGGGGAATCTTGTGGCTTCGGACCTGCTCCGCCGTGAACAGCTTCCAGGCGTGGGGGAACCAGACGCCCAGACAGTCGGGAAAAAGCTCCACCGCCGCTTCCAGGTAATCCATCAGCATCGCGCACCGCTGGGGATAGTCCATCACCGCCATCATGTCGGAAAGTAGTATCTTGTGGGTTGCTCTCTCCAGCAGCTTGTCCCCCTTGGGGACATTCCACAGCTGGCTGCGCTCCATGGAACCGATTTCCGCTTGGTCAAAGGGCTGGGGCGGAAACATCACCACCTGAGAGGGCAGCTTCCCGTCCTGAAACTGGGCCATGTGCTTGGGGACGGCAAAGGATCTGGCCTCACCGCCGCTTACCAAATCCACCTGGCCGTATTTCTTCTCCAGAACCTGCTGCATCCTTTCCAGCGCGGGCATCTGAGGGGTATGGTCAAAGAGAAGCCACATGAAGTAGACAGGTTGCTCCTTCCCCTCCAAATCCAGGGGCTCCTCCGGCTTAGCCTCCTGCGTTTTCTCCGGTTTCTTTCGGAATTTGTCCAAAAATCCCATGAAAAATCCTCCTTATCGGGCAGCTTGGGCTTCACCCTGGACCCACCACCCTTTGAAAAAGAGCGGCCCTAAATTTTAGCTGTTTTTTGAGATCAGCTTGGTTCCGAGTGGCTTTCTTCCAAGCGCACCCGGATGGAGTTGGCATGGGCGGTGAGGCCCTCTGCCTCCGCTAGGGTGACAATCTCCTTCGCCAAGGGCTGTAGGGTCTCCCGGCTGAACTCCAGCACGCTCATGGATTTCAAAAAGGCATCTACACTGAGAGGAGAGAAGAACCGGGCGGTGCCGCTGGTGGGCAGAACGTGGTCCGGCCCAGCCAGATAGTCCCCCAGAGGTTCCGGGGTATAGGCCCCCAGAAACACAGCCCCGGCGTTTTTCACCAGAGGCAGCAGGGCCCTGGGGTTTTTGGTGACGAGCTCCAAGTGCTCTGGGGCAATCTCGTTGGCCAGGGCAACGCAGTCCTCCAAACTCTGACAGACAATGGCACATCCGAAATCCCGCAGGGACGCCTTAATCGTCTCCTGGCGCTCCAGGCCGGCCAGCTGGCGTTCCACCTCCTCCGAAACCCGCTGGGCCAACTCCTGGCTATCCGTGAGGAGGACGGCGGAGGCCAGCCTGTCGTGCTCCGCCTGGGACAGCAGGTCGGCGGCCACATAGTGGGGCTGGGCAGACTGGTCGGCAATCACCAGCACCTCGGATGGTCCGGCTACCATGTCGATGTCCACCGCCCCATAGGCCAGCCGCTTGGCCGCGGCCACATAGGCGTTGCCCGGCCCCACCAGCTTATCCACCTTTGGGATAAACCCTGCACCATAGGTGAGCGCGGCGATGGCCTGGGCTCCGCCCACAGCAATCAGCCGATCCACCCCCGCAATCTTAGCGGCAGCCAGCACTGGCATACTGAGATTCCGGGTGGGCGGCGTCACCATAACCACCTCCCGCACCCCGGCCACCTTGGCGGGGACCACGTTCATCAGCACACTGCTGGGATAGGCGGCGGTACCTCCGGGGACATACACCCCCACCCGGTCCAGGGGACGGAGGATGCGGCCCACCATCCCGCCATCCGGGGATGGCCACTCCGCCGATTTCTTTATCAGGCGCTGGTTGTAGTCCCGGATATTCCGGGCGGCGTGCTCCAGTGCGGCAACAAGGGCCGGCGGACAGGCGTCATAGGCCTCCGCCAAGGCTTCCGGGGGAATTTCGCAGGGGACGGCATGGTCAAATTGACGGGTATACCGCTCCACAGCGGCAAATCCCTCTGCCTGTACAGCAGCCATCACAACCTGCACCGTCTGCACAATATCTTCACTCTGGGCCGCGGCCCGGGCGGCCATGGCCTTCAGCTGGGTCTGCTCTGCCGCTCCGTCCGCCGTAATAATGGAAATCATGCCTGCTCCACCCCCTTTTCACACCGTTCAATGAAATCAAGAATCAGATCCTTGTACAGCTTCATGCTGGCCGTGTTCACAATCAGACGAGCGGACACTGTCTCCACCGTCTCAATCGGTATCAGACCGTTGGCCTTCAACGTGGCCCCCGTCTCCACAATATCCACAATGGCGTCGGCCAGCCCCAGAATAGGCGCCAGCTCCACACTGCCCTCAATCTGGATGACGTCCACATCCATCCCCTTCTGGGCAAAGTAGGCCCGGGTGAGGCACGGGTATTTGGATGCTACCCGCCGGGTCCTGTAACTGCCATAGAAGTCGCTGCCCTCCTTCACCGCCAGGGCAAAGCGACAGACCCCAAGCTCCAGGTCCAGCACCTCGTAAAAGGTGCCCCCCTTCTCCAGAATGGTATCCCGTCCCACGATGCCCAAATCGCACACCCCATGCTCCACATAGGTGATGACATCAGGGGCCTTGGCCAGCACCGCGTCCAGAGGGTAGTTGGGCAGGGCGTGGACCAGCCGCCGCCCTGGGCTGCGGATGGGGCCGCAGTTCAGGCCCACCCGCTCCAGCAGCTCTGCCGACTGCTCCAGCAGCCGGCCCTTGGTCAGTGCAATCCGCAGACGCTCTCTCATACCGGCACCATCCTCTCTCCAGCCTTATCCAGCACCAGCACCGTTTTCACGCCCTTATCCCGGGCCAAATTCCGGCTGGACTCCAGCGTGCGGCAGGGGGACAGCTCGCAGGTACCGGCGGGACGGCTGTCTATTACCTCCAGGGCCTGGGCCAGATACCCCGGCTCGTAATGAACCACCGTCCGCAGCTGGGGCAGCGAGGTTTCGGGCAGCGTGCGGGCCACTGCGTCGATGTCCACTCCAAACCCCGTAGCCTGGGTCTCCCGGCCAAAGTGCTCCACTAGGTGGTCGTACCGACCGCCGGACAGGACTGGCTCCCCCGCTCCTTCCGCAAAGCCCCGGAAAACAACCCCGGTGTAGTAATCCATCTGGTGGACCATACCCAGATCAAAGCGGACATAGGAGGCATATCCGGCAGCAGACAGCTCGTCATACAGCTGGCGCAGATAGTCCACCGCCCGGGTGGGACCGGCCAGCTCCTCCGCCTGGGAGAGCACCTCCTCCCCGCCGAAGAGGCGGGACAGTCGCTCCAATGCCTCACAGGCGGGCTTTCCCCAGTGGGGGGAGAGCCACCAATTATTCAGTGTGGCGAAGTTTTTGCCCTCGATCATCAACCGCAGGACCTCCACCTCGTCCGGGGCCATTTCCAGCTGGCTGGCCAGGTCCCGGAAAAAGCCGGCGTGGCCCAGCTCTACATGGAACTGGGCGGTCCCACAGGCACGCAGGGCGTCGATGGCTGTAACAACAATCTCCAGGTCGGCCTTCAGCCCCGCAGCCCCGATGAGCTCCACGCCGCACTGCGGGACCTCCCGGCTGGCCCCGTTACCCGCCACCCGGTAGACGGTCTGGTCATAGTACAGCCGCTGGGGCAGAGACACCGTGCGCAGCTTTGTGGCCGCCACCCGGGCAATCGGGGTGGTAGAGTCGGGGCGCATCACGCAGAATTTACCGCTGGGATCGGCCACCTTAACCATCCGCTCCTGGTCAATGGCACAGCCTGACCGGGCGTACAGGTCATAAAATTCTGTATCAGGAGTCGATACCTCCTGAAATCCCCGCTGGCGGAACAACCGGGTCAGCCGGTCCCGGAGCTGGCGGCGCTCCAGGCACTCTGCAAATAGCCGGTCCCGGGTCCCCTCGGGGGTGTTGATGGTCAGCTTCAAAATGAAATCGCTCCCTGTCTTGGATTGGTACAGGCAAAGCCTGTTCTTTACTTCGCTAATATACTACTTTGAAAAAGTAATGTCAAGCGCTTTTAGCGGAAACCGGGCGGCTGTCCAAACACGGATGGCCGCCCGGTTTTTTATCCAAACATCGAAAATAAGTCCATCTGGCTGGTCTCCGGCATATTCCCGAAGGCTCCAGCGGCCTTCAGCAGTTCAATGTGGGTCTTCGAGACCTTGGGACAGGCGGTCGAGACCTCCTCAATGGAGATAAATTCCCGACCCTCCCGCTGCTCCGCCAGGGACAGTGCCGCGGTCTCCCCCAGGCCGGCCACCGACACGAAGGGGGGGCGCAGGGCGCTTTTTGCCTCGTCCACCGTAAAGCGCAGCGCCTCTGATTTGTATAAATCCATGGCCTGGAAGGTAAAGCCCCGGAGGTAAAACTCATAACACACCTCCAGGGTGGTGAGCATATCCTGCTCTACAGCAGAGGCCTCTTTGTCCTTGGCTGCAATCTCCCGCATTTTTCTCTGGCATACATCCATCCCCCGGCACATATATGCCTCGTCAAAGGCCTTGGCCCGGATGGAAAAGTAAGCGGCATAAAAGGCCAGCGGCCGGTGGACCTTGAACCAGGCAATGCGGAAGGCCATCATCACATAGGCCACGGCGTGGGCCTTGGGGAACAGATAGGCGATCTTTTTGCAGGAGTCGATATACCAGTCGGGCACGCCGGCGGCCTTCATCTCCTCTTCCGCCCCGTCAGGCAGGCCCCGGCCCTTTCGGACGGCCTCCATAATCTTGAAGGAGCGCTTGGGAGGCATCCCCTTGGAAATCAGAAAGAGCATGATGTCGTCCCGGCAGCCGATGGCCTGACCGACAGGAATGCCCTGCTGGAGGATCAGGTCCCGGGCGTTGCCCAGCCACACATCGGTGCCGTGGGAAAAGCCAGACAGCCGCACCAGGATGTCAAACTGGTTGGGCTGCGTCTCCTCCAGCATCCCCCGGACAAAGGAGGTGCCGAACTCCGGGATGGCGGTGCCCCCGGTTGGACCCAGGATTTTGTCGTTCTCGTACCCAAGCGCCTTGGAGGAGGAAAATAGAGACATGGTGTCCGGATCATCCAAAGGAATCCCCCGGGCATTCACCCCGGTCAGGTCCTCCAGCATTCGGATCATGGTGGGGTCATCGTGTCCCAGCATGTCCAGCTTCAGAAGATTGGACTCCATGGAATGATATTCAAAGTGGGTAGTGATAATGTCGCTGTTCGGGTCGTCGGCGGGGTGCTGCACAGGGCAGAAGTCGTAAATTTCCTTGTCCTGGGGAATTACCACCATGCCGCCCGGGTGCTGTCCAGTTGTGCGCTTCACGCCGGTACACCCGATGGCCAGCCGGTTCTCCTCCGCCTTGGAGGCGACCTCTCCCTTCTCCTCCAGATACTTCTTCACATAACCGAAGGCCGTCTTCTCCGCCACGGTGCCGATGGTTCCTGCCCGGAAGACGTGGGTCTGCCCAAAGAGCTCAAAGGTGTATTTGTGGGCGTTGGACTGGTACTCCCCGGAGAAGTTCAGGTCAATGTCGGGGACCTTGTCACCGCCAAAGCCCAAAAAGGTCTCAAAGGGAATGTTAAAGCCGTCCTTCACATACCTGGTTCCGCAGACCGGGCAGACCGCGTCGGGCATATCCGCCCCGCAGCCATAGGGGTGCTCCGGGTCCTGGGCATAGTCGAAGTCGGTGTGCTTGCATTTGGGGCAGCGGTAGTGGGCAGGGAGGGAGTTGACCTCGGTAATACCCGACATGAAGGCCACAAGAGAGGAGCCCACCGACCCCCGGGAGCCCACCAGGTAACCGTGCTCCAGAGAATTCTGCACCAGCTTCTGGGCCGACATGTAAATCACGTCGTACTTGCACCGGATGATGTCCCCCAGCTCGGCCTCAATGCGGTCCACTACAACCTGGGGCGGGTTCTCTCCATACAGCTCGTGAGCCTTTCCCCAAACCAGGCGCTTCAGCTCCCCGTCGGAGTCCTCCAGTTTCGGCGCAAAGAGCCCCTTGGGCAGGGGTTCGATGGGGTCACACCAGTCGGCAATCCGATTGGTGTTGGTGACCACTACCTCGAAAGCCTTCTCTTTCCCCAGGTAGGAAAATTCCTCCAGCATCTCCTCCGTGGTCTTAAAATAGATGGGCAGATCCTCGTCCCCATCCTCAAAGCCCTTGGAGGCCAACAGAATATGCCGGTAAACCTCATCCTCCGGGTCCAGGAAGTGGACATCTCCAGTGGCGCACACCGGCTTGCCCAGCTCCTCCCCCAACCTTACAATGGCCCGATTGAAGTCCCGCAGCTCCTCCTCACTGCGGACCATCCCCTTGCGGAGCATGAACATATTGTTGCAGACGGGCTGAATCTCCAGGTAATCGTACCAGGAGGCAATGCGCTTGAGCTCCTCCCAGCTCCGCCCGTCCGCCAAAGCCCGGAACAGCTCCCCCGCCTCGCAGGCAGAGCCGAGAATCAGCCCCTCCCGGTTGGCGTCAATGAGGGACTTGGGCATAATGGGATAGCGCTTGAAGTGTTCCAGGTGGGCCAGAGAGATCAGCTTGTACAGGCTGCGCAGGCCGGTCTGGTTCTTTGCCAGGACAATCAGGTGCTTGGGCTGGCGGCGGACCTTCCCCTTCTGCCGCAGCTGCACCATGTAGGGGTTGATCTCGTCCAGGCGGCGCAGGCCTGCCTCCTCCAGCCTTCGGAAGAAGTGCGGCAGCATATAGGCCACCATAGCCGCGTCATCGTTGGCCCGGTGGTGGTGAAATTCCGGGAGATGGAGGTGCTCCGCCACAAGGTTCAGCTTGTGCTTGGAAAGCTCCGGCAGCAGATTCTGTGCCATAACCAGGCTGTCCACCGAGGCATTTTCAAAAGGGATTCCATACCGCTGGCAGCCCTCCGCCACAAAGCCCATGTCAAAGTCGGCATTGTGGGCGGCCAGAGGCCGATCCCCCGCAAACGCCAGGAAGGCCCGCAGAGCCTCCTCCTGGGAGGGCGCCCCCTTTAGCATCTCGTCTGTGATGCTGGTCAACTGAACGGTTTCCGGGGACAGAACCCGGCCCGGGTCCACAAAAATATCAAAGGTCTCGGTGATCTCTCCGTTTTTCAGCACCGCAGCCCCGATTTCAATGATCGCATCGTGCTTTTTGCTCAGGCCAGTGGTCTCCAGATCGAAGCAGACAATTTCATCGGAAAAGGCCGCCTGGGTCTGCCCATGGACCACCACCCGGTCATCCACATTGTTGATGAAATAGGCCTCTACTCCATACAGAATTTTGATTTTCTTGGCGGAGTGCCAGGCGTCTGGGAAGGACTGCGCCACCCCATGGTCGGTGATGGCAATGGCCTGGTGTCCCCAGCTCTCGGCGCGCTTCACCACATTCTTGTCCGGCCCCAGCTTAGGCCCAACCGCAGTCAGGGCGTCCATCGTGGACATGGTTGTGTGGAGGTGGAGCTCCACCCGCTTCTCTGGAGCGCGGTCCTCCCGCACCGGCTTATCCGCTTTCATCACAGATATCGGCTCCAACACCATATCTCCATAAAACCGGTCCAGGTTCAGCCTCCCCTGAACCTTCAGGTGCATTCCCTTTTTAATGCTGTCCACCAGGGGTTTCCCCTCGTCTCCGGGAAAAAACTTGTTTACCCGGATCGAACCGGTGCAGTCGGTGAGATCAAAGGCTACCACCCAAGCCCCCCGTTTTTTCAGCTCCCGGTTGTCAATGGCGAAGACATCCCCCTCTACCACTACTATTCCCATATCCAGCTGAAGGTCCCCCATAGGGAGAGGTCCCCTGGTGATAGGCTTTCCAAAGATGATCTGGCCTCCGGGCTTTTTCTCCCCACTGCCAGCGGCGGCAGGGCGGCTAATTTGACTCAGGGCAGCCCTGCGGATGGCCTCCGTTCTGGCAAAGGGATCCGCCTCCTCCAAAACAGGGGCTTCCGGTCTGGGAGCGGCCTTCTCGGACTCAGCAGCTTCTGCCGGCGCAGGAGGCACAGGGGGAACGGAGACCTCCACATCCAGCTTGACACTGCTCAGACTGTAGGCCTGGCACAGGGCCTCCTCCGCCTGCACAATCAGGTTGGCGCCCGCTCCGTCCGCCCCCTCCACAACGATTTTGGCGCTGCGGCTGGCCTTGTCAATGGCGGCGGAGATAATCAGCCAGCCCTCCACCGCGTTGGACAGCTCAGTCCAGCGGCGCAGGGCGGCAAACATTTGTAAAAATGGTATTTTTTTGGACATTTCCTCTCAATTCTCCTTTGTCCAGGGGGTATCCGAAATAAAACGACCGGGTCGGAGTGCGCTTCCCTGCGGTGCCCCTACAAACTCGCCGGCGGCCAATCCCAGTCATACAGGGTCCGGCCGTTTTTATGCCAGATGCGGATATCCCGGCGGCCCCAGCTCTTTTCAATGGACTGGGAGGCCAGCATCAGCGCCTCAGAAAAACAGGCAAAGGCGCCCCGCAGGACGGTCTCCTCATCCCCCAGGCGTTCCAAAATAGTGACCTCCACGATGTTGCGCACGTCGCCGTCTCCGTTGGCGTACATGTCCTCGATAAAGTCGATGTACCGGCGGATTGTCTCCCGATCTCGGTTGGTCTCCAGCAGCTCAAAGAGGGCGCGGTTCAGCGTATCCCCAAACAAGACGTGGCCCACCAGCTCACCATATCCTCGCAGGTGGTCCTGATATTCCCTCTGAAACTCCGGGAACCGGCGCACCAGCCGCCGGGCGAAGGTCTCCTTGGGCAGTTCCCGCTTCATAGTGTCTCGATCAGGGCAAACAGCTCGTCCACCAGCCGGTCCTGGGGGACCTTTTTGACGATCTGTCCCCGTTGGAAGAGCAAGCCCTCTCCCACGCCTCCGGCAATGCCGCAGTCGGCGGCGGCGGCCTCTCCAGGGCCGTTGACGGCGCAGCCCATCACCGCCACGGTAATAGGCTTGTCTACTGTTTTCAGCCGCTCCTCCACTTGGTTCGCCAGGGCGATCAGATCAATTCTTGTCCGTCCGCAGGTGGGGCAGGAGACCAGCTCCGGTCCCTCCCGCCGCACGCCAGCCGCCTTCAGAATATCCCGGGCCGCATATATCTCCTCCACCGGGTGGGCGGACAGAGAGACCCGCATGGTGTCTCCAATGCCCAGAGCCAGCAGGCCTCCAATGCCCACGGCGGACTTCAGCGTACCCATTTTCACGGTCCCCGCCTCCGTGACCCCGATATGTAAAGGGTAATCACTTTGCAGACTCATCAGGCGGTAAGCCTCCATGGTATCGGGGACGCTGGAGGATTTCAGCGAGATACAGATGTCGTCAAAGTCAAACCGGTTCAGCAGACGGACATGGCCAAAGGCGGAATCCACCATGGCCTGGGGACAGGGTCCGCCATACTTGGCCAGCAGGTTCTTCTCCAGAGATCCCCCATTCACCCCGACACGGATCGGAATATTCCTCTGGCGGCAGGCGTCCGCCACAGCCTTCACCCGGTCCTCTCCCCCAATGTTCCCCGGGTTGATGCGCACCTTATCCGCCCCAGCTGCGATGGCCTCCAGTGCAAGCTTGGAATCGAAGTGGATATCTGCCACAACAGGAATGGGGCTGCCCTCCTTAATCCGCCCAATGGTCCGGGCCGCTTCCATATCGGGAACAGCCACCCGAACAATGTCGCACCCGGCGGCGGCCAGGGCCCGGATCTGCTCCAGCGTGGCCTCCGCATCCTGGGTGGGGGTGTTGGTCATGGATTGAATGGAGACAGGGGCCCCTCCGCCAATCGGAACCCCTCCCACCAGGATTTGCTTAGTCATATGTGCCCTCCTTACCATCCGAAGAGCTTGCCCACGTCGCTGAGTGTGACCACCAACATCAGCACCATCAGGGCGGCCAGTCCGGCCATGTGGACATAGCCCTCATACCTTGGGCTGATTTTTTTCCGAAACAGGGCATACAGCAGGCCGTTGAGCAGCAGAAACAGCACCCGGCCTCCGTCCAGGGCTGGCAGGGGCAGCAGGTTCATCACAGCCAGATTCACCGCAATCAGGGCGGACAGAAAGGCCAGATCCTCCAGTGCGGCAGAGGGCGTGGGGGCCTGGCTTCCAATCTCTGTCATGGTGTCCACAATGCCCACCGGCCCGGACAAATCCCGGACCCCCACCTGACCGGACAAGAGGGTGCCCAAACTTCTCCAGACCACCTCCACCAGGTCCGCGGAGCCGTACCAGCTGTACAGCAGACGGCGACCCACCGTGGCGGGCTGTTCCGCCAGCCCCACGCTCAGGCCCCGGTAACGGGTGACGTTTCCCTGTGCATCCACCCGCTCCTGCCGGGGCAGAAAGACGTCCTTCAGCACAATCCGCTCCCCGTTCCGGGAGACCACCCAGTCCGAGGTATCCCCCCGCTTGGACAGGAAATTGAGCAGGCGCTCCTGGCCAAAGAGGCTGTACATCCGCCGCCCGTCCACCGAGACAATCAGATCCCCCGGCTCCAGGCCGCAGTCCTCCAGGCCATAGCCCTCCATAAACCCGGACACGGCGGGGACCAGGAATACCTCTCCCTGGCTGTTCAGCACCAGGATGATGAGAAAGCCGGTGAGAAAGTTCATGGCCGCTCCGGCGCACATGATAATCAGCTTCTTCCACCCCGCAGCCCGGCCGAAGGAGCGGGGGTCGGCGGAGTCGCCGTCCTCCCCCTCCATGGCGCAGTAACCCCCGATGGGCAGCGCCCGGAGGCTGTAAAGGGTTTCCGCTTCCGTCCCCTCTCCAGTCTCCTCCTCCGTCTCCCGCCGGCTCTGCCAGATGGCCGGACCCATGCCGATGGAAAACTCGTTCACCTTCACCCCCAGCACCTTGGCGCTGAGGAAGTGACCCAGCTCGTGGGTGGCAATCAGTACGCCGAAAATAAAAATCCCGATGATGATATAGAGCATTGTGCGCCTCCAGAATGGTTTGTCGTTATGCCTGCGCCGGGGCACCCCGCCCAACGTCCTCCCCGGTGGGGCGGCCCCTGGCCACCTACCCGCGATGAAGCTATCCCACGGCCTCCCGTGCGGCCCGGTCGGCCTCCAAAACATCGGACAAAGCGGGATCCTGAACCACAGGCACCGAAGCCAGGGCCCTCTCCACCTTGGCGGGGATATCCAGAAAGCCGATCTCCCCCGCCAGGAACCGGGACACAGCCGCCTCGTTGGCCCCGCTGAGGATGGCCCCGGCAGTGCCGCCGGTTCTGGCCGCCTCCAGGGCCAGGGCCAGACAGGGGAACGCTTCCAAATCAGGCTTCCCGAAGGTCATGGTCCCGCAGCTCCACAGATCCAGGGGGGCGGCAGGGCCAGGGATCCGCTTGGGGTAGGTAAGGGCATACTGGATGGGCAGGCGCATGTCCGGTGCCCCCAGCTGGGCTAACATGGCACCATCACAGTATTCCACCAGGGAGTGAATCATACTCTCCCGGTGAATCAGAACAGAAATTTTTTCCACTGGCACCCGGAACAGGTGCAGGGCCTCGATGACCTCCAGGCCCTTGTTCATCAGGGTGGCCGAGTCGATGGTGATCTTGGCCCCCATGGACCAGCTGGGGTGCCGTAAAGCATCTTCCCTTGTCACTGTTTTCAGCTCCTGAAGCCCCCTGCCGTAGAAGGGACCGCCGGAGCAAGTGAGGATGATGCGCTTGACCTCCCCCCGGTCCCGGTTTCCCTCCAGGCACTGGAGAATGGCCGAGTGCTCGGAATCCACAGGAAGCAGCTTTGCGCCATAATCCTTGGCCTCCTCCAGCACCAAGGGACCGGCGCACACCAAGGTCTCCTTGTTGGCCAGGCCTACCCGCTTGCCCCCCCGGATGGCCGTGAGGGTAGGCCGCAGCCCCGCGATGCCCACCAGTGCAGAGATGGCCGTATCCGCTTGGGGACAGGCTGCCGCCTCCAGCACCCCCTCCTCCCCGGAGAGGACCCGAACGTTGGTGTCCGCCAGCCGCACCCGCAGGTCCGCCGCCGCCTTTTCATCCGAAAGTGCCGCCAGGGCCGGCTTGAACCGCCGGGCCTGCTCCTCCAGCAGCGCCGCATTGGAGCGGGCCGCCAGAGCCGCCGCCTCCATACCGCAGGCGGCAATCACATCCAATGACTGCCGCCCGATGGAGCCGGTGGAACCTAATATTGTCACTTTTCTGCCCATGCCGTGTTCCTTTCCATCATTCCCGCGTATCCTTGCGGCCCATCAGGTAGTCCAAGCTGACCCCGAAGTAGTCCGCCAGGAAAAGCAGGCCGGGGACCTCTGGGTAACTGTCGCCGTGTTCATAACGCTGATAACTGCGCACTTTGACACCACAAATATCCGCCCTTTCTCTTTGCTTCAGTCCGCGTTCTTCTCTCAGTTCACGGACCCGCTCAGCAAAATCTGCCATTTTTACCTCCAGGCTCTTGGCATGACATCAAATTACATCTATAATAGAAGTGTCACTAAATTACATGTTAGGAGCGGGATTACATGAACAACATCCTCAATACACTATTCCTTGACAATCCCTACATCCCCGAGCAGGTCTACGCCTTCTGCCAACAGCTCCCGGAGTTCCAGGAGGCGGAGTTGGCCTATGAGACCGCCGCCGAACAGCTGAGAGCCCGGCTGGACCCCGCCGAAGCCGACGCCTTCGACGAGATTCTCTCCTGGTACCTTGCCCGCTACACCCACGCCTATTATCTCTTCGGATTGGGCCTGCGTCAAGAGGTCCTTTCCGCCTTACACGGGTGACGGCAGGACAGGAGAGCGCGCCTAAAACGCGGGCAGAATTTCCACCAGCAGCAGCAGCATGGGGGCGGCAAAGATGGTGGAGTCGAAGCGGTCCAGCATCCCGCCGTGTCCAGGGAGAAGGGTGCCGTAATCCTTCACGCCGCACTGCCGCTTGATGAGGGAAAAGGACAGATCCCCCATCTCTGCCACGGCACTGCCCAGCAGGCCATAGAGAGCCATGACTGGAAGCTTCACCGCAATTCCGCCAAAATTCTGCACCAGCAGACCATAGACCAGCATAAACAGACACCCGGAAAGGACGCCGCCTATGTAGCCCTCCAGGGACTTATTGGGGCTGACCTGGGTAATCCCCCGGTGCTTTCCCAGAAAGACCCCGGCGAAATAGGCGCCGATGTCGGTGGTAAAGGCGCAGATAATGGGGAGCAGCACATAGAGCTGCCCGTTTTCAAAGCGCTTCAGCTGAACCAGAGCGGACAAAAACAGAGGGATACCCACACCGCCGAAGAGGCAGACAATGATATGCTCAAAGCGAATTTCGCTCGGAGTGGCGTACCGGCGCAATGCCGGGAGAAACAGCGCTGCCATCAGCAGGATGGACACGGCCCGTGTCGTCCAGCTGCCATAGCCCAGGCTGTGTCCCAGGGGAATCACGGCGGCGGCCAGTGCGGTGTAGACATACATCCCATTGTGGTGGGCCACCTTTGTGGCCCGCAGCAGCTCGAAGGAGGCCATAGCGGCGATGGCAGCCGCCACCCCTCCCAGCCCCAGAGGAGGCAGAAGAAACAGCGCAAGCAGAAATGCCGGCCCCAGGGCCAACCCCACAACAATTCTTGTCGCCATGTTACACACCTCCAAACCGGCGGTCCCGGCTTTGATAGGCCGCAATGGCCCGGTGGAGCTCCTCTCTGGAGAAATCCGGCCACAGCACATCGGTGATATAAAATTCGGAGTAGGCCGCCTGCCACAGCAGGAAGTTGGACAGGCGCAGCTCCCCGCTGGTGCGGATGACCAGATCCGGGTCGGGCACCCCCCGTGAGTAGAGGTATCCCCCCAGCTGCTCCTGGGTCAGGTGGTTGGGGTCCGCCCGGCCCTCCACACAGTCCAGAGCAAAGGCCCGGGCTGCCTGCACCAGCTCATCCCGGCCCCCATAGTTCAGACAGATATTCACCTGACAGCCCTCATAATGCCGGGAAATCTCCCGTGTGCGCTCGCAGAGCGCACGCAGTTCCGGGGTCAGCGGGGTCAAATCGCCGAAAAACTCCATTTTCACTCGGTCCCGCTCCATCCGGCCAATGGCCTCCAGCAGATATTTCTTCAGCAGGCCCATGATGGCGGAGATCTCCTCCTCCGGGCGCTTCCAGTTTTCCGAGGAGAAGGCGTACACCGTCAGATAGTCCAGGCCGATGTCCCGGCAGTAGGTGGCAATGGTACGAAAGGTCTCCGCCCCCGCGGCGTGGCCGGCTGTGCGGAGCAGCCCCCGCCTTTTCGCCCACCGGCCGTTGCCGTCCATAATGATGGCAATGTGCCGGGGCAGATGGGAAAAGTCCACCCTGGGCTCCGCCGGATTCTGTTTTTTGACAAAGAGGGCCATTGGCGGTCGCTCCTTTATACGCTTTCTCGCTGTGTGGAATCAAAGGCCCCCTTGCGAAAGGGGGCCCGCTCTTTATTTATCCAGCTTTTCGGTTACAATACCGAGAGCTTCCAGCTTGGCCTTTGTAATTCTGATTTGATATTCGATTTCGCTGTCTCTGTCTGGAGCTGTCTTAATTCGTTGCAGATCGACATATTTATCCATCAACGCAGTTGCCTGCTCCTTTTCAGTTATAACCTCGCTCATTCCTTTCCACCCCCTATCTGGAGCAGGACTACACCGCCATGAGCTCCTTTTCCTTCTTGGCGGTCAGATCGTCAATCTCCTTGCACCGCTTGTCGGTCAGCTCCTGAAGCTCCTTTTCCAGCTTCTTCTGGTCGTCCTCGGTGAGCTCAGACTTCTTCGTCTTCTTCTTGACGTCGTCCATAGCGTCCCGGCGGATATTCCGCAGGGCCACCTTTCCCTCCTCGCCGTACTTGCGCACCTGCTTGGTCAGATCCTTGCGGCGCTCCTCGGTGAGCTGCGGGAACGCCAGTCGGATCACCCGGCCGTCGTTCTGGGGGTTAATGCCCAGGTCTGAGGTCTGAATCGCCTTTTCAATGGCCTTCATCAGCGACATGTCATAGGGCTGGATGGTCAGAGTCCGGGGGTCTGGAGAGCCGATGTTGGCCACCTGATTCAGAGGGGTGGGCGTGCCGTAATACTCCACCGTGATGCGGTCCAGCACACCGGCATTAGCCCGGCCTGCCCGCACGGAGGCGAAGTTGGCTTTTACCACCTCAATGGTTTTCAGCATTCTCTCGTCATAGCTTTTGATCTCAGGGCTCATGGTCAGTCCTTCCTTTCCTCACATTGTTTTCTCTTGATCTTGTTCTTCAACAGTCCACAATCGTCCCGATCTTCTCTCCCATCACGGCCCGGAGGATATTCTCCGGGTCCTTCAGGGCAAAGAGAAGCACCGGGATTTTATTGTCCATGGACAGAGAGGTTGCGGTGGAGTCCATCACCTTCAGATGCTGGGCCAGTACATCGTCATAGGTAATGGCATCATATTTCTTGGCATTCGGATCCTGCTTGGGATCTGCGGAGTACACCCCGTCGATGTTTTTGGCCAACAGGATGACGTCGGCATCAATCTCGGCGGCCCGGAGCACAGCGGCGGTATCCGTGGAGAAGAAGGGGTTGCCGGTGCCGCAGCCAAAGATGACCACCCGTCCCTTCTCCAAATGCCGAATGGCCCGGGAGCGGATGTAGGGCTCGGCCACCGAACGCATCTCAATGGCGGTCTGCACCCGGACCTGGACCCCCTTCTGCTCCAGCACATCGGCCACCGCCAGGGCGTTGATGGCTGTGGCCAGCATCCCCATGTGGTCGGCCCGGACCCGGACCATCTGACCGCCGCCGTCCTTGACTCCCCGCCAGAAGTTGCCGCCGCCCACGACGACACCCACCTGAACTCCCAGCTCCACACAGCGGCGGATCACGTCGCACACCTGGCCGATCACCTGGAAATCCAGACCCCGGGAGGCCTCCCCCGCCAGGGCCTCTCCGCTGATTTTCAAGAGAACGCGCTTATACTTTGGCTGCTCCATTGCTGAACCCTCCTGTCCGATTTGTTTCCCCTATTTTAATATAATTCTTTCCATTTGCATAGAGGGAAAGACAAAATTTTTCAAAATCTCTATTTTGCTTCCAAAGCCAGGTCTCCTTCCCCACGGAGCCTGGAAAAAACAAACTGCCCTGACTCGCTCAGGTCCTCCTGCGTCCAGAGCACGTCTGAAGCGGTTCCGGGGCGGAGAGCGGCGGAGCTCTCTGCCTTATCACACAGGGACCAGTTGCACCAACTGATCCCGCGTTCCTCCAAAAAGTCCAGCCAATCCTCCGATTCTTTGACAAATACGCCGCCGCTGCCGTCCGCCTGGCTGGTCCCCCACTCGGAAACAAAGATGGGCAGACCAGCAGACAGCGCACTGTCCATCCGGTCCTGCAACCAACTCCCATGGGTTCCGGCATAGAAATGGAGGGTGTACATCAGATTCTCCCCCTCCAGGGGGGCCGCGGCAGCCAGGTGGATGTCCTGGCTCCAGGTGGGGCTACCAATCAGGATGACCCCTTGGGAGTTAGCCCGGATGGCCGCCGCCACCCGCTGGGCGTAGGGCTTCACATCCTCGGCCCAGGATATATTCCCATTGGGCTCATTGCAGATTTCATAAATCAAATTGGGACAGTCCCGATACAGCCAGGCTATCTCCCCAAAAAAGGATTCTGCCTCTGCCACACGGTCCATAGGATTGCCGTCGGACAGAATGTGCCAATCCAAAATGACATACATATCCCGGGAAATGGCCGCTTCAATCGCCTTTACCGCCCGCTGACGCATCTCTTCCGGCCGGCTGAGATATCCTCCTTCTTCGGTGTACATGGCGACCCGAAACAGGTTGGCCCCAAAATCTGCTGTGTTTCCAATGGCTTGGGCCTGAGCAAACTGGGAATACCACTGGAGACCGTGGCTGCTCATCCCTCGCAGAACAACAGGCTCCCCCGCTTCATTACACAACTGGGTTCCCTTCACCTGTAGCCAACCGTTTTGCGAGACGCTCCCCGCAGCAGATACAGCCGGCTTTGAAATGGACTCAGGTCCAGGTACCGGCTGGGTTGTTTTTTTCGCCTTTGCCACAGCCTGCTGGAACATAACGCAGGCCTCCGCCCGAGTCAGACTGCTGTCCGGGCGGAAATTTCCCTCGGCGTCTCCCGAGATCACACCGCTGGCATAGGCGGCCAGCACCGCCGAATAATAGTGGCCATCCAACTGGACAAAGTCCTGAATTTTCTGGGATTGGGTGACATAGTCCCCCTGGGCCTGGGGCAGCAGGGCCTTCATCAGGATTTTCACCGCCAGCTTTCGGGAAATGGGCTGATCGAACCGCTCCCCTGTGGGAGGAAGCTCATCCCAGTCGTACCATCCCGCTTGAAGCGCGGCCTCCAGGTCCCCTGCTGCCCAGTGTTCCGCCTGCCCCTGGACCGGATCTATCCCGGCACAGCGGGCTGTCAGGGTGACAAACTCAGCGGCGGACACGGTTCTGTTTGGACGGAAGGTCCCGTCCGAATAGCCAGAAACCCAGCCGGCTTGAGCCATTTCATCCACTGGCCTGGCGTACCAGCTGCCAGCCTCTACATCTGAAAACCCTGCCAGAAGCCCGCACAAAGACAGCAGAAACAGAAGCACTCCCAATTTTTTCACACATATTCCTCCCTTGTGTCTAAATTATACCACAGCTCCTCCCGAAAATCCAGACCGTGAAAAACCCCGGAGCGTCAAGCGCTCCGGGGTCAATCTCTTATCCTGCAATTACGTTTTCACAAAAACCTTTAAGGATCACAGCCGCCTGGGCCCGAGTGGCCCTCCCGGCGGGGCTGAGGGTGTCGGGGCTGGTGCCGCTGATGAGACCCCGGGCCACCGCCCACTCCACTGCCTCCAGGGCGTAGGTGCTGATCTCCCCCCGGTCGGCAAAGGCGGACAGGTCGGCCTCTGCCGCCACGTCCTTCCCCTGGAGTCTGGCGTAGCCCCGCAGAATCAGGGCCAGCTGCTCCCGGGTGATGGGGTCGTTAGGGCCAAACCGGCCGTCTCCATAGCCGCTGACCACCCCGTTGGCGGCGGCCCAGGCCACCGCCTTGGCAAACCAGTCAGAGGAGGACACGTCGTCAAACCGGGCCGTTCCGGCAGCCGGCTTTCCCTCCAGGCTGTAGAGGATGGTAACAATCATCCCGCGGCTTGTCGTCTGGTCCGGGGTAAAGATATCCTCCCCGGAACCCGACATGATTCCCTTCTCATAGGCGTACCGCACAGCCTCGTAAAACCAGCTGTCCTGGGGCACATCGATGAAGGGCAGCGGGGCGCCGCCCCCCTCCTCCAGGGCGAAGGTCCCCTGGACCTTTACCCCGGCTGCCGGCATGGTGAAGGTGTAGGTCCCCTTCTCCTTTTCAGTGAGAGGAACCTCCTTCTTCCCGGCGGTAACGGTCAGGCCGGTGAGGGTCCAGCCTGCGTCCGGCTTCACGGTAAGGGTGACAGTCTCTCCCTTCTGCGCACTGGTGGGGGTGACCCGAATGGTCCCGTGCCGCCCGGACTCAATTTGGATGGTATAGCCGGATTCTCCATTTCCCTCGCTGCCCGAGCCGCTGGAGGAGGACCCTCCAGGGCTTGGGTTGGATGTTGTACGACCGTCCAGAACGGCGGCGCTCTCCTGCGTTTTCCCGTCCTCTCCCCGCAGGTCGCGGTCCAGGAGCGTCACTTCCGCCTTTTGGGGCAGAGCACCATTTCCGATGCTCAGCTGGCCCAGAGCCACACTGCCCCCGCTGTTCAGATTTTGAGGGGAGTCCATATAGATGGTCATGGTGGTCTTACCGCCGCTGGTCTGGGCGGTACAGCAGCCGTAAGCCGTCCCCTGCCCAGCAGCGGTGAAGCTCTCCGCAGTATAGGTCCCATTCAGGGTAAGCTCCACCTGAACGCCGTAGACCGGCTTATCCAGGTCCTGGAGGGTCAGCTGAGAGTTGGCGCTGTTTCCCTCCACCCGGAGGGAGACAGCACCCGTCGGCACAGCCGTCAGGGAAAGCGCCAGCAATACGGCCAGCAGTTGATTCCACTTTTTCATGCTTCCTCTCCCTCCAGAACAATGGCAGGCAGATCAGCCCCTCCCGGGGTCTCAATCCACATGGTCTCTGCCGTGGTCCGCTCCGCGTCCGCGCTGCCAGCCTGGCTGGTGCGCTTGAGCACCGCCTGCATCCGGCTGGGCAGCAGGTTCACGCCGTCGCATTTGCTGGTTTCTCCCTGAAGCTCCGCCTCTTTCTGAACGTTCGGAATGAAGAGGAACAGCCCGTCGCTGATGTCACTGACCAGGCCGTCGGCGTGGACCTCGGCAAAGACAAGGAGCTTGCCGTCCAGAGGCCGGATCTCCTCCGTCACCTCTCCCTCGTCCGTGGTCTCGGTGAAGCAACCCCGGAGCTCTACGCTGGCAAAGACTGGGTTGCACCGATAGGTACCCGCAATGATCAAAGTGCCTGCCGGGATCACATCACCGGTCCCTTCGCCATAGCGGTACTCCTTTTCCAGCACGCCCACGGCCCCCTTCTCCAGGAATGCCACATCGTCTCCCGCATAGGAGATCAGCTGAATCTCGGTTCCGTCCGGCACACCGGTGACCGTAACCTTCTTCACGGTATAGGTCCAGATACGGGTGTCATCCGCCTGTGCGTTTTCTTTCTGGAAGTAGGCCAGCCTTCCGCCTCCGGCTCCCGGAATCAGATCGCCAAAGCTGCCTGTGCGGACACTGACTTCCTTGCTTTCCTCGTTATCCCCGCAGGTGACCTTCACCTCAAACATTCCTTCCGGCAAGCTCTCTGGGAATTTTACACCGGAGACATCGGTAAGGCTGTTCAAAGTAAAGGTAACTGTGTTCCCATCCTGCACAACCGTGTACGCCTCCGCCGGAACGGTCTTGTCATAGGCGATGCGGACATCTCCCGCCTCCGCTGTCTGGCCCACCTGGCCGCCCAGGGTGTCGTAGGCCTTCACCTGATAGGAGAAGACTCGATGGTTGGCAGAGCCGATATGGTCAGTGTAGGTAACCGGCTTCCCCTCCTCCGGGACCACAAAGGCGATGGGAACTCCGCCGCGCAGAATCTCATAGCCCTGAACCGCTCCGGTGATACTGGGCGTGATGGTCACCACCACATCCTGCTCCCCGGACAGGGCCGCTTTCGCTGTCACTGTGCCGGCGGAGGCTGTTTTACCTGCCAGCCGGTCCCGGCGGCTTTGATCGCTGAGGTACCAGAGAGCCCGCTCCTCCGCGGGGTAGGTCTTCAGCTGGTCTGTCACCTGCTCGCTCAGGGTCATGCCCCAGCGGGTAAAGAACTCGGTCAGATCTTTCTTGGCCACACCGCAGGCGGTCAGGGCCACCTTTTCCTCGTAGGTATAGGCGCCGCCCTTGGTGTAGGTTCCCGCCTTCCAGTCCTTGAAGAACTGGTTGTAGAAGGCCATGGGAGACGCGCCGTTGTCATAGGCCAGATGGAGCTGCCAGTACATACCCAGCTGGACAAAGACATCGTTGGACTCCCCGGGGTAACCCTGGGCAGTCTTGGTAAAGATGGCGGGGTATTTACCGCTCTTCTCCAGACGGGAGGCCAGGGTATTCTGCTTCCCGTCATAGGTCTGCACCATCAGAGAGTAGAGGTTGTTGGTGATCTCCGCCCGGCCCAGCTTGTCCATATTGTGGCCAATCTCGTGGGCGATGCCCCAGCCGAAGAGTTGGTTGGCGGTAGTGTTCGCCGGCAGACGGGAGATGGGCACACCTCCGGTCATGCCGCCGCAGGAGCGATAGCCGATGCCCACATGGTTCCCCGCCGCGTACATGAAAGCTCCGGCAAACATCTGCATACACCGGATATTCTGGCGGGTGGTCATGTCGTTGTCTGCATAGGTCTTGTCGATGCCCTGAGTGGTCTTGCAAATGTGCATCAGATCCTCCCAGGCCAGCACATTCTGGTAGAGGTTGTCCGCCAGGTTGGTCCCCTTCACGGTGCTGGCCGGGATGGACAGCAGCACAGTGGGCATGGAAATCTCCGTCACATTCTTCCAGCTTGTGGTTGCGTTGGTGTTATTGATACCTTGTGCGGTTACATAAGCGCTCAGCTCATCCACATAGGCCTGAATGACCTGTTTCCGGGCGGTCTCCTCCAGGCTGTACCAGTCGGACAGCTCCAGCACAGGAATTTTCACGGCCCGGCGGACATGGAAGGCCATATTCTCTGTCTTCGGTCCGCTGTAGGTAAAGTACAGGCTGCCCCCTCTGGGGGTGTTCTGGCTACCAATTTTGGGGATGGTCAAGATATTCCGGCCATTCTCCAGGACGCCCACCTGGGCCAACCAGGTGGAGGCCTCCGCGTTGTACTGAGAGGCATACACCGTCACCTTCCCCCCCTCGGGGATCTGCTGGACATAGATGGTAATTTCGTCGCCCGCTCCGGCTGCCACGCCCAGAGGCTGAAGCTCACTGCCCCCCTGGCCGTACTTCGTGCCGTCGGCAGCATTGCTTCGAGCAATGGGGTTGAATCGGAGGGAGCCGTCCTCATACGGATACTCCACCTGACGCAGGACCGCGCCGCTGGACTTGCCGGCCAGCAGCTCCTGAGCCAGGGCCAGCTCGTCCTCCAGAACCTCCAGGTTCAGATAGTAATGCCGCTCGTCGCTGTCCAGCCGGGCCTTCAGCGCGTCAATCGCCGCCTGATCCACGCCAGTGTCCAGCGTGGTATGCAGCTCGTCGGCAAAGAGGGCTGCAATGTTGTCCGGCAGGCTGCGGGACGGGTCGTATTCCATAAACATCAGTTCCGACAGGCTGATCTGGGTGTAATCCTGCTGCTCCACAGCCAAGCTGATCTTGGCAACATTCTTCACTGGCCCGAAGGGCAGAATGCCAAACCGCTGAACAGCCGCAGTGGAAAAATTGGGGATGTTGGGCCAGGTTCCCACCTCAGCATTGCTGGTACCGCCGTTATCAATTCCTCCCTTTTCCGGATCAGGAACCAGCAGCGTACCAGGGCCGTTCAGATCGTCCCCTTGATACCAGACCCGGACGCTATAGGCCCGCATGTTGGAGGGATAGCTCCCGTCCAGCCGCGGGACCCAGATGGCTGCGGACAGGTCCACTGGCTCTGTAAAGGTACAGATCACATGCTCGTTGCGCATAAAGTTGCTGGAGGCCGTCCAGTGGGTGTGGAAATCCCCATCGATCATATTTTCCGGCTTAAAGGGGGCGGCGGCAGTGTAAGACGCGCTGTCATAGTTCCCGGCATCCGCCAGACGAACGCTGGAAATTTTGCCGTTGTCCAGGATCCCCTCGGTAGGGATTCCCTCCGGACGGCTGTAATCGGTGGCCTCGGGGGTTCCCGACGAAATGCGGGAGGGGCTGCTCTTCCCAATCTCGTTCCCCGCTACCACATAGAGGTAGTATGTCGTGCCGTTGGTCAGACCGTCAATGGTCAGCGGAGCACTGGCCACCCGCCCCCCCGCCTGCCGGTAGGAGGCAATCGGGGCGTTTTCCTGGTCTGTATAGTACACCTCGTAATAGGTGGCCGTCTTACTGACCTTCCAGGAAACCCGGAGGCTGGCGTCCAGCTCGGCAACACTCACCATATCGGGAGCGTCAGGCGCTTTGGCGGGAAGGGGCGTGGCCTCTACCGCCTTACAGGTCTGCCCTGTCCAGTTCCCGTCCACCGGAGTCACCGTAAAGCAGTAGGTTTTCAGGTTCTCCAGACCGGTAACCTGGGCTTTGGGCACATCCACTTGAAGGCGGCGGCGGGTGCTCTCCTTCTCCTTCTGCCAGTATTCCACCTGATAACCGGATACATTGGGCAGCTCCTTCCAGGTGAGAGCCGCCTGTGCGTCCCCTGCCTCGGCCCGCAGGCCAGTGACCTCCGTATTGGGCTCTGACAGATCCTCCGGTACAATATCCTTCAAAAACTGGACCGACTTTACCACGGCGTACCCCTGGTCATCTTCCGTTTTGGTCACAGTAATGGTAATGGTCTTCACCACCACCCGCTTCCCTAGGGAAATGGTAATCACGTTGCTGCCCGGGGTTGGATCCAAAGCATGGACTCCGGTGGGCACGGCCTTGCCTGTAGAGAAGTCAAAGGGACCATACACAGCCCCACCGGCGTCCTCTACCGTAACGAAGCCAGCCAGAACCGCCCCTGCCCCAGTGTCTGGTGTGGCGACCTGCACCTCCTGGGCCTCTACGCCCTTCTCCAGCACCAGTGGAATCACAATCTGATCCTTTTTCTCCGCATAGAAGGTTATGCTCTCCTCATTGTCCAGGAACAGATTGGAGAGGTCCCCCTGGAAGGTCGTACCATCCATCTTCCCCACAGTCTTTTCCTGGTCCAGCGCCGGCGCAATGCAGACGGTCTCCTTCACCTCTGGCTGGGCCTGGGGAATCTGTAGATTCCGGTTGACATATGCCAAATCGATAATATCAATTTTTCCGTCGCCGTTCAGATCGTATGTCTTTCGGTCCTCCGCTGTCTGGCTACCCAAGGCGGCGGACAGGGCGTTCCGATCTGTGGCATTCACAGTGCCGTCCCCGTTCAGGTCGCCCAGGGTGAAGGTGCCGTCTCCGGTTCCCACCTCCACATAGACATTGTAATCCTTTACTGCAAAGCTGGTCTGACAGGTGCGGTAGCCCTGACCGGTAAACCGCAGTGTGTAGTTCCCCGGCTCCAGGCCATCCACCGTCAGGTCCAGAGCGCCTGGCGGAGTATTTCCGTTTAGCTCGCTGCCCTGCCAGTCCCGCTGGGTGACCTGTGCCGGACAGCCGCCCAAGCTCTTGCTGCCCGTCCGCGTCAGGTCCACCTTGCCCAGAAGCTTGCTCCCCTGAAACAGCTCCGCTTGAATCGTTCGATCCCGCAGCGTCTCAATGGTCTGGGCCCGGTCAATGCGCACGGTGGCTGACAGGCTGGCCCTGGCCGTGTCTGCCGTCTTGGATTCCGCCGCCAGAGAGGGGGGAAGCGCAGAAAACAGCATGGATGCCGCCAGCAAAACGGCAGGGATGCGTCTGTGTCTATACATGGTTTGTCTCTCCTTCTCCGCCGCCTTCTATCCTGTGCGGCGATTTACATAATTATAGCAATTTCCCGCATTCTTGGCAAGGCCCGAAATTGGAAATCCCCATCTTGTCCTTTTGTGGAATATGTGGTATAATCCGAAAGGACTGTCGTTTGGATACAGCAAAACCGCCACTGGCACGGACGGTCTGGCGGGGGTTTTGGCTGGAAGCAATCTCTCAGCTCAGCCCCTCTTCCTCTGGCTCCTTCAGCGTTCCTCGCTTCAGCAGCAGGTCAAAGGTGGCATTCTTTGAAGCAGTCAGGTGCCGGTGCATCTCCTCCGCTGCCGCAGGCCAGTCCTGCTTCAGGCAGGCGGTGAGGATCTCCTTGTGTTCCCGGTAAGTCTCCCCCAGGCGATCCTGGCTGGCGTTGCCGCTCATCACACGGAAGCGCAGATTCTGGGTGCGAATCCACTCATAGCTCTGGTGAAGATAACGATTGGGCATGGCGTTCATGATAGCGCTGTGGAAAGCATCATCCGCCTCGTACTGGTCGGC
The DNA here is from genome assembly GCA_022791995.1 of Lawsonibacter sp. GTDB lineage: Bacteria > Bacillota > Clostridia > Oscillospirales > Oscillospiraceae > Lawsonibacter. The sequence continues at coordinate 30,847 of JAAWAD010000013.1, forward strand.
CCAGCCAACCATCTGCTCCGGGTGAGAAAAGAGCTCCCAAAAGCACATCAAGGTCTCATAGGGTATTTGAGATCCATAGTGGAGCAGCGCATAGGGCTCATACATCTGCCGAACCTCAAACACCATATTGATGTCCTGAATGGAAAGATCCGAGATCATGATGCCCTTTTTGGGAAGAATTGTGATCATCCCCTCCTGTTCCAGACGGCTCAGGGCATCCCGGATGGGTGTGCGGCTGACGTGAAGTTCCTCCCGCAGCAGCTCCTCGTTGAGGAGGGTTCGGGGGGCGTATTCGCAGGTGACAATTTTCTGCTTGATGGTGTGATAGGCCCGACTTTTCAAGCTCTCCTTACCCGGCACGGCAGTTGTCCTCCTTTTCCAATCTGATTTTTAATAGTATAGCCGCTGCTGACCCAATGTGCAAGAAAATTTTTCCGTGCGTCAACAGACACCTCTCACTTCCTGTTGTATACAATAAGCCCCCACTCGCCCGCGCTGAACTTTACCCTTCCGTTTTCCTTGAAACATGTTCTCATCCTTCTTGCTTCGGTTTTTTGCCCTAATTTATATGGCGGTTTTTGTGTATAATATATAAATTTGAAGTAATTTGTGAACTAAGTATTGACACCTCGCTTGAAAAGTTTTATGCTTGTCGCAGCTTAGTTGTATACATCATATGTCTGTCGCCGGACGGCGGCTCTACACAAACTTTGAAGATCAGGAGGTACCGCAACCATGAAAACGATTCAAATGCCGGAGCCTGGAAAGGTCATCATCACAGAGATGGAGAAACCCGTTCCTAAGGAGGGCGAGGCCCTGCTGAAGCTGCTGTACGGCGGCATCTGTGGCAGTGACCTGGGCTCCTATCGGGGAGGCAACGCCTATGTGGTCTACCCCTGCATCCCCGGACACGAGTTCTCCGCTGAGATTGTGGAGATCGGCGCCAATGACAAGGGACTCAAGCCCGGCATGATCGTCACCTGCAACCCCTACTTTAACTGCGGCAGCTGCTACTCCTGCCAGCGGGGCCTGGTAAACGCCTGCACCGACAACCAAACTATGGGCGTTCAGCGCCAGGGTGCTTTCTCTCAGTATATCACCATGCCCATCGAGCGCATCTACGACGGCAAGGGCCTGCCCCCCAAGACTTTGGCTTTGATCGAGCCCTTCTGCATCAGCTATCACGGGGTATCCCGGGGTCAGGTGAAGGCTGGGGACAAGGTCCTGGTAGTGGGCGCGGGCACCATCGGTGTGCTGGCTGCTGTGGCAGCCAAGGCCAAGGGCGGCGAGGTCACCATCTGCGATGTAGCGCCTGAAAAGCTGGATTACGCCTATCAGACCTTCGGTCTGGACCACAAGCTGCTGAACAACTCTCCCGAGGCTCTGGAGAACGGTGTAAAGGAGTTCACCGGCGGCAACGGCTTTGATGTGACCATCGAGGCGGTGGGTATGCCGCAGACCTTCCAGAACTGCATTGATGCCGCCTGCTTCGGCGGCCGGGTGGTGCTCATCGGCGTATCCAAGCGGAACATTGACGACTTCTTCTTCACCATCATCCAGAAAAAGGAGCTGAACATCTACGGCTCCCGCAACGCCCTGAAGCAGGACTTTGAGGAGCTGATCGACCTGGTGAAGGCAGGCGGCGTGGACTTGGAGAAGATTGTCACCAATACCTACGCCTGGACCGACGCCCCCAAGGCCTTTGAGGAGTTTGCGGCCAACGCCGGCAAGATGCTGAAGGTTGTGTTGGACTTCACCGTGTAACCTGCGGTGGTTCAAAGGATAGATCACACATATTTTGAAAGGGGAAAAAATGAACATGAAAATGAAAAGACTGATTTCTCTCATGACTGCCAGCGTGCTGGCAGTCACCCTGACCGCCTGCGGCGGGGGCGGCAACACCTCTGGCGGAGGCGCCACCTCCGGGGGTTCCACAGGCGGCACCTCTGGAACCCCCACTCCTGCTCCCTCCGGGGACAAGGTTTCCCTCCAGCTCGGCTTTGAGAACAGCCTGAGCGAGCCGGTGGGCCAGGCCGCCCAGAAGTGGGCCGAGCTGCTGGATGAGAGATCCGGCGGCACCATGGAGATCGTCCTCTACCCCGACTCCCAGTTGGGTGACAAGTCTGAGCTCATCGACTCCATGCTCCTGGGCGAGAACGTCTCCACCCTGGCCGACGGCGCCTTCTACGCAGACTACGGCGTGCCTGATTTCGGCATCGTCTTTGGCCCCTTCCTGTTCGACAACTGGGAGCAGTGCTGGACCCTGATTGAATCCGACTGGTACAAGGAGCAGTGCGCGCAGCTGGAGGCCAAGGGCCTGAAGCTGCTGGCCTCCAACTGGGCCTATGGCGCCCGTCACACCCTGACCGTCGCCCCGGTGAACACTGTGGACGATCTGGCCGGCATGAAGATCCGCGTCCCGACCAACAAGATCCAGTCCCTGGGCTTTGACGTTCTGGGCGCCAGCTCCACCGGCATGGCCCTGGGCGATGTGTACCAGGCTCTTCAGACCAAGACCATCGACGGCGCGGAGAATCCCCTGTCCACCCTGTACGGCCGCAAGCTTCACGAGGTGGCCAAGTACCTCATCCTGGACGGCCACGTGCTGAACTTCACCACTTGGGTCTGCTCCAACGACTGGTTCAACTCCCTCACCGAGGAGCAGCAGGGCTGGCTGCTGGAGACTGGCAAGGAGGCCGGCGTTTATAACAACGAGGTCCAGGCCGAGGCGGAGCAGGAGTATCTCCAGCTGATGAAGGACGAGGGCGTCACCGTGGTGGATCCCACCGAGGAGGTCCTGGAAGGCTTCCGTACCAAGGCGATGGCTTTCTATGAGAGAAGCAGCGAATTCGGCTGGAGCGACGGCCTGTACGACACCGTCCGTGCCGCTATGGGCGCCTGATGACAGGCTCTTAGTCCTATCCTGTTTAGAAGCAGCACGGCGGGAGGCTCCGCCTTCCGCCGTGCCTTCGTTTTTGCGAGAAAGGGAGATTTATGAAGAAGGATAACAAAGCATTGACCCTGCTTTGCAATCTGGATATCGTGGTGGCCTGTATCACGCTGGCCATTCTGATTATCCTGACGGTTGCGGGTGTGGCCTGGCGTTACATCTTCTCCCAGCCCTTCACCTGGCTGGAGGAGGTACAGCTGGCCTGTATGGTCTGGATTGTCTTCGCCGCCGGCGGTGCGGCTTTCCGCACGGGCAACCACGTGGCCATTGAGATGGTGGTGGACATGTTCCCCAAAAAGCTCCAGAAGCTGATCGACTGGCTCATCTCTGTGGTGGTGGTCCTGGTTCTGGCCTATCTGTTCATTCAGAGCTTGGGCTTTATTCAGATTTTCGTCAAGAGCGGACGCTCTACCCCTATGCTGGACATCCCCTATGCCGTCATTTACGGTATTGCCCCTGTATCCTTCGTACTGATGATTGTCAGCTACTTCTATTCCATCATCAAGGGCGTCAAATCTGAGGCAAAGGAGGCGGCTGAACTGTGAATAGTGTGCTAGGTCTGTCCGCTGCGGTCATGCTGATCCTGCTGTTTTTAAAGGTCCCCGTGTTCATCTCTATCTTGGGTGGCTCCGCCATCTACTTTGTGATGAACCCCAATGTCAACGCGGTGGTCTTTGCCCAGCAGGCCATCACTGGCACAGAGAGCATCTCTCTGTTGGCCGTGCCCTTCTTTGTCTGTGCCGGCGTGTTCATGAACTACACCGGCGTAACCAAACGCATCATGGATTTCTGCGCCATGATTACCGGCCGGATGTCCGGCGGTCTGGCCCAGGTAAACGTGCTGCTGTCCACCCTGATGGGCGGCCTGTCCGGCTCCAACCTGGCTGACGCAGCTATGGAGGCCAAAATGCTGGTCCCCGAGATGGAGGCCAAGGGCTTCTCCCGGGAATTTTCCACGGTCGTCACAGCCGCCTCCTCCATGATTACCCCCCTGATTCCTCCTGGAATCGCCATGATCCTCTACGGCTGCATCGCCAACGTGTCAATCGGCAAGCTGTTCATCTCCGGCCTGGGTGTGGGCACTATCCTGTGTGCCTCCATGATGATTCTGGTCCGATTTGTCTCCAAAAAGCGCGGCTACGCCCCCATGCGCACAGAAAAGATTACCGCCTCGGGCTTTATTAAGGCCACAAAGCCGGCTATTCTTCCCCTGTGCCTGCCCATTATCATCATTGGCGGTATCCGTATCGGCGTCTTCACCGCCACTGAGGCCGGAGCTGTAGCCATCATCTACGCCATGATCCTGGGCCTGTTCTACAAGGAAATGCGGATCAAGGACATGCTCCAGGGCCTGAAGGAGACCGTGTGTACCACCACCTCCATCATGCTCATCGTGTCGGCCGCCTGCGTCTTCTCCTGGATTTTGACCAAGGAGCGCATTCCCCAGCAGCTCACCGCGTATATTGTACAGGTTATTGACAACAAGTATGTCTTCCTGTTTATTATCAACGTCTTCCTGCTTCTGGTGGGTATGTTCATCGAGGGCAACGCCTCCATGATTATCCTGGTGCCCCTGCTGGCCCCCATCGCCGCCAGCTATGGCATCAACGAGATTCAGTTCGCCATGATTTATATCTTCAACAACGCCATTGGCGCTCTGTCTCCTCCCATGGGCACCTTGATGTTCGTCACCTGCTCCATCACCAAGTGCAAAACCGGCTCATTTATCAAGGAGGCCGTCCCCTTCTATATCCTGCTGTTCGTTGATTTGATGCTTCTGACCTATGTCCCCTTCTTCACCACCTTCCTGGTGGACATCTTCTACTGATTTCGACGCAAAAGCACTCGGTTCCCCACGGAACCGGGTGCTTTTTTACACGGATCAGCGCAATCGTTCTCCTCTTCCGATTTTCTTCATAAAGTTTTAAGAATTCTACCCCTGTCTTTTTAAGAAATCCCTGGTATACTAACTTCAAGAAAATCGCCGAGGAGGATGTACCGTGAATATCCTGATTTTAACTGGCAAGTTTGGCATGGGCCACTGGTCCGCCTCCCAATCCCTGCGCCAGCAGCTGCTGCACAGCTTCCCCGGGGCGTCGGCAGAGGTTCTGGATCTCCCCGCCTACGCTATGCCCAACCTGTCTGAGGCCATGTACAAGTGCTTTAATCTGGTGGTCACCCATGGGACCCACCTGTTTAATACCTATTATAAGCTCACTGCCCTGGGCCACCCCGATGCCCGCCCTCCTATGGAGGACCTGTTTCTGGACAAGCTGACGCAGTTGCTTCAGGCGCGCCAGCCCGACGCCGTCATCGCTACGCATCCTCTGTGCGCCCAGCTCATGTCCCGGCTGAAGGGAGAATCGGGGCTGGATCTGCCCTTGATTACCTGCGTCACCGACGTGACCTCTCACCCCGAGTGGATCAACCAGAACACCGACTGCTACCTGGTCCCCAGCCATGAGGTCCGTCGGGCCCTGGCAGAGAAGGGGGTAGACCCTGCGCTGGTGTGTGTCACCGGCATCCCGGTACGGGAGGAGTTCCGCACCCTCCCCCGCCGCCCGGCGGGCCGGGGTAAGAAAAGGGAGTTGCTGATTATGGGCGGCGGCCTGGGACTTTTGCCCCGGGATCTGTCCTTCTATCAAGCGTTGGACAGCATCCCCAACACCCATGTCACCATCATCACCGGTCGGAACCAAAAGCTGTTCCGCCGCCTTCAGGGCCGCTGGCCCAGCATTCAGGTGGTGGGCTACACCGACCGGGTGTGGGACTATATGGCTCGGGCCGACCTGATTGTCACCAAGCCCGGTGGCATCACCCTCTTCGAGACCATCTTTGCCCAGGTCCCCATTCTCACATGGCCCCCGGCTCTCCAGCAGGAGCGGAGCAACGCCCGCTGGCTGGCCCGTGCCGGTATCGGCTGGGTGGCCAGCCAGGAGAACTGCGCACAGGAGATTCGAGAGATTCTGCTGGACAGCCAAAGGCTGTCCGGCGCGGCGGCCCAGATGGGCCGCCTGCGGGAACAGCTGGAGGTTGAAAGTCTGAACGCTTTGATGGCGGTCATCGCCCAGAACAAGGAGGCGGCAGTATGATGGAACGAAAAAACTGGCTGGGGCTGCTCTTCCTGGCCGTCATGATGGCGATCACCGGCTGTGTTCTGCTCCGGGGACAGTCCATGCCCCTTCTGTGGGCCGGCCTGCGGAAGCTGAATCCTGCCTTTGTTCTGCTGGGTCTGGCGCTGATGGTGGGCTATGTAAGCTGCGAGGCTCTGTGTACCCGGCAGATTTTGGGCCGCCTGGGCCATCCGGTCCCCTACCGCCGCTGTCTGGGCTACTCCTTTGTGGGCTTCTATGTCAGCTCCATCACCCCCTCCGCCACTGGCGGCCAGCCCGCTCAGGTCTATTACATGAGCCGAGACCAGATCCCTGCCGCCCATGGCGCCCTGAACATGATGCTGATCGCCTCCTGTTACCAGGTGGCCGCCCTGCTGTGGGGCGGCGCCATGTGGTTGGTTCCCTCCGTGCGGGCGCTGGCCGGCAGCCAGCTCGGCCTGCTGCTGATCTATGGCGCGACGGTGATGACGCTGCTCACCCTGGGCATGATGGGGATCATGTTTCTCCCCGCCCCCGCCCGCCGCATCTGCCAGCGCATACTCCGCCTGCTTACCGCCACAGGGCTGGTAAAGAACCCCTCCTCTGCCCAGGAGAAGCTGGACCGCCAGTTGGCGGAATACGCCCGGGGCGCCGCCTGTGTACGGGCCAACCCTGGCCTGACTCTTCAGGTGCTTGGTCTTTGTATCCTTCAGCTGGGGCTGCTGTTCTCCGTTCCTTGGGTCGTCTATCTGGCCTTTGGCTTTTCCGGCCAGAGCTGGCTCCAGGTAGTGGGTGTGCAGGCCCTGGTCACACTGGCAGTATGCAATCTGCCGCTGCCTGGGGCGGTAGGCCCCGCCGAGGGCAGTTTTGTCTCCGCCTTTGCCCCTGTCTTCGGGGCCTCTATGGTCACACCGGCTATGCTGATTTCCCGGGGCATCAGCTTCTACGCCTTCCTGGTCATCAGCTGCGCCGTGGCTGTCTGCGTCCACCTGCGCACCAGCCGAGAAAGCCGGGTCCGCACCCTTCAGGCGCTGGCCGCCCACCAGAGAGGAGCTCGGGGACAGACCGTCCGCCGGTACCTGAGCACCCGGGCAACCGGATAACCTCCATTTTTTAGAACAGCCCCTCCCCATACGCAGCGGGGAGGGGCTGTTTTCCTGCTGGTTTTCTTACCAGATCCGAAACAACTGCACAGCAGCCTTGGCCGCCTTATAGGGAACTGTCTCCAGCTCCCGGGCGGCCCGTTTCAGCTCCTGTCGAATGGAGATTTGCTGCGGGCACCGGCTCTCACAGGCCCCGCACTGGACACACTGAGAGGCGCCGCTGGTATCCTTGCGCAGGGCGGTACACTGGAGGTAGTCCCGGCGGCCGGAGGCCTTCCCTTCGGTGTACATGGCGTTGTAGCATCGGAAGGTACCAGGGATGTCCACCCCCTTCGGGCAGGGCATACAGTAACCACAGCCGGTGCAGCCCACCTTGACAGTCCGCGCAATCTCCTCCTTCACCCGGGCAACCAGGGTCCGGTCACTGTCCGTCATACACCCGGGGCCAGCGCGGGAGGCGGTCTCCAGATTCTGGGCCACCATCTCCAGAGAGTTCATCCCCGACAGAACACAGGTCACCTCCGGCTGGTCATAGAGCCACTTGAAGGCCAGCTCCGCCGGGGTTCGTCCCTCTGTATCCCGAACAAACAGCTCCTTGGCTGCTGGGGGCAGCAAATTCACCAGCCGCCCGCCCCGCAGAGGCTCCATGATAATAACCGGCAGGCCCCTGCTGTGGGCATACCGCAGGCCCTCCACCCCAGCCTGGGAGGTCTCATCCATATAATTATACTGAATCTGACAGAAATCCCAGGGATAGGCGTCCACCAGCCGTTTGAACATGTCCGCACTGCCGTGGTAGGAAAAGCCGATGCTCTGAATTTCTCCAGTCTCCTTCTTCTTCTGAATCCAGTCCTCAATCCCCATGCGTTTCAGCTTTTCCCACACGGACAGGTCGGACAGCATGTGCATCAGATAGTAGTCAATATGATCGGTCTGGAGCCGGCGCAGCTGCTCCCGAAAGGTCTTTTCTACCCCTTCCATCGATTTTATCAGGTAATGGGGCAGCTTGGTCGCCAAATAGACCCGGTTCCGACAACCTGTGCGGCGGAGGATCTCTCCCAGAGCCGCCTCGCTGCCTGGATAGATATAGGCTGTGTCCAGATAGTTCACACCCCCATCTATGGCGGCTATCAGCTCCTTTTCCGCCTTGTCCAGGTCAATGCCTCCCCCTCTCCGGGTAAAACGCATACAGCCAAAGCCAAGCACAGAGAGGTTTACTCCACGTTTATCCTTTCGATACTGCATCGAGTTCTCCTTACACATTTGCATCCTCCTTCCGGGTATACTGAACCTGTTCGATCACAAACAGCCGGCGCGCCTCCCGCCAGCGGGAGGCGTCCAGTACAAAGCCGCCCCCATTGGGCACCAGCCAGTCATGGTTGGCTCGCTGGGGCAGAGCGCAGCGGCTGAGCAGAGCCACCTGGGTACCGCCGTGGGCCACAATGACCAGACGCTCCTCCCCCCGCTCCAAAGCCTGGTCCACCAATGGGACAAAGGCTTCCCACACCCGCTGGAAAAAAGCCGCCCGACTCTCTCCCCCGGGGATATCCCCCTCCCAATCACTGTCCGCCCAGGCCCGATAGGCCGGGTCCTGCTCCATCTCCTGGGCATTTCGGCCCTCGAAATCGCCGACGTTCATCTCCCGCAGACCGTCTACCGGAATCTGTTTTGCCCCAGGAAAAAGGATATCCGCCGTCTGCCATGTGCGCAGCAGCGACGTCACATACACCTGCTCCGGGGAAAAATCCGCCTGAATCAAGGCCACTCTCCCCTTCTCTGACAAGGGGAGGTCCAGCCAGCCCTGGTAGCGCTGCTGGGCGTTGTAGTCGGTCTCTCCGTGGCGCAAAAGATACACTTTCACCTCTAGGTACCTCCCTGTACTTCACTTTACAGAAAATGGAAACGCATACAAGATGGATGTTTAATTATATCTCCTTTTCTGCAAAAACGAAAGGCTTTTTCTTGGATTTGTAAAAAAATGGTCCAGAGCAGCCTCATTGCTCTATGAATATGGTGTCTGGGGTGTGCATGATAAAACGTGCATACTCACAACGGAGCACGCATGTTAGAATCGCTATCATAATTGCTCATTTTGCATCATGGGGCTACCATTCCAGATTCTCCTTTGCAAAGTGCCTATACAGGTTTCCTGCAATCCTTCGATGCAGTGTATCTTCTAACAATTTTGCGGCCTTCAGCGCTTCAAAATCCAAGGTTCCGGCAAAATCCGTCAAAAGACCCCTTGCCTGGTCTGGATCGTCTTCGTAGCGGGACGCCGCTTCTTGTTCCACAATGGCTTTCATGGAAAACGCTTTTTTCTCCAATTTTTCCCACTCCGCTGTAACCACAGGAAAATACTGCGGTATATCTGTCATCGCCAGAGTTGTGAGCTTCCGTAAGCTCCAAAAAGCCGAACGATCCTCGCAGCTGTCGTTTCCCTCCAGGAATGCAGGCGCAATTTCAGTAATGCCATAGTGATGAGGCAAGAAGGGCGCCATAAGCGGCGAGCCCAGGCAGCTCCACAGAACACCGCCTATCTCCATAGGCGCACCTTGGTGCAATTCCACCACCGCCGAATGGATGCCCAATGGGCCGCACCTCGTTTGCCACGCCTGTTTCCGGGAACGCACAAAAGTCGTGTTCACGATTGTAGTCCCGGAGCAGCCGCATAATACATTCGACCGAAAGGATGTCATCTGGGAACCAATCAGAATGACCAGCGCCCAAACCTTCATGCTCAGACCAGTGGCTTCTACCAGCGGATGGAACACGGTGTCCATCATGACAGCCTGGGCCACAGCGGCGCCTTGGACGCCAAATGTACCAATCGCCGAGGCCAGCATAGCAAGTCCAATCTTACCGCCGCCTTCAATCAACGGCGTTCCAATCTCCATCAACGCGTCAAACGCACCGCTCAGCTGGATAAAACTCAGAAACGGATCCATCAGAATAAACAGCATAAAGATCCAAAAATACTGTGCGCAGCCTTTCATAAACAGGTCAATGATTTTACTTGCCTTGAAACGTGCGCCAAATCCAACCGCCAGCACCGCTACTGTGATAACTGTAATCGCATGCGCAACACCCAGTTTAAACACGATCCCATAGGCCACCACCAGGAGCATAGCCACACTGAAAAAGCCGGTTGCTCGCTTTGCGTCAGGAGATGCCTGAAAATCGTCCACCGACAGGGCCGTTCCTTCGGGATAGTCATGTATGCCGGCGGTAAGCTTCTGCACCCGTTTTGCATTGAGATAGGTGATAATCCATAGGGGAACACATACCGGCAGGCTGGCATAGAGCAGAACCTGAGGGTATGTCATCCCAGTCAACTCCATGATTGTTACCATCGGCGGGGAGAAAGGGCTGATAAAAAGCCCCGTCACCCCCGCCGTCTGCATAATGACCGCCAAGGTGCTGGAGGTCATGCCCACAGAAGCCACCAGGAGAATGATGATCGGCGCAATCACGGCATTGTCCCCGTTCAGGGTACTCAGAACCAGAACCATGAACATGGAGGTAAGCATAGAGGCCAGGATCGCCTTGTTCATCGAGTTGATACCTATTTTTCATACCATCAGGTAAACCAGATTTTCCGCCACGCCGGATTCCTTCAAAAGCAGGCCAAGGCCAGAACCAATCATAATAATGAAACCGACCTGTCCCAAGAAAGAGCCCAAAGAAGATGTAAGGATAGAGCCAAATTGCAGCAGGTTTGTTCTGGTCAGAACCACACCGATCACAAGGCAGATGATCACATTCACCAGTGGATGGATCTCTTTGCGGAACGCCAGAATGATGTAGATAATCAGCGGTGCCAGACCTAAAATAGGGGGCAAATCAAAAATCATGCAAAAACCTCCTAACAAATTATGAACCTTGTACATTCCCTTTTTATTTCATGCCTTCCTCTTCTTTGCCATCCCTCCTCTCATAAAACCATCCTGTCTCCGGGTATACTATCTTGTATGGAATCAGCTCTTTTTGGCATATCGCCTCTCCTTCCGGTGTAATCATCAAGGTTCCGCCTCTGCCGACCACTTTGCCGTTCATCAAGATTGGCTGCCCCATGGCGAAAGACATAACCGTATCCGCTGTGGCCAAATCTACAACCGCAAGATCCCCGCCAGCTCCGATCCCCAGGTACCCCTTGGATGACATGGAAATTTTGTGTCCCCCATTTCCAGTATTTCAGCGCCTCTTTTCGTTCCAGCAGGATATTTTCCGGCCCAACCTGTGCAATGACCTTTGCGACGCCCTCCTGAATGGCCTGTTCCAGGCCGTCCGTGCAGATAGAATATCCAAAGGTTCCTAAACAATTCTGCGTGATACAATCATGAACTGCATCACCGGAACAGGCGCCGCTGGTACCGTTATTCACCGCCATGTGAGAGTCGGAAATCAGATTGGGATTATCCCTCAGAAGCTGAAATGCATCACGAAGTTCTTCCATATAGTTGTAACAGCTGCCGCGGCAATAGGCGTTGACGTGCGCCAGCAAAAGGCGGTCCCCCTTGGAGCACTCCACAACCTCCCTCATGCCATAGATATTGCTGCGTGTTTCTGTGCTGCCAGCGTGCCGTGCAACGAAGACCTTGCGCCGGTTGCATTCCTCTACACAAATCCGAGAGGCGTCAGGCGTAAGAGGGAAATGTCCACCCAAAATTTTGAGCCCCAATGCGCCCTTTTGCAAGGATTCCTCCAGAAAACTGCGGACCTGACTGCGAGAGGGGGCCGTCCCAAGAACGGAGGCAGGGGCTGAGGGAAGGCACCCCACATTCATACCACAACCGCAGGGCATCACATGTTCCAAAATATCCTCCATCGGACCAGCATAGTCGACGATGGTGGATACACCGCTGGCAGCAGCCACATAATAGCCCACCTGACCGCCGAGATCCCTGGTGACATGAACGTGCATGTCAATCACACCCGGCAGAACAACCTTGCCCGTAATATCCCAAGTCATTTTATCGCTGAGGTTTTCACCCAGACCGGCAATCTTCCCGTCCCGAATGGCGATATCCGCAATCTTGCGGACGCCATTCAAGACGTCGAGGATCATTCCTCCTTTAAAAACAGTATCATATTTCATACATGCCTCTCTTTCCATTTGTCATATGTCTGACTGTAAGAATTATTTATGGGCAAAACAGGACCGTGCTCATAAATCTCCAGCGATACCGCACAAAAAAGCCGCCCCATTTTCAAGGGCGGCTTCCTGGTTGATATGATCGTTTTGCATGATTCTCTTACGGATTCGATATGTGTCTTGTATGTCCTTAGCTTGCTCGTTAGAGGAGGACAAGCACAAAATACGCCCCATAACCGGCCAGCAGGGCTCCGCCGCCCAGCCGTCCCAGCCGCCTGTTCCTGGCGCTGCATACCAACAGGAGCAGACCTGTCCCCATCGCCACCCAGGCGTCCGTCTCAAAGGCTGGGGCAAAGGGCACCGGTGTAACCAGAGCGGAAGTCCCCACCACAAAAAGGATATTAAAGATATTGCTGCCCACAATGTTTCCAACCGCAATATCCGTGTTCCCCCTGGCAGCGGCAGAGACCGAGGTAAACAGCTCCGGCAGAGAGGTCCCCAACGCCACAATGGTCAAGCCTATCAGTCGTTCGCTCATTCCCAGAATGCGGGCCAGATCTGTGGCCCCATCCACCGCCACACTGCTCCCTGCCACAATAAGGGCCAGTCCCACCACGGTGCCCACCAGAGACTGCCACAGCGCCCGCTCCTTCCGGGATACAGCTGTTTCCATGCCTCTGCCCTTTTGGGCCATCCAGCACAGGTAAACAAAATATATCCCAAACAGAAGCCACAGCACTACGCCCTCTCCAAATCCCACTGTGCCGCTCCGCCCCTGGATGAACAGCACCCCTGTCACAGCAATCAGAAAGGGGAGCTCCACTCTCATTGTGGACTTTTCAATCGACAAGGGCGCTACTGCTGCCGACAGACCCAGGATAACCAGAATATTCAAGATATTGCTGCCCAGTACGTTGCCGATAGTGATGTCGGCGCTCCCCCGCAGCGCGGCAGAGATGCTCACCGCCGCCTCGGGCGTACTGGTGCCCATGGCCACAATGGTCAGACCAATCACCAGCTGCGGAATCCCAAACCGGGCCGCGATGCTGGAGGCCCCCTCCACAAACCAGTCCGCTCCCTTTGCCAGCATTCCGAAGCCGAGAGCCAGCAGCGCCAGAGAAATTGCAATTTCTGTCATATTGAACATCCTCCTTGGCAGTGTCCGGTCTGTCCCACTCTCCAGCCTGCCCCTTTTCTGGAAGAAGCATCCCGCCGGACAGACAAAAAGGCGACAACCTCACTGCATTCTTACAGCAAAGTCTCGCCTTTTCCTTACGGGACCGGATTTTGAAATCGTACTGACGGCCCCGTAAACATGGATTTCTCCATGCAAGCTACTCCCTTTGTCGGAAACAAGCATACCATAGATTCCCCTGCTTGTCAACGAAAATTCCTTGGCATCCCGGCAAAGCGCTCAGAAACACCCAGGCAGGGGCAGCCCCAAGCAGAACCAGATTTCCGGCGGTTGATTTATGGCAGGATTTCGATTTGACACATCTCCATGGTTTTCAGCGCCGCCTGATGGCTCTCTGGCGTCACGCCGGCACAGGCGGAGGCAATCACCCGAATGGGGGTTTCTGGAAGATATGCCTTCAGGAGTAGCGCGTTGGAGACGACACAAATGTCGGTGCAGAGACCCACAATCGTAATTTCCAAGTCGTCCGTTTTTGCCAAGGACGCCACTTTTTCCGCCAGCTTTTTGGAAGCGAACGTGGATTTCCCCATCATCATCGCTCCATTCAGCGCCGCAGTAATTCTGGGGTGGAGGTTCCAGCCCAAAGTCCCCTTGATACAGTGCGGCACAGGCAGCTTTCGTCCCTCCTGGGTATCCAGATAGTCCTCCCCATGGGTGTCCCGCGTGGCGATAATGTCCTCCAAAGGGTACTTGTAAATCACCTGAACCACTTTATCCAGGATAGCCTCTGCCTCCGGGGTGCCCAGAGGGCCATCAATAAAATCATTCTGCATATCAATCACCAACAGAATTTTCCGCATCACTTGCCAGCTCCTTTTTTCTTTTTCGTTTGGGGGCAACACTGCCATAGCTCAGCTCCAGCAGCGGGACAATTTGGTCGTCTGAAACCGCACCGTTGAGCAGAATGGAAACCCAGCTACTCTTGTTCATGTGGTAGGCAGGCAGAAAGCCCTTTTGCGGCAGAAGCGCATCCACCATGATGGTTCCGCACTTCACGTTCAGGATGTCCACCGGCTCCTCCCCCACAAGGCCAAGGCGGCTGGAGCGCACGGTCATCACAATGGCGTACCACTTTTTACTGGAAGGGTGGCGAAATACTGCACAGCCCGGCGTATCCGCCCACAGATACTCCGCCTGCGTTCCGTACGTGTCCTGCATGTGCTGTATAAGGCGCGCACGCTGCAGCCTGTTCTCCATACAAATCCTCTTTTCCTGTCAGCCCCTTCTCGCACAGTCCGGCAGCCTGGAGAGGCTCATTCAAACTGAGTCTTTTAAATCATGCTGGATGGCCTGCCTCACGCTCTCCAAATCCGGATCGCAGAGCAACGGCAGAACAGCCGCCAGCCTCTCTGGGGGGAGGTTCCACCACTGCCACTTCAACAGCAGCTCTGTAAGCTCGTCATCGAAGCGCTGCTTGATCCATGCGGCAGGGTTTCCGCCCACCACACTATATGGAGCAACCTCCCGTGTAACCACCGAATATGCGGCAATGATCGCGCCGTCGCCGATCCGCACGCCTGGCATGATGACGCTCTCACGCCCGATCCATACATCATTGCCAACCACAATATCCCCCTTAAAGGGGAGCTGTGACATATGGGGCGGCGTCCTCTCCGCCCAGAGACCGCCGAACACATGGAACGGATAGGTTGTTACGCTGCTGATTCGATGATTTGCCGGCCCCATAATGAACTTGACGCCGGAGGCGATTGCGCAGAACTTCCCTACAATGAGCCGGTCGCCAAACTCCGGGTAGTTGAACAGGACATTGTTCTGCTCAAAGCCAGCCGGATCTGAGGGGTCGTCGTAGTAGGTATAATCGCCGATGATAATATTCGGCGCCTTGACAACATTTTTAATAAAGCACGAGGTCCCATATTCGTTCGGAACCATCACATCGGGATTCGGCATTGTGTTCATACAGTTTTTTCCTCCTATTTTATCGTGATCACATCCTTTCCCCGGCAAAGTATCACTGCGACTGCCCGTATTGCTCGAAGTGAACGCATACCCGGAACCTCCCTTGTGTTATAAAAATATTATAGCATAAATTACACAGTGCTGCAAGATACTGGCGGAACCGTCCCTTTTAAGGAACGTGTTGCCGGGATATAATTTCGGCGGTTTCCACAAAAGCACATTGAAATAGCAGGCGTCCTGTGCTATAATCGGCTCAACAAATTAGATATTTTAACGAGTGGCTTGACAAAGTGGCTTTCAGCAACATTAATCTGAAAAGGGATGCGGTGCCTGGTACGACGACAGAATTTTCAACCGGAATATTGTAAAATTCAGTCTATAGAATATTGATTGCTTTTCTCTCATCCATGTGATATACTTCTACTCCAATAGATAGAAACCGCTCTCTGGCCGGGCGGTTTCAAAGCCCGCGCCGGGTACCGGCGCAGTCTAAAATAGGAGTGACATTCCTTCTATGGAGCTTGACCAAGAAAGCATCTCTATGCTTATTGCTCTGGCGGTGCTGGTTGCCTTGTCCGCCTACTTCTCCGCCACAGAGACCGCCTTTACCTCTCTGAACCGTATCCGAATGAAGAACCGGGCGGAGAACGGCAGCCGCCGGGCCGCCAAAACACTGGCCCTGGCCGAGGAGTATGACAAACTGCTGTCTACCATTCTCATCGGCAATAATATTGTCAACATTTCCGCCACCACCGTGGCCACTGTGCTGTGTACCAGGTGGTTCCACCAATACGGTCCCACTGTGGCTACCGCAGCGCTGACTGTTATCATTCTGATTTTCGGCGAGATCTCCCCCAAAAGCCTGGCCAAGGAATCGCCAGAGAGCTTTGCGATGTTCGCCGCTCCCCTGCTCCGCCTGCTGATGGTGGTGCTTACTCCGGCCAACTTCCTCTTTTCCCTGTGGAAAAAGCTGCTGAGTCGGGTATTCCGCCGTCGGGGAGAGGACGGTATTACAGAGGAGGAGCTGGTCGGCATGGTGGACCAGGCAGAGAACGAAGGCGGGCTGGATGCCCATGAGAGCGACCTGATCCGCAACGCCATCGAGTTCAACGATCTGGAGGTCTCGGAAATCCTCACACCTCGGGTGGACCTGTCCGCCGCCCCGGAGAACTGCTCCATGGAGGAGCTGGCCGCCCTCTTTGCCGGCAGTGGCTACTCCCGCCTGCCCATCTACCACGAGACCATCGACAATATTGTGGGCGTTATTCACGAAAAGGACTTCTACGCCGCCCGATACCGTGGAGAAACCGACATCTCCCGCCTGATTTCCCCCGTATTTTACACCACGGGAAACACCAAAATCTCAGAACTGCTGCGGATTCTTCAGAAGAATAAGGCCCACATGGCGGTGGTGGTGGACGAATATGGCGGCACCCAGGGCATCGCCACCCTGGAGGACATTCTGGAGGAGCTGGTGGGAGAAATCTGGGACGAACACGACGAGGTGATTGAGTCCTTTCGGAAGCAGGCCAATGGCAGCTACCTGATTGCCTGCTCCGCCAGCCTGGACGACATGTATGACCTGTTTCAGGTAAAGGGCTCCTGCGGTGCAGCTACCGTTTCCGGCTGGGTCATGGAGCAGGTGGGACGGGTCCCGGAGGAAGGAGACCAGTTCCAGGCTGAGGGTCTGGAGGTCCTTGTCACCCGAGTGGAGCATCGCCGGGTGCTGGAAATTCAGGTCCGTGTTATAGAGGATGCCTCCTGACCCCCCATGAAGCCCCCTGAACAGGGGGCTGTTCTTCCGCCCAGAGGAGCTTCTCCCAAAATTCGGGCATCCTGTGCAAAAAACACCCAAGTCAGCCCTTTTTTTCTGCCAAATTCTATACGGATTGCTGCGGAAAAAGGACTTGACGGCGGCAGGGAAAAATGATACAATTTCAAATCGTGATGGCAGGGATTTTGTGCCTCTTTGCCCGATGAAACACCCCCCCTGAACGCGGGGGCTGAGGAGGGTACCGAAATGATTTCAGAGCTCAATACCTCCCGTAAGGTGGTGGGAGCCAAGCAGGTCAAGCGGGCCCTGCGGGACAGATGCGCCGCCCGGCTGTATATGGCCATAGACGCCGACCCCCGGCTGCTCCAGCCCCTGGTCCAGGAGGCGGTGCGCCAGCAGGTACCGGTGGAACAGGTCTCCTCCATGAAGGAGCTGGGCGCCGCCTGCGGCATCGCTGTAGGCGCCGCCGTGGCGATTTTATTGAAATGAGCCAGCTCTGTAAGCCCTTCTGCATTCTCTTGATTTTAGCTAAAGAGGGATAAATTTTCCCACTTTTGTTAAAATATATATTACGCCTTACTCAAAAGGCAGAAACCAGGAAAGGAGGAACACTATGCCTACGTTTAATCAGCTGGTCCGCAAGGGACGTCAGCAGGTGACTGACAAGTCCACCTCTCCCGCCCTCCAGCACGGTCTGAACACCCTGAAGAACCGGTCCACCGACCTGTCCTCTCCCCAGAAGAGAGGTGTCTGCACCGCCGTGCGTACCTCCACCCCCAAGAAGCCCAACTCTGCGCTACGGAAAATCGCCCGTGTGCGTCTGACCAACGGCTACGAGGTCACCGCTTATATCCCCGGTGTGGGCCACAACCTTCAGGAGCACTCTGTGGTCATGATCCGCGGCGGCCGTGTCAAGGACCTGCCCGGCGTGCGGTACCACATCATCCGCGGTCTGTTGGACACCCAGGGCGTCAGCGGCCGGATGCAAGCCCGCTCCAAGTACGGCGCCAAGCGGCCCAAGGCTGGTAAGAAATAATTTTTATTTCGGCAAAATTATTTCTTGCAGGGGCTGCCGTTCCCCGGCTGCCCGGTCTCCCGCCAAGGGAGGCGAAACTCAACTTGCATTGTGCGCACAGCGCAAGGCAAAATCTGCCTTGTCGGGCGTTTATTCATATATTTTTGTATGGGTAGACCTCGGACAGGCATTGTACGGAGACCTTTGGCCCTCCCTTCCAAGAGAGCCAAACTTCGAGTACCTATGAATTCTATTTTAGAAGGAGGGAAGCAAAGTGCCCAGAAGAGGAAACGTACCCAAGCGGGAAATTTTACCTGACCCGCTTTACAACTCTGTTCTGGTTACCAAGCTCGTCAACAGCATCATGCTGGATGGCAAAAAGGGCGTGGCCCAGAAGGTTGTCTATGGCGCTTTCGACATCATCCGGGAAAAGACCGATAAGGAGCCGATGGAGGTCTATACCCAAGCTCTGGAGAACATCATGCCCTCCCTGGAGGTTAAGGCCCGCCGTGTGGGTGGCGCCACCTACCAGGTGCCTATCGAGGTGCGGGCAGAGCGCCGGCAGACTCTCGGTCTGCGGTGGCTGACCACCTATGCCCGGAACCGGGGCGAGAAGACCATGAAGGAGCGCCTGGCCGGCGAGATTATGGACGCCGCCAACAACACAGGTTCTGCCGTCAAAAAGCGGGAGGATACCCACAAGATGGCCGAATCCAACAAGGCGTTCGCCCACTATCGCTGGTAAAGCCAAAGGAGTTCACGACCTATGCCTAGAAAAGTTTCCCTGGAGAACACTCGGAATATCGGCATCATGGCCCACATTGACGCGGGCAAGACAACCACCACCGAGCGCATTCTCTACTATACCGGCGTCAACTACAAGATCGGCGAGACCCACGAGGGAACCGCTACCATGGACTGGATGACCCAGGAGCAGGAGCGCGGCATCACCATCACCTCCGCTGCCACTACCTGCTATTGGAAGGGCACCAAGGAGCAGTTCCCCCAGACCCGGATCAACATCATTGACACCCCGGGCCACGTGGACTTCACCGTGGAGGTGGAGCGCTCTGTGCGTGTGCTGGACGGTTCCGTAACCGTTCTGTGCGCCAAGGGAGGCGTGGAGCCCCAGTCCGAGACCGTATGGCGTCAGGCGTACACCT
>JAAWAD010000014.1 GCA_022791995.1 Lawsonibacter sp.
ATGATGGGGCCCCCGCGAAAGCCCAGCCCGCACAGCGGGCGGGTTTCGTGGGGAAAGCCGGAGCAAGGAAGCGAACGCAGTTTTCGCCGTAAGGCGGAAACGGAGTTGAGTGGACTTTGCGACGGCGCGGCCCAGGCCAACCAGGTTCCCCAGGGCGTGCTCCAGCTGCTCCAGTAATTGGCACGCGTTGTTTTTGGCACAAACGTATTATCCCAGCATACCGGGGGGCGGGCCGAAGCCCGCCCCCATTTCCCGGCCCTCTGGCGTTGGGGAAAGCGGGAGGACTCCCCCGTTTTCCCAAGCGTCAAAGGATGAACCGAAAGGAGTTACCACATTGAACACCATTGAAATTGCACGGAAAATGGCGGCCCTGGGGGATAAGGCCGGGGCTGTCCAGGCCTATATGCTGGCCCTGAATGAGGACGGAACGATCGAACCGGCGGAGAAGCTGGAGGCAGCGGCCTTTATTCTCCAGTCCGGCGGCGACTATAAAATTTCCTATACCTGCTTTCTGGAGCTGTACAACGACGGCTATTTTCAGGCGGACATCCTGCCCCTGATGACGGCAGTGTTCTATGAGCCCAACGAGAAGACCCTCCGTACCCGCTATGAGCGCAACTGCAAGCAGCTCTCCCGGTACCCCTACCTCTTCCGGCAGGATTTCCCTGCCTTTGAGGACCTGCCCATCCAGTTCTTCTCCTATGACGAGCACAACGGATATGTCCCCTTCTTCCAGGATTCCATGCGCTTTGGGGGCTTTGTCAACGTCAAGCACCCCGTGGTCAGCCGGAACTTTTTCAAGGACCTGGACAAGCCCATCCTGGCAGAGGACGTCTTCTCCCAGTATGAGCTGGAGTATCTCAACGACAATGTGCGAAAAAGCGAGTACATCGGCCGGGAAAATCACATTTATCTGCATTACCCAAGCTGGGAGACCTTCTGTGCCTGGCTCCAGGTGCTGAATATGCGCCCCCTGCTGGAGGACAAGAAGATTGTGTTCCTTATTGGGGACGAGATTTCTCAGTACCCCATCGACTTCAAAGAACGTTTCGGCATCGACTACAGCCAGTGCCCCCTGAAACCCGTGGGCATCCGGGAAATCAACCGCCTGATCTGGCACACCCAGCTGTCCACCCACAACGGCGGCGACTTCTTCAACGAGGTTTTTGACGCCCATCCCAACCTGCTAGCCTTTACCTCCATCATGTTCGACAACACCGAGGAGAACATCAAGACCTGGAAGGACTCCATGAACAAGGCGGAGGGATCCCGAGAGGTCCTCCAGGAGTTTATCCGCGCCAATCAGGCGGACCCCCGGGTCCTTCAGGAGCTCTCCCGCCTGCGCAACCGATCGGACAAGGATATCTTTGTGGCCATGTTCCTGAGCAACCCCAAAATCTCCCAGTTTTTGGATACCGGCTCCCGCATTGCGCCAGCCCTGTTCTTCCAGCCCCACTTCTCCAACATCGTCTATGACCTCCATGTGGACCGGAAAGGGAACACCGTTCTGGACTCTCAGCAGTACCAGAAGGCCTGCCAGTCCCCCATTTTCCGGGGCTTCAAGTACATCAAGACCTTTACCCCTATGCGCCGCTTCACCACCAGCCACGGCGCAACCGTAAAATTCATGTTCCAGATGGCCCAGCAGGAGCGGAAGGAGGGGGAGCCCATCGGCGTGGTGGCTGATGCGGTCTCCCAGCGTATCCTCAACCGCAGCTTTATGATCGACTGGCAGGACCGGCTCTACCAGGACAGCGTCCAAGTCCGTCTGGAGGACGGTAAGCTGAACCCGAAGGCCACCTTCACCGCCCTGGCCGCCTTTCTGGACCTGCCCTACACCGAGAGCATGACCTACTGCTCCTTCCAGGGGGAGCGCGATCCCTTCTCCGATGTGGAGGACTATGCCACCGGCTTTGACCCCTCCTCCGTCTATAAAACTTACGACGACTTTGCCAACGACAGTGAGCGCTGCTATATTGAGTACTTCCTGCGGGACGCTTACGAGTATTTCGGCTATGCCTTTAAGTATTATGACGGCGGCCCCATGGATTTGGAGCGAATCAAGACGCTTGTCGCCGATTTCTCTAAAATTGACTATTATATGCGGGAGACCTGGAAAAAGGTCTACGACACAGCCGGGCTCTCCAGCAATGGACAGCCCCTGGCCGACGAAATACAGCAGAAGATGCGGCAGGGAATGCTAGACCAGCGCATGGCGGCCCACCGGCAGAACCGGGAGAAAAACGCGGAAATCTTGATGCGGGGCCTGCGGTTCGTCAACCGGAACGGTCAGCCTCTGCACATGATGAAAAAGCTGGAGCTGGACCCGGCGCTGCTGGAGCAGCCCATTTACCACTGAGGAGGATTGTCCCTATGGAGAAAAAAGGAACGGTTTATTTTTTCACCGGCCTGTCCGGCGCCGGGAAGACCACCATTGGGGGGCTTTTCTACCGGAGGTTGAAGGCAAGAAAGAACGATCTGGTGCTGCTGGACGGTGACCAGCTGCGTCGGCTGTCCTTCAACAAACAGAGCGGCTACACCACAGAGGAGCGCCGCCAGGGGGCGTTCTATAACTTCGAGATGTGTAAAATGCTGGCCGATCAGGGGATTGATGTGGTGTTATGCAGTATTTCCATGTACAACGACTGCCGGGCTTGGGCCAGAGAGAATATTGAACATTACCGGGAAATTTATGTGAAAGCGAAAATGGAAACACTCAGGACCCGAGACCAGAAGGGCCTGTACAGCTCTGGTGTGAAGAACGTGGTGGGTGTGGACCTGCTGTGTGAAGAGCCGGAACACCCCGATCTGATCATTGAAAACGACGGACAGGAGCCGCCAGAGCGTATTGTAGACCGCCTGGAGGTTCAGTTGGGATTGAAAGGTGAATGCGCATGAACATTGCGTTGATTATTGCGGGGGGCACCGGCCACAGGATGAACCAGGATATCCCCAAGCAGTTTCTGAATGTGTTCGACAAGCCGGTGATTATCTATACGCTGGAGGGCTTTCAGCGCCACCCGGAGATCGACGCCATTGAGGTAGTCTGTCTGGAGGGCTGGGACGAGGTTCTGCGGGCCTACGCCAAGCAATTCGGCATTGACAAGCTGAAGTGGGTGACATCCGGCGGCGGCACAGCTCAGGAATCGATCCGAAATGGAATCTTTGCCCTGAAGGATGTGTGTGATGAGGAGGATATCCTGATTATTCACGATGGTATCCGCCCTATGGTAGAGGATTTTGTCCTGTCCGATGTTCTGCTCAAGTGCAAGCAGTATGGGAACGCCGTCACCTCACTGCCCTACAACGAACAGATTTTTGTGACGGATGGCGTGGAGTCTACAACACAGTACATTCCACGGGATACACTGCGTCGGGTATCAACGCCCCAGGCGTACAAATTCGGAAAGCTTCTCTGGGCCTATGAGAAGGCCTTTCAGGAGAATATCGGTATTCAGGCGTCTACCTATGCAAACACCCTGATGGTGGATCTAGGAGAGCAGCTCT
Source organism: Lawsonibacter sp. (assembly GCA_022791995.1). Classification (GTDB taxonomy): domain Bacteria; phylum Bacillota; class Clostridia; order Oscillospirales; family Oscillospiraceae; genus Lawsonibacter. The sequence continues at coordinate 3,508 of JAAWAD010000014.1, forward strand.
ACTTTGCAGCAGGTTCGGAAAAGAACATCAAGCTTACCACGAGGGATGACTTTGAGCTGTTCAAATGCTATCTAAAAATAGAACGGGATACCTGGCTGAAGTAGGTGGATATATGCACATCATAGAGAACGAGCGTTATCAGGGGATTCTGAAAAAGCTATATAAGGATTTTCCCGGTTGGGAGCAGTTCAACGGAAAGACGTTTTTCCTGTCCGGCGCAACCGGCATGATTGGAAGCTTCTTTATGGATGCAATCATGCTGCGTAACCAGGCGCTTCCGCCAGAAAAGCGGTGCCGCATCATTGCGGCAGGGCGGAGCCGCCAGGCAGCAAAAGCGCGTTTCCCCCAATGGATGGATAAGCCAGAGCTCTGTTTTGTGGAACAGGATATTTCCAACCCGCTGGAGGAGCTTCCCTGGCAGCCGGACTTCTGGATCCACGGGGCCAGCACTTCCCATCCCCTGGAGTATTCCACCCAGCCGGTCAATACCATTTTGGCAAACGTACTGGGGACCCGCAATATTTTAGAGGCTGCGGCAAGAAATCAAAGAGGCCGCGTACTTCTTCTGTCCAGTGTGGAAATCTATGGGGAAAACCGCGGCGACACAGAATACTTTGCAGAGGAGTATTGTGGCTTTCTGAACTGCAACACGCTGAGGGCCGGGTACCCGGAGGCAAAGCGGGTCAGTGAGGCCCTGTGCCAGGCATATCTTGCTCAGCATGGCGTGGATGCAGTTACGATTCGTTTCCCCCGCTGTTATGGTCCTACGATGAAGTCAAGCGACACCAAGGCGGTTGCGCAGTTTCTTCAGAACGGTGTCAGGGGAGAGAATATCGTTCTGAAAAGCAAGGGAGCGCAGCTGTACTCCTTTGCCCATGTGTCCGATGCGGTTCTGGGGATGCTGTGGGTGCTCCTGCGGGGCGAGACGGGGCAGGCCTACAACCTGGGTGATGCGCAGTCGGATGTGATGCAGAAGGACTTGGCGAAGATGATTGCGGACTATGCCGGGACCCAGGTAGTCTTTGACCTGCCAAGCGAGGTGGAGCGGAGAGGGTATTCCACTGCGTCGAAGGCGCTGATGGATGGAAGCAAACTGAAAGCCCTGGGATGGAGACCCCGATATGAGCTTACAGCAGGAATCCGGGAAACAATTGATATTTTGAAAAGAGGGTGTTCGACATGACAGATGAACTGGTCAGTATTGTTGTTGCTGTCTATAACAACCGTGAAGATTTGGATCGGTGTATCCAGAGTATTTTGAAGCAAACGTATTCAAATCTTGAAGTGATTCTTGTGAGCGACCATCCTACAGACGGCTCTGAGGAGATCTGCAAACAATATGCTGCGCTGGATTCAAGAGTTCAACTAATTATACACGAGCAGAATCAGGGAGTAAAACGCGGCTGGCAGGATGGCGTTCAAGCTGCGAACGGTAAATATGTTGGATTTGTTGACGCAGACGATTATATTGACCCGGATTTATACGAGAAGCTGATGTCTTGTAAAGAAGATTTTGATTTGATTACGACGCGCTGGTGGAGGGAGGAGAAGGGAAAAACACGGAAAGGTTACGACATATTGGCTCTTGGCGCTTATACGACACAAGAAGATATGGATTTTTTGCTGGAGCATATGATGGGAGTTGCAGCTCCAGATGGCAGTGGGGAACATATTCATCCAGGTTTTTTTGGGCATCCAGGGATTAAGCTGTATAAAACAGAGATGCTTTGCGACATTTTAGAGAACATCCAAGGCTCCATTACATCCTCGATTGATGTAGCAATGACAAGCCTGTACTTACTGCGATGCAAGTCTGTCCTTATCACAGATATCTGTGGCTATCACTACCAGATTCATGGCAACTCAAATACACATGCATCGACGATTGATAAGATAACATTGAACGTCCGGGAGTTTTACCATGCGCTTGCTCCACATTTTATGGCACATCCACGTCATGACATATTGATGTTACAGCTGCAACAGAAGGTTGCAAACCTCCTGAATCGCGGTCCCATCAGAATGAAATACCCGCCGGAGCTGCAAAACAAGACGCTGGTATTTCCGTTGATCAACCGACTGGACAATAAGCGTATCGCGCTTTGCGGCGCTGGACGAGTAGGGCAGAATTATTGGCTTCAGATTCAGAAATTCCACATGTGCCAGGTCGGCGTATGGGTGGACCGGAAATGGGAGTATTACCGCCGGGAAGGACGGGATGTGTCTGCGATGGAGCAGCTGCTCCATACAGAATATGACTATGTCGTAATTGCGGTATTTCATGAAGAGCTGGCAGACGAAATCCGAAAGGATTTATTAACCATGGGGATAGAGGCGGGCAAAATCCTCTGGAAAGCGCCCCTTGTGTTTTAAGCATGGAAGCAAACATGGTATCAAGCGTGGTTGGCTCCTGGGCCAATCAAGGGTGTCCATGCTATACGACAGAGGAGCTCTTGGCGTGGATTCAGGAGCGCAATCAGACCCTTACCGTTCACGTTACACCAAATCGTCTGTCAGAGAGCACGTTCTGGTTCTATGATAAGTCAACAGGGCAGATTGTAAATCAGAATCACAGCTTCTTTCAAATCAGCGGGATTCGGGCAGAGGACGAGCAGGGGCTTGAACAGCCCGTTATCCTCCAGGATGAAATTGGGTTTCTGGGTATTTTGTGTCACGAAATAAACGGAACACTCCATTTTCTGATGCAGGCCAAAATTGAGCCGGGCAATGTCAACAAGATTCAGATTTCTCCTACGCTGCAAGCGACCAAGAGCAATTTTACCCAGAAGCATGGAGGCGGCAGACCGCCATATTTGGACTACTTCCTCCACGCGGAGCGCTACAGAATTTTGGTGGATCAAATTCAATCCGAACAATCCTCACGTTTTTATAAAAAGAGGAATCGGAATGTAATCGTCTATGTTGAGGATGAAGTTCCGGCGCTGCCCAGCCACCGCTGGATGACGCTGGGCCAAATCAAGAGGCTGATGCGCTGTGACAATCTCGTCAATATGGATACACGGACGGTCTTGTCCTGCATTCCGTTTGCGCTGATGGAGGATACAGAGGAAAGGCTCCGGCGGTATTTTCAAAATCAGGCCCTTTACCGCTCTATCTTCTGCCCGGAGGGATATACAGACATCCAAAGGATTTTTCATGGAATCAACAACTGCAAAATGTTCTGTAAGCCCGCGCCGCGGCTTGTCCGGCTGGACGAGCTGTCGGGCTGGGAGATGGATGACTTCGGAATCCGGTGCCGGAAGCCCTACAGCTTTTCAGCGATCTACTGTGACATTGAGGTAGAGGGGAGAGAGGTCCGCAAATGGACCCAGCCGCTGTTTAAGGCGGAAGGGATTGCGGTTCTGGGGCTCTATACCACGATAACAGACGGAAAGCAGAAATTTTTGACCCGCATAAGGCCGGAAATTGGCTGCTTCGATGGGGTTGAGCTGGGGCCCGCGGTACAGCGGGAGGCGGTCTGCCTTCGGGAGGAAAACGAAATAGACCGCGCCTTTATGGCGCAATACGCCCGCCGGGAAAGGGTTTTGTATGATGTCCTTCTGTCGGAGGAAGGCGGCCGGTTTTATCACGAGGAAAACCGGAATATCATTTTGGAAACAGACTATTTTGAACCTCCTGCTGGGTACTTTTGGGCCGATTACCGTACATTAAACCTGTTGGCGCAGTTCAACAATTGCCTCAATATTCAGCTGCGCAATCTGCTGTCCTTGCTGGAGGTCTGATGATGAAGCTTGGCATTTTGGGCGCGTCCGATATTGCATTCCGACGGTTTTTGCCCGCACTGCAAAAAAGTGATTTTTTTACCTATGCGGGGACCGCGTCTCGCACCCCTGCGAAAGCGGCCGCGTTTCATGCGCGCTTCGGCGGCAGGCTTTATCCAAGTTACGAGGCCCTGCTGGAAGATCAAGAGGTGGGCGCGGTTTACGTGCCGCTCCCTCCCGCGCTCCATGAACAGTGGGGGCGGCGTGTGCTGGAAGCAGGAAAGCACTTGCTGATGGAAAAGCCCTTCACGACCTGTTTGGAGGAGACGGAGGCGCTGCTTGCTTTAGCCAAACAGCGGGGACTGGCAGTACATGAAAACTATATGTTCCTTTACCACAGCCAGCTGCGGAAAATAAAGACGCTGCTTTCCGAGGGCGCCTTGGGAGAGATTCGGCTGGTGCAGGCTTCCTTTGGATTTCCCAAACGCGGTGAGGATGATTTTCGCTACAAACGGGCGCTGGGAGGCGGGGCGCTTCTGGACTGCGGCGGATACCCGGTCCGGCTGGCCCTGGAGCTGCTGGGCGGGACGGCTCAGGCAGTGCAGGCAAAACTGGTACAACCGGAGGGGTATGAGGTGGACCTGTATGGCTCTGCCGTCCTGGAAAATGCCAATGACCTGTGCGCCCAAGTCTCTTTTGGTATGGATAACGCCTATCAATGTCGGTTGGAGGTTTGGGGCAGCAAAGCAACCCTGATTGCACCACGTATATTCACAGCGGGAACGGACATTCAGCCTGCGTTGATTCTTCGTTCCTCCACTGGAGAGGAACAAACGCTCCTGGAGGCGGACGACCAGTTTTTTCATTCATTGGAGCACTTCTGGATGCTGGTCGAACAACCGGAGCATAGAGTATGCACGGCTGAGAGCATCCGAAATCAGGCGGCGGCGGTACAAAAAATAGTGGGGTATTCTTAATGACAGTAACTGAATTAGGGCTTCCGGGCGTGAAATTGGTTGTGCCAACTTACTTTGAAGATTTCCGCGGTTATTATACGGAAAGTTACTCAAAGCGAACGTTTGAGCAATTAGGGATTCAAACAGAGTTTGTGCAGGATAATCATTTCTTGTCCCTTAAAAGAGGAACAATTCGTGGGATACACTTTCAAAATGAGCCGTTCGCCCAGTCAAAATTAGTTCGCTGCACGCGCGGAAGCATGTTGGATATTGCGGTCGATTTACGAAAAAACTCACCCACCTATAAGAAATGGGTTTCGGTTATTCTCAGTGCAGAAAATAGGAGGCAGCTGTTTATTCCAAAGGGGTTTGGCCATTGCTGTGTATCTTTAGTGGATATGGTAGAGGGACAATATAAAGTAGATGTGTTGTATATGCCTGAATATGATCGAGCCATCGCTTGGAATGACCCGGATATTGCAATCGATTTCGGGATGGACGGGATGGATTCCTTCATTGTTTCACCTAAGGAACCGCTGATTAAAGGGCAAAGAGTCAAGCAAACAGGAAGGAATGATAATAGATATCAAGTTTTGGGCCATATTGGGGCAGTATCTCTGCTTTGTGCCCCCATTTCCGGTCAAAAGGGCGCAAAAATCTCAGGCGGGGGATAATGAGCCGCCCGCCCTGGCAAGCATATACAGATTTGCGCTGGCAAAAAGCACGTGCAATCGGTTGAGATTTTTTCGCAGTCCCCGGTAAACGGTCTTTCGGAACCCAAAGAGGTTCTTTACGATTCGATAGGGGTGTTCCACTTTACAACGCACAGAGGACTTGCGGTTCTCAATGTGCCGTTCCCAGTCAATGGCGTTGTCTGAGACTTTGGGCAAGTGGCCCGGCCTGCGGTTGATACGGTATGTGATGGCAGAAAGCTGAGGGCTGTTTCTGATCTCGTCCCGCTTCTCTATCCCAAGGTACGCGCTGTCCCCGTAGACCACCTCGTCATCTTCCCGCAGGAGTTCTGCTGCAACAGTGACATCGTGGACATTGGCGGCGGTGACCTCCACCGTGTGAACAAAGCCGCTCCCGGCATCTACGCCAGTGTGGCACTTCATGCCAAAATGCCACTGGTTTCCCTTCTTTGCCGAGTGCATCTCTGGGTCCCGCTTCTTCTCCTTGTTTTTCGTGGAGCTGGGCGCACTGATCAGCGTGGCGTCTACGATGCTGCCGCCCCGCATCATCCGCCCCGCGCGTTCCAGGCAGCGGGTGATGGCGTCAAAAAACAGTTTGCCGATCCCCTTTTCCTCCAGCAGGTGCCGAAAGTGCAGCAGGGTCGTGGCGTCTGGCACATCCTGCTCAAAAAAGTTGATCCCCATGAATTTGCGCATGGCATAACTGTCGTATATGGCGTCCTCTACCCCTTCATCGGACAGGTTGAACCAGCATTGTAGCAGATACATCCGCAGCATAGTTTCGATTTCAATGGGTGGCCGGCCCCGTCTCCCAGCGGGGTAGTACGGCACGATCAGGGACACCCATTCGTCCCACGGGATGATCTCGTCCATGATCTCTAAAAATTCTTCCCGCTTTGTTTTCTTCTTCCGGCACCTGTATTCCATATCGCTGAAACTTTCCTGCTTCATGCACTACTCCCCCTTTTTCCTTATTTTATCACATCCACTATCAATGCGGACGTTTTAATCAGTGGTTCCCTAAAGATAAAAAAGCGCCAATGCTGTCTGATAGCGATGTGAATTTTATAATGGAGCATGAATAGATGAAGAAGGCAATTATTACTGGTGCATCTGGCTTTATAGGAAAAGCGTTGACTGCTCACCTTCTCAAAGAAGGATATCAGGTGTTTGCTGTTGTGCGGAATCGTAAGACTCTTTCCGAAATGTTTTGTTCAAGTTTAGAAATTGTTGAAGCTGAATTATCAGACTATACCAGCTTGCCTGAAGTGATTTCGGAACGGCAGTTTGATGTATTTTATCATTTCGCATGGGACGGAACGTTTGGAGAGAGCTTCAGAGATTATCGACTTCAACTAAATAATGCTGTTTATGCAGCTGACGCGCTTTTGGCTGCCGTAAAATTGAACTGCAAAAGGTTTGTGTTGGCTGGAACCATAGTAGAGCTGGAAGTGAAACACTATTTGCTGCATGATGAGGGAAAACCGCGTATATCGTGCATTTATGGTACCGCAAAATGTGCAGCGGAGATGGTATGCAGAACATGGGCACAACAACTGAATATTGAGTTTAATACTGCTGTATTAGCGAGTGTTTATGGAGAAGGAGATTACAGCCACATGATTCAAAATGTGTTGATTCATGCGCTGCAATATGGAGAAAACCTTCGGCTAATCAACGGTAAAGTATTACAGGATTGGATTTATATTGATGATGCTGTGTTAGGGTTGTCGGCGATTGTCCAGCGAGGGAAGCGCGATAAAACCTATTATGTAGGGCATCGAGACTTGCAGACATTTGAAAAACTTGTAAAGCAAACGCGAGATATCGTTGCGCCGGGAAGACATTTGAATTTTGGTACAATAGAAGACCAAACAGCCATTGATTATACTTTGATGAACCGAAATGCACTCTTCCAAGATACAGGATTTGAATGTCAATCAAATTTCACAGAAAGCATCCAAAAAACGGCCCAGTGGATAAAAAAACTGCACGAAGAAGGCATTTGGAAATGAAACAGATTATTGTGGTGGGCAGCGGCTTTTCCGGGAGCATTCTTGCCCGAAAAATTGCCGAGGAGTTCAACCGCCCTGTGACAATTCTGGAAAAGCGGTCCCACATCGGCGGAAATATGTACGACAAGTATGATGAGCATGGAATTCTTGTTCAAAAATACGGTCCGCATTTCCTTAACACGAACAAATACAGCGTGATTGCATTTTTACAGCAATATGCGGATTTATTTCCCTATGCGGTGAAGCTGCTTAGCTTTATAGATGGACAATATGTCCGCCTGCCCTTCAATTATTTGACCGTACAGCAGCTGGTCGGCGCGCAACGCGCCGAAGCTTTGCTTGCAAAGCTTCGTAAAGCGTTTCAGGGCAGAGACCGGGTCCCGATTTTGGAGCTGGCAGATCACAAAGATACCGAGATCCGTGCATATGGAACGCTGCTGTTTGAAAAGGCATATCACACTTACACGTCTAAAATGTGGGGGATTCAGCCAGAGAGGATTGACAAGTACGTTTTAGACCGGGTGCCGATGGCGATGGGCTATGACGAACGTTACCTGAACAAGGATTTTCAATACCTGCCTGTACCGGGCTTTACCAAGCTGTTTGAAGCGATGCTGGACCATCCCAATATTCAGGTCTCCCTAAACACCGATGCGCTGGAGCATTTACAGTTGGATGGAAGTCAGATCTGTTTCGACGGACAGCCGGTCGCCTGCGTTGTTTATACTGGTGCGGTGGACGAGCTGTTTGGGTGCAGATATGGGCGGCTGCCATATCGTTCTTTGGATATCCGTTATCAGTATTTTGAGCAGGACAGTGTTTTACCCTGTGAAATTGTGTCCTACCCGCAGGCGCCAGACTATACCCGCAGCACAGAGTATCGGAAAATCATGTTTGATGCAGGTAGAATCAAGGGATCTGTTGTCGCAACGGAGTACCCGTTGACGTATGATCCGTCCGGGTCGGTGGGAAATATTCCATTTTACCCGGTGGTTACGGAGGAAAGCGGACAGCAGTATCAGCAATATTTGCAGGAGGCGGCCAGGTATCAAAATCTGTTTCTGTGTGGGCGTCTGGCGGAATTTAAATATTACAACATGGATGTCTGCATTGAGCACGCGTTGCAATACTGCGAAAAAATCTTCAATTGCCTGAAGGCGGCGGAGGAGCGGAAATGATGAAAGGCATTATCTTAGCAGGCGGCTCTGGGACACGCCTCTATCCCACCACAATGTCCATCTCCAAGCAGCTTTTGCCCATCTATGACAAGCCGATGATCTATTATCCTCTGTCTGTGCTGATGCTGTCAGGGATACAGGATATCCTAATTATTTCAACGCCGCGGGACTTATCTGCTTTTGAGGCGCTGTTGGGAGATGGCTCCAGGTATGGTATTCGTCTCTCTTATGCGGTGCAGGAGCAGCCAAGGGGCTTGGCAGAGGCGTTTTTGATTGGAGAGGACTTCATCGGGACAGAGCCTGTGTGCCTGATTTTAGGCGATAACGTTTTCTATGGCAGACACTTCAGCGCAGCGCTGCAACGGGCCGCAGCACTGGAACATGGCGCGGTAATCTGGGGGTATTATGTGCCAAATCCACAGGATTTCGGCGTGGTAGAGTTTGACCAGAACTGGAATGTGCGGTCTATTGAGGAAAAGCCTGGCAGCCCAAGGTCAAATTACGCAATTCCGGGCTTGTATTTTTATGATAATGGTGTAATATCAATCGCAAAGACCATTACGCCGTCAGCGCGGGGAGAGCTGGAAATTACCGCTGTCAATAACGCTTACCTGCGTCGGGGAGATTTGAAGGTAGAGCTTTTCGGTCGTGGAATGGCCTGGCTGGATACAGGCACCCATGCAGGTCTCCTTGAGGCGGCAAACTTTGTCTCCATTGTGCAAAGGCGGCAGGGTTTGTATATCTCCTGTATTGAGGAAATCGCCTTTCGAATGGGGTATATATCGAAAGAAAAGCTGCTTTGGATCGCAAATTCCATGATAAAGACAGACTATGGACGGTATCTGAAGCGCGTGGCGGAGGAAGCGGTATGAATCGAGTGTTGGTAACGGGCGGAGCTGGGTTTATTGGCTCAAACTTTATCCGTTATTTTCTAAAGCATCAACAAGATATCTCTCTTCTGGTGAATTTTGATTTCCTTACATATGCCGGAAATCTGGAAAACCTGACAGATTGTGAAAGCGATCCTCGATATCGTTTTGTTCGGGGGGATGTGCGGGATTATGGGCAGGTGAAGCAGCTTTTCTCGGAATATGGCTTTGATACTGTCGTCCATTTTGCTGCGGAGAGCCACGTGGACCGCAGCATAACCGATCCTGAACTGTTTTTGACCACAAATGTTCTGGGCACGCGGGCTCTGCTGGACGCAGCAAAGGAGCAATGGAATATAGACCCCAAGAATAAGTATTCCCAAACCTATAAGCCTGGGGTTCGTTTTTTGCAGATCTCCACGGATGAGGTTTATGGTGCGCTGGGGCCTACCGGCAAGTTTACGGAGCTTTCACCACTCTTGCCCAACAGCCCCTATTCTGCGTCGAAAGCGTCAGCTGATTTGTTGGTCCGCGCCTTTGGTCAGACCTTTGGCCTTCCGGTCAATATTACCCGCTGCTCGAACAATTATGGCCCATATCAATTTCCCGAGAAATTGATCCCGCTTATGGTCCACAATGCGCTGCTGGATAAGCCACTTCCGGTGTATGGAGACGGAATGCAGGTGCGAGATTGGCTCCATGTGGAAGATCATTGCGCTGCCATTACGGCGGTACTGGAGAGGGGGCTTGTGGGCGAGGTCTATAATATAGGCGGGAGCAGCGAGAAAACAAATTTGGAGTTAATCCGACTGATTTTGAGGGAACTTGAAAAGTCAGAGGATTTGATTACCTATGTTCAGGACCGTCCGGGCCATGATCGCCGGTATGCGATTGATCATACCAAAATAACAGAAACGTTGTCCTGGAGCCCGGTGTATACCGTTGAAGAAGGTATACACGAAACAGTCCAGTGGTATTTACATCACCCGGATTGGATTGAGCGCGTTGTGACAGGCGAGTATCAGGTCTATTATGCCAGAATGTACGAAACATTGTAATTTCGCCGTATTTCTGCTATCCTGTACAAAAGGGGGATACGGCCTTGGACATTGAGATGCGATATGTTTACGAGGTATATCGGGAAAACAGCTTTTCTAAAGCGGCGGAAAATAAGAGAGCAGTCCTGGATAATAACGGCTGGGATAAGCGGCCTTCTGCGGTTGGATCAGAAAAAATTACTTGTATACTGGCGGGCGAGGGTGTATAATCTCACTACAACAGCATAACAGGGGAGCTTGTGCGACGGGCTGAGAGGAAGGTAGACCTTCGACCCTTGAACCTGATGCGGATAATGCCGCCGGAGGAAGTTGCAGGGATCTGTACTTTTTCAGGGGGTATCGTATGTAGATGCCCCCTGTTTTTTGCTGCTCTTTACAGAAAAGGATGTGATATAGAAAACCGTAATGCTTGCGGCGGGTTGAGGGGGAGCGCCCTGGACCTTGTATGACAGCGATGGGAAGCCGTGTTCCGGCGTGAGAGGAGGCCAGTGAGCCTCGACCGAATTTTCCGGCCAGGCAGACTACACCTGCCTGCTATCATCAGGGAAAGCGCCGTTATGCAGGGCCGTTTTCTCGCAGTACAAAGGAGTAAAGACTATGTTTGAGCAAATGTTTGAGAATGTCCGCCGGAAATCCCCGCTGGTCCACAACATCACCAACTATGTGACAGTCAACGACTGCGCCAATATGCTGCTGGCCTGCGGCGCCTCACCCATTATGGCGGATGACCCGGACGACGCGGTGGAGATCACCTCCATCTGTGGCGGGTTGAACATCAACATTGGTACACTGAACTAGCGGACCATCCCTGCCATGTTTGCCGCTGGGAAGCGGGCCAATGAGCTGGGCCATCCTGTGGTGCTGGACCCGGTGGGGGCAGGGGCCTCCACCCTGCGAACGGAGACTGCCATCCGGCTGCTGAACACGGTAAAGCTTACGGCAATTCGGGGCAACATTTCAGAGATCAAGACCCTGGCGCTGGGCAGCGGTACCACAAAGGGGGTGGATGCCGATGTGGCGGACAAGGTGACGGAGGAGAACCTGAATGGAGCGGTGTCCTTCGCCAAAGCGTTTGCCCGGCGCGCTGGGGGAATTCTTGCCATCACAGGAGCCATTGACATTGTAACGGACGGGGTACGGGCCTTCTGCATTCGTAACGGCCGGCCAGAGATGTCCTCTATCACCGGAACCGGCTGCCAGCTCTCCGCCCTGACGGCCGCCTTTGTCACCGCCAACCCAGACCAGCCCTTGGAGGCCGTGGCCGCGGCAGTGTGTGCCATGGGCCTGTGCGGGGAGACCTCCTGCCAGCGCATGACGGAACTGGACGGCAACGCCTCCTACCGCAACTACATCATCGATGCCATGTACCGCCTCACCCCGGCGGCGCTGGAGGAGGGAGCGAAGTATGAGGTGCGATAAGCGGCATATGCTGCTCTACGCCGTCACTGACCGGGCCTGGGTGGGAAGGCAGACACTCTATGAGCAGGTGGAGGCGGCACTGAGGGGCGGCGTAACCTGTGTGCAGCTGCGGGAGAAGGAACTGGACGAACCCGCCTTCCTTCAGGAAGCGAAGGAAATTTGCGCGCTGTGCCGCCGGTATGGTGTCCCCTTCCTTGTGAATGACAACGTGGAGATTGCCATTGCTTGCGGAGCGGACGGTATCCATGTGGGGCAGGAGGATCTGGCGGCCGGTGAGGTCCGCTGCCGGGTGGGGGAGGATATGATCCTGGGGGTTTCGGTCCACACGGTGGAGCAGGCCCGCCAGGCTGTTCTGGACGGTGCGGATTATCTGGGACTTGGCGCAGTGTTTCCCACCAGCACCAAAGCCGATGTAGACCAGATGCCCTATGAAACCCTCCAGGCCATCTGTTCTGAGGTGGAGGTGCCTATTGTGGCGATCGGCGGCATCAACCGGGAAAACCTGCAAAAATTGGCAGGGAGCGGAGTAGATGGAGTGGCTCTTGTGTCGGCTATCTTCTCGGCCAGGGATATTGAGGGGGCCTGCTGTGAGCTGCGGGCGCTCTCGTCAAAGATGGTAACCTGGGGCAGACTGTGTCAGATGCATCAAGGAAGAAGCCTGCCCAGTAGAAAGGCCGAAGGCAGTCGGTGGGCCCCATACTGCACCGCTCCGTAACAATTATACAGAGGAGGAACCGCAATGAGAACAGCATTATCAATCGCTGGGACCGACCCCAGCGGAGGCGCCGGCATTCAGGCTGATCTGAAAACGATGACGATGAACGGCGTCTTTGCCATGAGTGCCATTACGGCGCTGGTGGCCCAGAACACCACCGGTGTGCGGGAGATTGTTGAAATGTCCCCGGAGTTCCTTGGGCAGCAGCTTGACGCAGTCTTTGAGGATATTCCGCCTGACGCAGTGAAGATTGGCATGGTGGCCTCTTGCGGTCTGATTGAAGTGATTGCGGAGCGGCTTCGCTTTTACCAGGGGAAAAACATTGTGGTGGACCCGGTGATGGTGGCCACAAGCGGCGACCGGCTGATCTCAGAGGAGGCAGTGGAAGTGCTGAAGCGCTGCCTGCTCCCCCTGGCGGTTGTGGCCACCCCCAATATCCCGGAGGCGGAGATTTTGTCTGGTATGCCGATTCAAAGCCCGGCGGACATGGAGGCCGCTGCCAGACAGATCGGCGATGCCTGCTGCTGTGCCGTTCTGCTTAAGGGTGGGCACAACCTCAGTGATGCCAATGATTTTCTCTATGCAGACGGAACAGGAGCGTGGTTTTATGGAGCCCGTATCGACAACCCAAACACCCACGGCACCGGCTGTACCCTGTCCAGTGCCATTGCTGCCAACCTGGCCAAGGGCTTTGATCTGCCAGTCTCGATCCAACGTGCGAAGGATTACCTCTCTGGGGCGCTGAAAGCCAAGCTGAATCTGGGACACGGTCGGGGACCGATGCAGCATAATTTTAATTTGACCGGCGTGTTTGCCCAGGAAGCGTAGGGAAGAAGCAGGCAGGTCAAGGTAAGAGTTCAGTCTGAAAGCCGCCTCCAGTGCTTGTGGCACGGGAGGCGAAATTTTGTATATGTGGTTCCTTTGGGAAAGTGTTGTCCAGCGTTTGCAGAAGAAGTGAAAACGGAGTGGGCAGAGTCTGCACTACAGGCACATAGGCAGACTTGAGGACAGGATTGCAAGCATCTGCGCGGTACAGGGCTTCTGTGCCAGCGGTCTGCGGGCCAGCTGTTCCAGCAGAGGCCGGTTTTCACGCCAGATGACGCTGTTCACCGTCCGAATGTTGCGCTCCACTGCCTTCCAGTTTGTTCCATATTGTCTTGCCACTTCCGGGTACAAGCATTTTGTCACCAGAAGAAGCCGGTCTGGATGCTCTGCGCACAACGATACCGCATAGCCTGTGTGGAAAAAGCCAGTGTAATTTGCCGTTACGCCAAGCTGGTTCAACAGATCATATGCTTGCGCAAGCATATCGTTCATCGTTCCTCCACTTCTAACAGCTCAGAAACTGTTATCCCCATACATGCTGCAATCTTCTGCATTGTGCTTAAGGTTGGATTTGCGCTTTCCCGTTCAATCAAGCTGAGCTCTTCCAAGCTGATCCCGATTTCCCCGGATAGTTCAAATTGGCTTTTCTTTGTTTTCTTGCGATATGCTTTTACTCGCTTTGCTAATGCACTTAGCTCCGGCATTTTTTGTACCCCTTTTATAGAGTAGTATACAAAAAATGTCGAAAATTGCCACGGATTATCTTACGGATTTTGAAATCGTTTTCCCGTCCTGTACGGATGACGCTTTTCTCTTAGCCCCAATTCTTTTCCGTGTTCCCGCCCCCTGCGGGGGGGAATCACAAGTGTCGTTTTGCCTGGAGGAACACAAAAGCGAATTGAGAGTTCTCTTAAAGATTTTTGACAAACAGGCAGCGGATGGCGTTCAGTACCGCAAGAATCATCACACCTACATCTGCAAAAATGGCCAAGTACATATTGGCAATCCCTACAGCCCCCAAAATCAGACAGGCGAATTTGACGCCAAGGGCCATTGTGATGTTCTGATAGACGATGTGCAGGCACTTCCGGGAAATCTTGATGGCTTTGGCAATCTTCATAGGGTCGTCATCCATCAGAACGATATCCGCCGCTTCGATCGCGGCATCGGAGCCCATTGCGCCCATAGCGATGCCGATATCCGCTCTGGACAGCACAGGGGCGTCGTTGATACCGTCGCCCACAAAGGCCAGCTTTGCCTTACTGGTTTTCGTCTTCAAAAGCTCCTCTACCTTGGAGACCTTATCCGCCGGGAGCAGTTCGCTGTAAACCTTGTCGATGCCAAGGGAGACGGCTACCTGATCGGCCACTTTTTTTGCGTCGCCAGTGAGCATGACAGTCTCTTCCACACCTGCCGCTTTCAGAGAGGAAAGCGCAGCCTTGGAGTGGGGCTTCACAATATCGGAGATGACAATGTGTCCAGCATAGGCCCCGTTGATCGCCATATGGAGAATCGTACCGGTCTGATGGCAGTCGATATAGGAGACGCCCAGACGCTGCATCAGCTTGTCGTTGCCCAATGCGACCTGGGTACCGTCCACCTTGGCAATTATACCGTTGCCGCTGAGCTCTTGAATGTCGCTGACGCGGGTGCGGTCCAGCTCTTTGCCATAGGCCCGCTGCAAGCTCTTACTGATGGGATGAGAGGAGGCGCTCTCCGCCAGGGCCGCGTATTCGATGAGCTTGGCATCCTCCAGTGCGTTGTAGTGGATGCCGTTCACGTCAAAAATACCCTGGGTCAAAGTTCCGGTCTTATCGAAGACCACCACCTTGGTCTGAGAGAGAATTTCCAGGTAGTTAGAACCTTTGACTAGGACACCCTCCTGGCTGGCTCCGCCAATCCCGGCGAAGAAGCTGAGGGGGATGCTGATAACCAGCGCGCAGGGGCAGCTGATGACCAGGAAGGTCAATGCCCGGTAAATCCAGGTTCCCCAGTCGGCGGGCAGGCCGATGGCCAGCATACGGATGAGAGGCGGCAGGATAGCCAGCGCCAGGGCGCTGTAACAGACAGCTGGTGTGTAGATTTTCGCAAACCTGGAAATGAAGTCCTCCGACTTGGATTTGCGGGAGCTGGCGTTCTCCACCAGGTCCAGAATTTTGGATACCGTGGATTCTTCGAACGCCTTTGTCGTCTGGATTTTCAGCACGCCGGTCATATTGATACAGCCGCTGATAATCTCGTTTCCCGCCTTGGCCTCGCGGGGCAGACTCTCGCCGGTCAGGGCGCTGGTGTTCAGACTGGAGCTGCCCTCCACAATGATGCCGTCAATGGGGACCTTCTCGCCGGGCTGTACCACAATCACGCTGCCAATTCCCACTTCATCTGGGTCAACCTGTTCCAGCTTGCCGCCCCGCTCCACGTTGGCGTAATCGGGGCGGATGTCCATCAGGTCACTGATGTTGCGGCGGCTCCGGCCCACGGCATAGCCCTGGAACCACTCGCCTATCTGGTAAAACAGCATAACGGCAATGGCTTCCAGATAGTCGCCGTTCTCATAGATGGCCAGGGCCATTGCGCCCACCGTAGCAACTGCCATCAGGAAGTTTTCATCAAACACCTGCCTGTTGAGGATGCCCTGAATGGCTTTCCGCAGGATGTCATAGCCGATGATGAAGTAATCAACCAGGTACAGGGCAAACCGAATCCAACGTTCTGCGGACGGGAACAGGTACCCATCGAGCTGGGCAAAGGTTTCCGCCGAAAGGAACTGGAGGCCCAGCAGCATGGCGGCGGCAATTAGGATACGCACCAGCATTGTCTTTTGCTTTTTGGTCATACCGCTGTCGGCGCGCGTACCAATGAAGAAACGCAGAATAACTGCGGTCAGGATCACTACAGTGAGCAATCCGTTAATGATAAGCTCTTGCATAAAGAAGACTCCTTTTTATTCTGAATGAATTGTTTCTTTCTTTCCCTTTAAGAAGCCCCCCTCAAAAACAGCGGCCGCATGTTTTGAGGGGGGTATTCCGCTTACAGGAAAATCTCGCAGTCCGGCTCCACCTTTTTGCAGGCGGCCAGAACATCCTGCATGACGGTCGTTGGCTCCTGGCCCTCGGCGAACTCCACAATCATCTTCTGGGTCATGAAGTTGACCGTGGCGGTATGCACGCCGGCGGTCTTACGGGCGGCGTCCTCCATCTGGTTGGCACAGTTGGCGCAGTCCACTTCGATTTTGTAGGTCTTTTTCATATCCGCAGTCCTCCATAAAATTTTTGGATTTGATAATTAAGCACTTGTTTAATTATCGTGGCTGTAGTATAATTGCTTCAGAAGCACAAGTCAATGCCCTTGGCCTGTTCTTTTCTGAATGGGCGAAACATATTTCCGTTTGGGCGAAAGTAAAAAAGAGAGGAGCGTGCCCCATGAACGAAATCAGGCTGCCTCACCACCATGGAGAAGGAGAGGATATTGCACTGTTACAGGAGCAGCTGGATCGTGTAGACTATTTTCAAACGGTGGCTGAGGTCTTTAAACAGCTGGACGATACCACCAGGATCCGAATTTTCTGGTTGTTGTGCCACTGTGAGGAGTGCGTTCTCAACATTTCGGCTATGATGAGGATGTCAAGCCCCGCCATATCGCACCATCTCCGGCCACTGAAAAACAGCGGCCTGATTGTTAGCCGCCGAAAAGGGAAAGAGGTCTATTACCGTGCAGCGGACACAGAGCAGAGCCGCCTGCTTCATCAGATGGTCAAGCGAATCATGGAAATCACCTGCCCAGAGCTGTGAGAGGTGTACGCAGTGAAGCATGAATTTCAACCGCTGCCTCCGGGCGGAAGGCGAGAGCGCATTCCGCTTTATGATGGCATCGAGTTGTCCTATGAGGACATTTCTTCGGATTCCTTTTCTGTAGAGCATGAGGCTTGGGAGCATATCATACAGATCCGGTATTGCAGGGCCGGGCAGGTCGTGTGGAATATGAAAAGCGGCAATCGCATGTCCCTGAAAGCGGGAGATTTCTCTCTGCATACCATGTGTGTCTGCGCGGATTCCACAGTTCACGTTCCGGCGGGACGGTATCAGGGGCTTACCATCTCGGTTGATTTGCGGAAAGTATCGGCCTGCCCGCCCGAAGCGATCGCAGGAACGGGAATTTTTGAAGGGCTGCTGTGGGAAAAATTTCGATTGAAGAATGCGGCTGCATTTTTTGCAGGAAACCGGCAGACACAGAGCATCTTTGATGCTTTTTACGACCAGCCAGAGGCGTTGAGGCGTTCCTATCAGCGTGTCATGACGTTGGAGCTGTTCCTGTACCTCGCCCGTGTGGAGGTGGAACCCCAGGCTTGCCTGACGGAATATTTGCCGGAACAGGTGCAGATGATCCAGGAGATCCATAACTGGCTTCTTCAGCACATGGACCAGAGGATCACGATTGGGGCGCTCTCAAAACAATATCTTGTCAATCCAACGACTTTGAAAGCGGCGTTTAAGGCAGTATACGGGACTTCGCTCGCTGCCCATATCAAAAAGCATCGCCTGGAGCGGGCAGCCCAACTGCTTCAGGAAACGGATATGTGCATCGCTGAGATTGCACAGGTGGTTGGGTATGACAGCCAGAGCAAATTTGCTGCGGCGTTCAAGGGTTCGTTTCAAATGTTGCCAAGAGAATACCGCAAGCAGGTATCAGAGGCAGGGAAGCTGCTGGGGGCAGACGGCAAATCCTATTGACAGGTTCAAAACCGTTTGCTACAATTTAATTCACAAATATTCTGATCGCCTGTCCCGGATGTGGATCTAGGATAAAAATGCTGAAAGAGCATGAGGCCGAGCTGTCTGGCAGGGTGCGCTTTATGTTCCAGTCCGCAGAAGGGACCTTTGAGGGCGCGAAGGATATGCTGGCAAATGGGATACTGGAGGGGGTGGACCAGCCCTGGCCTACCATGTTGGCCCTGGCAGGATACCGGTGGGTCTGTTTACGTACAACAGCGGCGGAACGATGATGTACTCGGTGGATGGCTTTCGGATTACGATTCACGGCCTGGGCGCCCACGGCGCCTATCCCCACAACGCGGTGGATCCCATTCACATCGGTGTTCACATTTACCTTGCCCTAGAGGCACTGATTGCACGGGAGTCGGACCCCAGCAAGGCCTGTGTGCTGACCATCGGTAATTTCTCTGCCGGCGCAGCGCCCAATATCATCCCGGACACCGCCGTTCTCCAGGGAACCCTGCGTACCAACGACAGCGGAAGCCGCGAAAAGCTTGTGCGGCGGCTGGGGGAGGTAGTTCAGAAGACGGCGGAGACATTTGGCGGATCAGCAGAGATTGAAAACTAGCTGAGGTACCGCCGCTGGTCTGTGCGCCTGCTGTGGCGGAGGCAATGGCAGGCTATATGAAAGAACGGCTGATTCCTGGCCTGACATCTGTTCCCAATATGTCGGCCAGCGTGTCGGAGGACTTTGCGCTGATTGCGGAAAAGGTTCCCAGTGTATTTTATGTATCTTTCCGCAGGGTTTGCGGATGAGCGGGGGGATGCCCCTGCCCACAATCCAAAGGTGCGGTTCAATGAGGATGTCTGTCCAATCGGTTCGGCTTGTCTAGCACACTGTGCAGTCCGGTGGCTGGAAGAGAATCCGTGAAAAAGGGCTGCCCCGCCGCGGGTGGAGGGCGTGACCAGATTGATTGAAATTGAGGTGCATTGATATGGTGACAAAAGAGCAGATTCAGACCGCCTGCAAACACACAAGACTGCCTGCTGTCCGGATCTCCCCTGTGTCCAGCCAGACCCCGGGCCCCACAGACTGCAAATTTGGAGGAGACTACTATCTCCCCGCAGGGGCGAAAGCCCCAGAGATGGAGCTTTTGGCGCAGTTCAATTTTGCCCAGATTCCAAATCTGGATGGCTTTCCGAAAAGCGGTCTGCTGCAATTTTTCCTGAACACAGAGGAAGAGGTCTTTGATGGATTTCTTGATGAGGGATTCGCCTGGAGACAAGACGCAGGCTTTTTCAGAGTTGTCTATCATTCGGATATTCTGGTAGACGCCTCCACGCAGGAGAGCGCTGTGCCGGAGCGCCGGTGCTCTCTGGAGTCCATCACCGGCGGCATGAGCTTCCAGCCTGTGGAGGAAATTGCGACGATCTCACTGGGGGAGGAAGGCTTTCTGATTGATCTGGGCTTTGAAGAAATTGCGGGAGCAGTGGAGGCGGTTTTTCAGGTGGACGAGGAAATGGAAACTGAAGACAGTGAGGATGACGAAGCGACAGAGGGCTACGACCTCTCCAACTGCCCCGATGCGGACCAGTTCTGCCGGGACTTTGGCAACTGGGGCTTTAAGCTGGGGGGCCATCCTGCTCTGCGCCAGGGAGAGTTCCGCCTGGATGACGCAGCCTTTCAAGACTATACAACGCTGCTGTTCCAATATGACCTGACGGTTCCCAACCCGGAGGATGGTATGGATTTGGAGAAGGATACGTTCTGCTTTTTCATGAAGCCCGAGGACTTGAGGGCCTGCCGTTTTGATGACATTTTGATGGTTTATCACAACTGTTATTAAGGCTTCTGTATTACAGCTTCAAACAACCTCTGATCGGGTTTACCGCCCTCTGCAAACGGCAACAAAAGGGAGACAGCCAGCGGTGCAGCTGGCTGTTTCTTGTTCGGTATGATAGAGAGGCTTTCAACGATGTGTAAACAAACTCGTTCCATCGGTTGTTTTATGTCTCACAATTCTATTTCCCGAAGTGTTCTGCGATCTGCTTCATTCTTTCGGACTGCGTTACCCGGAACGGACAGCGATTGTTGCAATGTCCGCAGTCCACACAGTCCGAAGCGTGTTTTTCCAGCTTGGTATAGTGGTCAGCCGCCATGGTATCCCCAACTCTGGAGAGGTCATAATATTTGTTGATCAGACCCACGTTCAAACCAGCGGGGCAGGGCTGACAATGGTTGCAGTAGACACAGCTTCCGACGGCGTCCCGAGGGGTGAACGTGCCAAGAACGCCATAATCCCGTTCTTCCGGCGCAGCGTCAAAGAAGCCCAGCAGTTCTTTGACATCTTCCGCGTTTCGTATTCCTGGCAGCACCGTCAACACACCTGGTTTGTCCAAGGCGTACTGAATACACTGGTATTTGGTAAGCGCTCTTTTGAACGGGGAGGCCTTTGCGTCCAGAAGCTGGCCGCCGGAAAAGGGCTTCATGACGGAAACGCCCACCCCCTCTGCCTCACAGCGCCAGTAGAGGTTCATCCGCTCATCGGTGTTCCCGTTGGCAAAGTCGCCGTGATGGTAGTCGTATCCTGGATTGATCGAAAACATCAGCTGCTCGACAATTCCGGCATCCAGAACCAGGTTGGCCAGCTCCGGTGTATGAGTAGACAGACCGATGTGTCTGACAACACCCTGTCGCTTCATATCCAGCAGATAGTCCAGTACCCCATTGTTCCTGTAGCTTTTCCAGTCCTCTGCGGTATCCAGACAGTGGATAAAACCGTAATCCACATAGTCGGTGTGCAGACTGCGAAGCATCCAGTCGATCTGCCGCTTGATTTTCTCCAGATTGGTTGTCCACCCATATTCGCCTGTCTCATAATTTGCGCCGAAATGGACCTGATAGAGCATTTCCTTTCGCAAATCGGAGAAAGCGGTTCCATAGTATGCAAAGGCCTTCCCGCCGGCGGCAGCCAGATCCGCGTAGTTGACGCCATTTTTATGAGCGAGCAGCAGAGCCGCTACCGCTTCTTTTTCTGAGGTCTCTGCTATGTAGCTGGTTCCGAGGCCAATTACGCTGATTTGATCTCCGGTCTTTTTGTTCTGTCTATATTCCATGGTAAACTCCTCTCATGAGATTTCTTAATTAGAGAAAAGACTGTCGATTGTCCAGTGCCTCCTTTTTCGGCTCTATTATATTTCTTAAACCTAACTTTAAGTCAAGAGGGGGTGGAAAAATAAATGGATATCCTATGCACCGCACTTTTCTGCCAATGGTGCCCTTGCACGACGGCACATACGGGATAATGTCTATAACGAATGAGCATGTGGGAACTGCCAGAAGAGGACAGTTCCAGAAATTTGACCAAAAGGGTTTGACAGGGCGGGGGGAATCGGGTAAACTGAGGGTATCATAAGCCTATGCCTGTTCTCAAGGGAGGTGGGGTGCAGGATGAAACGAAATGTAAAGGTTTCCTCGGCGGTGATCCGCCGTCTGCCCCGGTATTACCGCCAGCTTTCCGAGCTTCAGGAGGCAGGAACGATTCGTATTTCCTCCAGCGCCCTGGGGAAGTCCATGGGCCTGACCGCCTCCCAGATACGCCAGGATTTGTTCTGCTTTGGGGAATTCGGCCAGCAGGGCTATGGATATAAGGTGGACAGCCTGCGGGAAGAGATTGGGGAAATTTTAGGTATCAGCCGGGGGCATACTGTGGTGGTGCTGGGCACCGGCAACCTGGGCCGGGCCATCATTGAGAACTTTCGCTTTTCCAGCAACGGGTTTCGTCTGCTGGCAGCCTTTGACATTGACCCGCACGTGGTAGGGACCCGGATTGCGGGGGTTCCCGTGTACCATGCAGATACCCTGGAGTCCTTTTTGCAGAAGAATCCCGCCAGTGTGGGGCTGTTGACTGTACCCATTGCCGCTGCCCAGGAGATGGGGGACCGGCTGGTCTCCACCGGGGTAAAGGGAATCTGGAACTTTACCAATTATGAGATTGCAGTGGACCCGGAACGGGTGGTCGTGGAGTCCGTCCACTTTTCCGACAGTCTGCTGGCGCTGAGCTATATGATCTCCCAGCGAGAGGAGAGGGAGGGAGAGGAGTCCGTATGAAACAGACAATGCGCCGCCTGTTATGTGCCCTGCTGACTTTGTGTCTGTTGGCAGGGGGCGTCTGCGCTGCCGGACAGGGGGAGGGGCTGGTCAGCCTGAGCTGGCTCACCGGGACCTTTGTACCCCAGGCGGTGGAGAAAGGGGGAGAGGCCGCCGGGACTCTCCTTCAGAAGACCTATGACAGCGCGCTGGAGCAGTTGGACGGCGCTCAAGCCGGCCAGTCCGGGCTGCAAAGCGACAGCCTGTCCAGCCGGGCGTGGTCGGATGGAGCTGTGCTGGAGCTGCCCACCGGTTCCGTTTTTCTGCTGCTGGAGGGGGCGGCCAGTGTACTTCACAGCGGGGCTGTGGTGGATGTCACGGCGGGGGCCGAGACAGCCGTTGGGGCCCGCTTGATTCCCAATCACCGATACCTGGTGGCGGAGGACACCACTGCCAGCGTGACCATTCTGTCTGGAGCGGCCCAGCTGGGGGTCCAGGGCAGCTACCGCTATACGCCGGGGAGGGCCAACCCTACCCCCTTCTATGATGTGTGCCAGACGGATTGGTATTACACGCCGGTGACGTATGTCTATCAGAGCGGCCTCTTCTCCGGTATGGAGGACCACCGCTTTGCCCCCGGCGAGGCCATGAACCGGGCGATGCTGATGACGGTGCTCTACCGACTGGCCGGTTCACCGGCGGGAGAGCTTCAGGAGGCGGGCGGAGTCCGCTTTGTGGATGTGGCAGAGAGCGCCTGGTATGCGCCCTATGTGAAATGGGGGGCCGCCCAGTCCATCACATCGGGTACTGGGGCGGACACCTTCAGCCCGGAACAGCCCATCACCCGGGAACAGCTGGTGGTGCTGCTGTACAGCTTTGCCACCCACTATCTGAACAAGCCGCAGGAAGGCCGGGCGGACCTGGCGGATTTCCGGGACCTGAACCAGGCCAGTGATTGGGCCAGAGAGGCCCTGTCATGGGCGGTGTTTCAGGGGATTGTCAGCAGCGCCTCCGCCGGGGAGCTGACGCTGAATCCCAGAGGCAGCGCCAGCCGGGCGGAGGTATCCGCGATGCTCCGGGCGTTTTCCGAAAAAATTCACTGAAAATCCGGCACCCATTGGGCCCCTGTGCCATAAGATAGTTTGAGAGCGGCAAAAAGCCCTCGAAAAACTATCCAAACAGGAGGTACTCAATTATGGGGTGCTGCAATAACGGCAATAGCTGGGGCGGCGGAGGCTGTCTGTGGATCATCATCCTCATCATTATCCTGTTCTGCTGCTGCGGCAGCAGCTGGGGCGGCAGCTGTGGCTGCGGCTGCAACAACAACTGTGGCTGTGGCTGCAACAACAACTGCGGCTGCGGCTGCAACAACGGCTGCTGCTAAGCCTCCGGCGGGGGCGCGGGCTTCGGTCCGCGCCCTGTTTCCTTTTCCAGAATTTGGACAGGCTCTTTTTCTGGAGAAAGTGGAAGAAAGAGGGGGAGAAATCTTCAATTCATTCTTGCAATTTTTCACAGAAAGGTGTATGATATAGAGAACAAAAGTTGCCGGCGGTCCCAGTTTCTCCACGGTGCAGGAGGCCGACGGGATTTTGTCGTGCATCAGCACAGCGCTTTCCTCCCGAGGGAGGGCCGTTTCACCTGGAGCGGCAGAGGGGAGGAGGGACGCAGCCCCAGCAATCGTAAGTTATTAGGGAGGTCGAAATCTGAATGAGTAAATTTCTCAAGCGTTCCGCCCAGGGCGCGGGAGTCCCCCATGAGAAACGGACTTCCAACATGGAAACGGCAGTGATGCCCCTTCCGTCGAAGATTGTCCTTTCCATGGGACAGCACATCGGCGCGCCGGCGGCCCCTGCCGTGGCCAAGGGCGACCAGGTGTACGTGGGCACCGTGGTGGGGAAGGCAGGGGGCTTTGTCTCCTCCGACATCCACTCCGGCGTGTCGGGCACAGTGGATGGCATCGTTACCATCACCGCACCCAACGGCGCAAATCAGACCGCGGTGGTCATTATCCCCGACGGCAAGCAGACGGTGGACCCCGCAGTTGCTCCGCCGCAGGTCACCGATCTGAAATCCTTCCAGGACGCCATCCGGGCCAGCGGTCTGGTGGGTCTGGGTGGCGCCGGCTTCCCCGCAGCGGTGAAGCTGTCCCCCAAGAACCTGGACGAGATTGATACCCTGCTGATTAACGGCGCCGAGTGTGAGCCCTACATCACCTCGGACAACCGCTGCCTGCTGGAGGATACGCATTTCATCCTCAACGGCATCCGGGCGGTCATGAAGTACTTAAACATTCCCAAGTGCGTCATCGGCATCGAGGCCAACAAGCCCGAGGCCATCGCCAAGCTGCGCCAGGAGTCGGGCGGTGGCATTGAGGTGAAGGAGCTGGCCTGCCGGTACCCCCAGGGCGCTGAGAAAGTGCTGATTGAAAACTGCACCGGTCGGGAGGTCCCCTTCCCCGGTCTGCCCTCCGACGTGGGCGTCATCGTGATGAACGTCACCTCGGTTGCCTTTGTGGGCAAGTACCTGGAGACCGGTATGCCCCTGGTCACTAAGCGCCTCACGGTGGACGGGGATATCATCAAGGACCCCAAGAATGTGGAGGTCATCATTGGCACTCCTGTGCAGGAGCTGCTGGACTTTTGCGGCGGCTTCACGGATGAGCCCGGGAAGGTGTTGTACGGCGGCCCCATGATGGGCAACTGTATTGCGGATTTGTCCCAGCCCATTTTGAAGAACAACAATGCGGTGCTGGCCTTCTCCAAGAAGTGGGCCCATATTCCGAAGGCCACCAACTGTATCCACTGCGGTCGCTGCACCAATGCCTGCCCCCTGGGGCTGTCCGCCAAGGAGATTGTCCAGGCCTACAACGACGGCAACGTGGAGCTGCTGATTGAGCTCAACGCCGATTTGTGCATGAGCTGCGGTACCTGCTCCTTTGTGTGCCCCGCCAAGCGGCCCCTGGCCCCCTCCATCGCCCTGGCCAAGATCATGATGAAGAATGGAGGTAAGAAGTAATGGCCAATAAGCTGATTGTCACCGCTGCACCCCATATTACCAGCACAGACAGTACCCAGAAGATTATGCAGCGGGTATGTATCGCCCTGGTGCCCACGCTGATTGCCTCTGTCATTATTTTCGGTATCAGTTCACTGATTGTTACCGCTGTCACTGTGGCCGCCTGTGTTCTCTTTGAGTATGGTTGGTGCAGGCTCCGGGGACTGGAGAACCCGGTGGGCGATTTCTCCGCCGTCGTCACAGGAATGCTCCTGGCCTTCAACATGCCTGCAACCATGCCCTGGTGGATGGCTATTGTGGGCGCCTTTATCGCCATTATCATCATTAAGCAGCTCTTTGGCGGTCTGGGCTACAACTTCGCCAACCCCGCCATTGTAGGCCGTATCGCCCTTGCTCTGGGCTTTGCCGCCCGGATGGCCAACTATCCCAAGCCCGCCAACGGCATTGATGCCCTGGCCGCCGCCACCCCGCTGGCTGTCTCCAGTGAGCTGGGCGCGGGGGAATACGTCACCCTGCTGCTGGGCAACCACGGCGGCGTGCTGGGCGAGACCTGCGCCATCACTATTCTCATTGGCGGCATCTATCTGATTGCCACCAAGGTCATCAGCCCCATGATTCCTGTGACATATCTGGCGACTGTGGCTGTGCTGTCCATCTGCTTCGGCATGGACCCCATTGTACAGCTGCTGTCCGGCGGTCTAATGCTGGGCGCCTTCTTCATGGCGACGGACTATGTCACCTCTCCCACCACAGATAAGGGCAAGCTGATCTTCGGTATCGGACTGGGCCTGATTACCATTATGATCCGCCGGTTCGGCACCATGAACGAGGGTGTGTCCTTCGCCATTCTGCTGATGAACCTGCTGGTGCCCTACATCGACGCCCTCACTCGCCAGGATAAGCTGGGCATCGCAAAGGCAAAGAAGGAGGGAGCCGCGAAATGAGCAACTTTGACCGTGTGTTCAAGCCTATTGTTGTTCTGTGCATCATTTGTGTTGTGATTACCGGGGCACTGGCCGCCACCAACGCCGCAACCGCCCCTGTCATCGCTGAGGCCACCCGTCTGGCCCAGGAGCAGGCCCGTACTGAGCTCCTCCCTGAGGCCGACGGCTTTCAGGAGGTCACTGGTGTGGCAGCGGACAATGTGGCCGCCGTGTATGAGGCCACCAATGGAGCCGGATATGTTATCACCAGTACTGCCAAGGGCTACGGCGGTACCATCACTGTCATGACTGCCTTTACTCCCGAAGGAGTGATCAAGCAGCTGAAGGTGACTGAGGCCGCAGAGACCCAGGGCATCGGCAGCAATGTGGCCAACAACGCCTCCTACTGGGCCAATTACGAGGGGAAGGATGGTACTGCTCCCCTGGTCCTGGGCACCGATGTGGACGCCTACTCCGGCGCCACCATCTCCAGCCGGGCCCTGAACAGCGCCGTCAACTCCGCCATTGCCGCGTTTAACGCGATTCCTTGAAAGGCAGGTGAGTCGAGATGAGTAATACCAGTAAAATGAGTATCCTGACCAACGGCATCCTCAATGAAAACCCGGTGCTTCGCCTCGTTTTGGGCACCTGCCCCACCTTGGCTGTCACCACCATGGCCTCCAACGGCATCGGTATGGGACTGGCTGCCACCTTTGTGCTGCTGTGCTCCAACATCGTGATTTCCGCCCTGCGGAAGATTATTCCCGACCAGGTCCGTATCCCCTGCTACATCACCGTCATCGCCGGCTTCGTGTCTGTGGTGCAGATGGTGGTTAAGGCCTACGTGCCCGACTTGGATAAGGCCCTGGGTGTGTACCTGCCCCTGATTGTGGTGAACTGTATCATCCTGGGCCGCGCTGAGATGTTCGCCTCCAAGAACAGCGTGGTGGACTCCGCCCTGGACGGCATCGGCATGGGCATCGGCTTCACCATCACCCTGACCATCATGGGCTCCATCCGGGAGATCCTGGGCTCTGGTACCTGGATGGCCGGCCTGGGTGGCCTGATCCCCTCTCTGGGGTCTGACTTCGCCATCCGGGTTGTCCCGGAGTCCATCGACTCCTTCACCCTGATGACCAGCGCGCCGGGCGGCTTCTTCGTGTTCGGGATTCTGATGGCCGGGGCCACCTGGCTGACCACCCGCCCCAAGAAGGCCCAGCCTGCTGAGACTGCGGAAGGAGGGAACGCGTAATGGCACTGAAGCTTGCCAGCATTTTCTTTACCATGATCCTGGTGGACAACTATGTTCTGGCCAAGTTCCTGGGCATCTGCCCCTTCCTGGGTGTGTCCAAGAAGCTGGATAGCGCCGTGGGCATGTCCCTGGCCGTCACCTTTGTCATGGTTATGGCGACCGCCGCCACCTGGCCCATCTATAAGCTGATCCTCGCTCCCGACTGGGCGGTGGGTACAGATCGGGATATGGGCTATCTCCAGACCATCGTGTTTATTCTGATTATCGCCATCCTGGTGCAGCTGCTGGAGAATTTCCTGAAGAAGTTTGTTCCCGCTCTGTACAAGGCCCTGGGTGTGTACCTGCCCCTGATTACCACCAACTGCACCATCCTGGGTGTGACCATTCTGAACCTGGACAACGGCTACAACTTCATTGAGTCCATCGTCTGTGCCGCTGGTGCGGGCATTGGCTTCCTTGTGGCGATGGTGCTGTTCTCCGGCGTCCGCCGCCGGGTAGAGCAGGCGGTCACCCCTGTGTGCTTTAAGGGTCTGCCCATCACGCTTGTGGCTGCCGCTGTGACCAGTCTGTCCTTCATGGGCTTCGGCGGTATTGTGGAAGCCATCTTCGGTGTCTGATAGGAGGGGGAGAAGGTATGAATCCAATTTTACTGGCTGTCATCGTCGTCACCGTCATCGGTCTGATTGGTGCGGTGATTCTGGTGGCCGCCTCCATCTTCATGTACGTCCCGGTGGACGAGCGGGTGGAGAAGATTACCGCTGTCCTGGCGGGCGCCAACTGCGGCGCCTGCGGCTGTGCCGGCTGTGCCGACTATGCCAAGAGCATCGTGGAGGAGGGCAACGCCGTCAACAAGTGTACCCCCGGCGGAGCTGCCTGCGCTGCGAAGGTTGCGGAGATCATGGGCGTGGAGGCAGGCTCTTCCACCCCCATGAAGGCTGTGGTGACATGCTCCGGCACCTGCGAGAAGACCTCGAAGAAGTACGAGTTTGAGGGCATCCAGAGCTGTCAGGCCGTGAAGGGTCTGTACGGCGGCGACGGCATGTGCAAATTCGGCTGCCTGGGTTACGGCGACTGCACCCGGGCCTGTGCCTTCGATGCCATCCATATTGTAGATGGTATCGCCAAGGTGGATCGGGCCAAGTGTGTGGGTTGCGGAGCCTGTGCCGCCGTCTGCCCCAATACGGTTATTTCGATCATCCCCGAGCACAAACGGAAACCTGTGGTCCTGTGCCTGAACAAGGATAAGGGCGCAGACACCCGGAAGGCCTGTACTGCCGGCTGTATTGGCTGTATGAAGTGCGCCAAGAAGTGCCCCAAGGAGGCCATTACCGTGGAGAACAACCTGGCCAAGATCGACCAGGAGAAGTGCGTAGGCTGTCAGCTCTGCGTCAAGGAGTGCCCGGTGGGCATCATCCACGTTCCCGCGGACGAATAATTGGCGGAACAACGGGCCGGCGGACACCTTTCGTGCCTGCCGGCCCCTTTGCCATATCTATTTTACTGTCAGATAACACCAAAATCAAAAGGGAGGCCTTAAAGCCGAGGAAGGCCCTGGAGTCAACCGGATCCCAGCCGTGATTGTGGAAAAAGAGGACATACCGTCTCGGAGAAGAGCATATAGTGGAAGCAACAAACGATAGGGGTGTTGTGAGCTATGTTGTCCAATCGGAATGAAAATAAAGTCCTGCTCCGGGGCCGCCTGGAGGCGCTGCCGGCCCCCTCCCATACCAACCACGGTGTGTTGTATTCTGTGCTGCCCATGGTCGTGCGCCGCCTGTCTGGGGCGGAGGACAGGCTGAATGTGGTGGCTTCAGAAGCCCAGCTGGAGGGGCTGGCGCTGAAACCGGGAGATGGGTTGACGGTGCGGGGCGAAGTAAGGACCTTCAACAATCGAAGCGGGGTAGGCAGCCGCCTGGTGGTCAGCGTCTTTGCTCGGGAGCTGACCCGAGAAGAGGGAGAGGATGAGAACAGCCTGGAGTTATCCGGTACCCTTTGTAAACCCCCCAGCCTGCGTACCACCCCCCTGGGCCGCACCATCTGCGACATGATTCTGGCCGTCAACCGCCGGTATGGCCGGGCGGACTACTTACCGTGCATTGCCTGGGGAAGTCTGGCCCACCGCTGCGGCGAGCTGCGGGTGGGGGACCGGCTGCGCCTGTCTGGTCGACTCCAGAGCCGGACCTACACCAAGGTGGTGGAGGACCACACCGAGGAGCGTGTGGCCTTTGAGGTGTCTATCATGTCCTTGGAGGAAGAGCCGGAGGAGTTTTCTGACGAGTGACAAGCAAAGGACCGCAGCGTGTCCCCTGTGAGGGACACGCTGCGGTTCAGCTTTCTCGTTTGTAGTCCAAAATCACTGGCTTAACCCCCGGCGTCAAAGGAGCAAAGGTATAGCCGGCTTCCCGATAGCCCTGGATGATGGAGGGCAAGGCCTCCACCGTAGTGCTCCGGGCAGCACTGTCATGGGAGAGGATGACAACCAGGTCCCTGCCAATTCCTTTCAGACAGTTTTCGGTAATCACAGCGGGGGAAAGGGGCTTGGGCGTGGCGTCCTGAGCGGAGGCGTTCCAGTCGAAGTAGACAAAGCCCCGGCGGGTCATCTCGGCCACTAACTCCTGGTAGATGCCCCGGCTGTGGGCGTTGATGCTCCCCCCGGGAAAGCGGAAGACCAGGGGGTACTGTCCCGTGACCTCATAAATCCACTGGTAGAGCTGATAGAAGTCCTCCAGAAATGCTTCAACAGAGGTATAGAGCTTTTTATAGTCGTGGCTCCAGCTGTGCATGGCCAAGGTGTGGCCGCCGGCCAAAATGGCCCTCATCCGCTCCTGGGCCTCGGGGCCGGTTTTGCCCACCACAAAGAAGGTGGCCTGAATGCCCTGTTCCTCCAGAACCTTCAGAACCCGGTCTGTGTTGGCAGAGGGGCCGTCATCAAAGGTGAGACAGACCACCCGCCCTCCGGTGATCTCTTCGCCGGTCCAGGGCTGGGCATAGAAGTCTGGATAGAGCTGGGTATAGCTTGGGGCCTCTCCCTCGGGCGTGACAAAGGAGTACTCCCTCAAAAAGGCGGTCTCCTCCTGGGCCTGCTCCAGGGCGGTCTGCTGTTGGGTCAACTGTTCCTCCAGCTGGTGGATTTGGGCGGTCAGGGCCTCCTCTCGAAGAAGGCCGGCGTGGAGCTGCTGGTTCAGGTGAAGACAGCCCCCCGCCGTTCCAGCCAGGCCCAGTCCCGCCAAAAGAAGCAGGGCTCCAAGGCGCTTTGTTTGGTTTGTTTCTTTCTCCATTGTGCAGCCCTCGCAAAATCAGCCGTCCTCATTTTCTAGGAAATAGGAGGCTTCCATGTCGGCGGTGGTCAGAGCGAAGGCCAAAGGATACTTTTGGAGGGCCTGCCCCACCGTGCGGCTGTCCTCCCAGCCGGAAAAGCCCATATGCCAGCGGATTGCCATGGCCTCCTCCCGGGTGAGGCGGATGAAGCCATTGACGATGTACACACTTTTCTCCCCGTGACCATAGGGGAGGGGGTCATCGAAGGAGTAGGAGGGGACCGACTGCCACTTGCCGCTCTCGTCCTTCACATTGCGGGTCCCCTTTTTATAGCAGTTGACCTTGCAGATGTCGTGGAGTAAGGCGACAATGGCAATGGACTCGTCGCTGTACTCCAGGCCGTACAGCTCTTGGACCCGCTCCCGCTGAAGGTAGTCTACCAGGCAGTGGTATACGTTCAGGCTGTGCTCGCACAGACCTCCCTCGTAGGCTCCGTGGTAGCGGGTGGAGGCGGGGGCGGTGAAAAAGTCGCTCTTATGCTCCAGATAGTCCAGTAGTTTGTCCGCGCCGTCCCGGGTTATGTTTGCCTTAAAAATTTCAATAAATTCCTCTTTGCAGGACATAAAATCCTCCCTTTCTTAAAAACCACCTAGGGCTGATTCAAAACGGCAGCCTGCTCCTCCAGCCAGGCGGCGGCGCTGGCCAGCCCCTCCTCACTGAGGGGGAAGGAGGCGGTGGCGATGATTTCACTCAGTGCCTTGGTCAGCGGTCCCCGCCACAGCTCCGCCTCCAGGACGGTGTCGGGTTGCCCCTCCTCCGGGGTTTCCTGTTTCACAGGCTGGAGGAAGAAACGGGCCTGCCCCAGGCTCCCGTACCAGGTATTTCCGTTTTCCCAAAAGAGCAGGGTGGGGATAAAAATTGCGGTATGTTGTTCCATAGACAGAACCTCCCAGACCTATTATGCCAGAAAAAAGGGGCAGTGTAAAGGGGTTTCTTTACCGACCCGGCGGAAGAGAGGTATACAGCGCTCCCCGTTCCGGGGCAGTGTCCCGCAGCTGCATCAGCTGCTCTACAGTGACAAAGCAGTACCCCCGGGCCAGCAGGGTATCGACAATGCGCAGGGCAGCGTCCACAGAGCTGTCATAGATATCGTGCATCAGAATGATGTCCCCATCCTCAGCCTGCTCGGTTACTGTGGCTACAATCCGGTTTACGTCACTGTCCTTCCAGTCCTCCGGGTCTACCGACCAGAGAATCAGGGGGCCGTCCGCCCACTGTCGCGCAGTGGCGTCCACAATGCCATAGGGAGGACGCAGCCAGAAGTCGCGGCTGCCCAGGATGTCTGCCAGAAGGGCCCGGGTTTTGCCCACCTGGAGGTCAAAGTCCCTGTGGGACAGCTCTGTCACCTGGATGTGGTCAAAGGTGTGAACCCCGATCTGATGTCCGGCGGCAGCCATCTCCTGAATCAGGGACTCGCTGCCCGGAATGCGGCTGCCTACCAGAAAGAAGGTAGCGGGGACCTCTCGAAGGGCCAATCCCTCCAGCAGACGGCCAGTGGTGGAATTGCGGGGGCCGTCGTCAAAGGTGAGGGCTACCAGAGGGGGTTTCTGGCTGATCTCCATCACAGCGCCCCCTCCCACTGTCTGTTCCAGACGGACCGCAGGTCCAATGGCTGCGGCCATACAGAGAATCCCCAGCAGAAGCAGCTTTTTTTTCAACCCCATCCCGCTCCCTTCCAAAAAAACGTTTGGTCTCAGTATGGGAAGAACTCCAGGTTTTTTATCATGTAATTTCTGTAAAGCTGAAAGTATTTTTCCACACAGAAGGAGGGTGAAGAACAGAACCTGTTCTGTAACATTAGGACTTGCATTTTAGGTCGGTTCTGGTGTAAAATACGGTCTATGGACGGCGGACGGAGGCAGAGCTTCTGTCCGCAGAGAAATGGGAGGAGACGCTATGTTGGAAGAGAGCAAAACCGAGGCCCTGGAGAGCCAGAATTTTATTCACCAGTTTATTCAGGAGGACATTGCCCCTGGGGGCCGTTTTGCCGGAATGCAGGTCCACACCCGGTTTCCGCCGGAGCCAAACGGCTACCTCCATATTGGCCACTGCAAGGCGCTGATTATTGACTTTGGTTCCGCGGAAAAGTTCGGCGGCATTTGCAACCTGCGCATGGACGACACTAACCCCGCCAAGGAGGACACCGAGTTTGTGGATGCCATCCAAGAGGACATCCACTGGCTGGGCTTCGACTGGGGGGACCGTTTTTTCTATGGCAGCGACTACTTTGAAAAGACCTATGAGCTAGCTATTGGCCTGATTAAAAAGGGACTGGCCTATGTGTGCGAGCTTACCCCGGAACAGTTCCGGGAGTACCGGGGGGACGTGGGCACCCCCGCCCGCTCCCCCTGGCGGGACAGGCCTGTGGAGGAGAGCCTGGATCTCTTCCAGCGGATGAAGAACGGGGAGTTCCCCGAGGGGAAGTACACCCTCCGGGCCAAAATCGACTTGGCCAGCGGTAACTTCAATATGCGGGACCCGGTGCTCTACCGCATTCGGTATATCGAGCACCACCGCCAGGGAACCAAGTGGTGCATCTTCCCCATGTATGATTTTGCCCACCCCATCCAGGACGCTCTGGAGGGCATCACCCACTCCCTGTGCTCCCTGGAGTATGAGGACCACCGGCCTCTGTACGACTGGGTCATCCAGAACACCGACGTGCCCTCCCAGCCCCGTCAGATTGAGTTTGCCCGCCTGGGCATCAATTACACGGTGATGTCCAAGCGGAAGCTGCGGAAGCTGGTGGAGGAGAAGTATGTCTCCGGCTGGGACGATCCCCGTATGCCCACCCTGTGCGGCCTGCGTCGCCGGGGCTATACTCCCGCTGCCATTCGGAGCTTCTGTGACCGGATCGGCGTAGCTAAAAATACCTCCACGGTGGAATACGGCTTTTTGGAGCACTGTCTGCGTGAGGACCTGAACGCCCACGCCCGGCGTGCTATGGCGGTGCTACGTCCGGTGAAGCTGGTGATTACCAATTACCCCACCGGTCAGACCGAGATGCTTACCGTAGAGAACAATCCTGTGGATCCCGCTGCCGGAACCAGAGAGGTAGCGTTCTCCCGGGAGCTGTGGGTGGAGGCGGATGACTTTTTGCCCGAGCCTGTGCCCAAGTACAAGCGGCTGTACCCAGGTGGCCCGGAGTGCCGCCTGAAGGGGGCCTACCTCATCAAATGTGTGGGCTATGAGACCGACGAGGCAGGCAATGTCACCGAGATTGCCGCTGAATACGACCCGGACAGCCGGGGCGGTGACCCCGCCGACGGGCGGAAGGTGAAGGGAGCCACGATCCACTGGGTGGACGCCTCCACCGCCGTAGACGCCGAAGTGCGCCTGTACGACAACCTGTTCTCCGATTCCGACCCCGATGGAGGAGAGAAGGACTTCCTGGACTGCCTCAACCCTGGCTCCCTAGAGGTGCTTACCGGCTGCAAGCTGGAGGCCTCCCTGGCCACCGCTCAGCCGTCGGACCGCTTCCAGTTTCTCCGCCTGGGCTACTTCTGCGCCGACTCCAAGGATTCCAAGCCCGGGGCCCCGGTGTTCAACCGGGCAGTCAGCCTGAAGGACAGCTTCAAACCGGGCAAATAAAAAAGCACAGGGGCCGCCCATTCGGGCGGCCCCTGCTGTCACTTTGACAGGCCGTCGCGTCAGTCGTCGCCGAAGCTGATGCCCAAAAGGCGGGCCTCAGTAATGATGTCGGACTTAGGGTCGATGGTCTTCAGCTTGCCGGCCACCTCCTTCAGGGGGACGGAGGTAATCACGTGGTTTTGGATGACCACCATGTTGCCATATTCCCCCTTGGAGATCATCAGCGCCGCCGTGGTGCCCAGGCGGGAGGAGAGAACCCGGTCATAGGCGCAGGGAGTGCCGCCCCGCTGCATGTGCCCGGGGACGGTGACCCGCACCTCCTTGCCGGTCTTCTTCATGATTTTGTCGGCGATGGCGTAGGAGACGGAGGGGTACTTCTCCAGCAGCTCCTCCATATGTTTTTTGTACTCCTTTTTGGACATCTCCGCCTCTTTTTGAGACAGCGCGCCCTCTGCCACGGCCAGAATCGTAAAGCGGTTGCCCGAGGAGGCACGCTGGCGGATCTTTGCCAGTACCGAGTCGATGTTGTAGGGGATTTCAGGGATAAGAATGATGTCGGCACCGCCGGCGATTCCTGCATTCAGAGTGAGCCAGCCCGCCTTATGCCCCATGATCTCCACCATGAACACCCGGTTGTGGGAAGCGGCGGTGGTGTGGATGCAGTCGATGACCTCAGTCGCCAGGGAGATGGCGCTCTGAAAGCCAAAGGTGGTGTCCGTGCCCCATAGATCGTTGTCAATGGTTTTGGGAAGGCCGATGACATTCAGCCCCTCCTCGCTGAGGAGGTTGGCGGTCTTTTGGCTGCCGTTGCCCCCCAATACCACCAGGCAGTCCAGGCGGAGCCGGCGGTAGGTGTATTTCATGGCCTCCACCTTGTCCAGACCGTTCTCGTCGGGTACGCGCATCAGCTTGAAGGGCTGGCGGCTGGAGCCCAGAATGGTGCCGCCCCGGGTGAGAAGACCCGTGAAGTCAATGGGGTTCAGCTTTTTGTAGTCCTCATAGATCAGGCCCTTGTAGCCGTCCAGAAAACCGATGATCTCTACCTCGTTGCCATAGATGTTGTAGAGCCCCTTGGCGACGCCCCGCATGGTGGCATTGAGCGCCTGACAGTCCCCGCCGCTGGTGAGAAGTCCGATTCGTTTCATGTTGACAGCTCCTTTCGTATCATAGCTATGGAATATTGTACCACAAAAGGAGGGGAATGGAACGGGTAATTCTTTGATAAATCGAAAATTTTTCTTGACAACCCTGGCAGGGCTGGTATAATAGAAAGCGGAAAAGTGAATAGCCTTATCAAGAGTGGTGGAGGGACCGGCCCTATGATACCACGGCAACCTGCCTGACAGGCAAGGTGCCAAATCCGGCGGTGGTGTATCGCAAGATGAGGATGCTCTATAATCGAAACGCTCCGCCGCTGGTGGAGCGTTTTTCATCCCCATCCCGCCGTTTTCCCCGAAAACGGCGCAGCTGAAGCAACAGAAAGGAAGGAATCAGAATGGCAAAGCGACTTTTTACCTCAGAATCCGTGACGGAGGGCCATCCCGACAAGATCTGCGATCAGATCTCTGATGCGGTGTTGGACGCAATCCTGGAGAAGGACAGTATGGCTCGGGTGGCCTGTGAGACCACTGTGACCACCGGGCTGGTCCATGTTATGGGAGAGATTACCACCTCCTGCTATGTGGACATTGCCAAGATTGCCCGGAATGTGGTGAAGGACATCGGCTATGACCAGGCCAGTGCCGGCTTTGACGGGAACACCTGCGGTGTGCTCACCTCCATCGACGAGCAGTCTCCCGACATTGCCCTGGGCGTAGACAAGTGCCTGGAGGCCAAGGAGGGGGCCCAGGACGACGGACTGGACAACGGCGCCGGTGACCAGGGCATGATGTTCGGCTACGCCTGCGACGAGACCCCAGAGAAGATGCCGCTGCCCATCTCCCTGGCCCACAAGCTGGCCCGCCGTCTGGCCCAGGTGCGCCGGGAGGGTCTGGTGGACTATCTGCGTCCCGACGGTAAGACCCAGGTTACGGTGGAGTACAATGAGGACAATACCCCCAAACGCATTGATGCGGTGGTCGTTTCCACCCAGCACACCGAGGCGGCGGAGCTGGACCAGATCCGCCGGGATATGATTGCACTGGTGATTCAACCCATCCTGCCTGCCGGTTTGATGGATGGCGAGACGAAGATTTATGTCAATCCAACCGGTCGCTTTGTGGTAGGAGGGCCTCAGGGAGATTCGGGTCTGACCGGGCGGAAAATCATTGTGGATACATACGGCGGCAGCGCGCCCCACGGCGGCGGCGCTTTCTCCGGCAAGGATCCCACCAAAGTGGACCGCTCCGCGGCCTACGCCGCCCGCTGGGTGGCCAAGAATGTGGTGGCTGCCGGTCTGTCCAAGCGGTGCCAGGTCCAGCTGGCCTATGCCATCGGTGTGGCAAAGCCGGTCTCAGTACGGGTGGATACCTTTGGCACGGGTATAGTCTCCGACGCCAAGCTGGAGGAGGCGGTGGAGCGGACCTTTGATCTGCGCCCTGCTGCCATCATCCGGGACCTGAACCTGCGCCGGCCCATCTATCGTCAGCTGGCCGCCTATGGCCATTTTGGCCGGGATGACCTGGATCTGACCTGGGAGCGAACAGACCGGGTGGAGGCGCTGAAGGCGAACCTTACATAAAGCAGTATGGAGACAGCTCCCGCCCCATTCAGGGACGGGAGCTGTCTTTTCGGTTTATTGGCCCCCTCCGGTGAGAAGACAGCGGAAGGAGAAGGCGTGGTCCTCTTCACCGCTGACATGGAAGGCCGGATCAACGTCGGCACCCCAGCTGTCGATACCGCCCACGCCTCGCATCGCTCCGCAGATGGTTACGACCGTGCGGACAGGCGTGGGCAGCTCCTCCTGGTGGGCGGCCTGCTCCAGCTGCTGGGGGGTGTAGGGGATTGCAGAGAAGGAGAAGGGCCTGTCCACCCTTTCCAGAGTCAGGCAGTCCTGTCCGATATGGAGAGTGGCACGGTGCGTGTCGGTGTGGCAGCCGCACTCCTGGGGGACCAGATAGGGAGGGAGGTGGACCGGCTCCCGGTGCAGTCCGAAGCGCCCTCCTTTTTTCCGGTCTGGGTAGGTTTCTCCAGACAGACCCAGCCAGGACACCTCGTCCGCTGGCACAGGGGTGGAGAAGCGCAGGCCGAACAGAGGCAGCTGGGGGCGGCCCGCCTGTCCGCGGCAGCATACATCGACCTGCATATAGCCCGACCCGTCCACTGTGTAGGTGACATGGGTGAGCAGGCCTGGAAGGGCCGGGGCGGTGTAGGGGTAGCGGATGGAGAGTACCGCCTCGTCCTCCCGCAGGATCTCCGCTGTGCCACAGCACTGCCAGGCATCTGCGGCGGCCCAAACGGAGCTGCGCTGGGCAAATCCATTGCCGCGATCGTTCTCCGTGGGGGCCCGCCAGTAGGCCGGACGGGGGGCCCGCCACAGCCACTCCTGGCCGTGGAGAACAAGGGAGACCGGTCCGCCCTCCGGGTAGGAGAACAGAATTTCAAAGCCTTCTCCCCGCACACCCAGCGCGCCGTCGCCGTGAACCATGCGCAGAGGAGCCCTCTTTTTCACCAGAGGAGCCGGGACGGCGGCCTCAACCTGACGGTTGGCCGTGTCCTGAGATTCCCGCTCTGCCTGGGGAGAATACCAGTAGCGCACCTCCTGCATGGCTGGTTTTTCCGTGCCGTCTGCGAAGACAATGCCGTTTCCGCTGAAAGCGTAGTCGGTCTGCCGCTCGCCAAAATCCCCGCCATAGCCTAGGACGCGCCGACCGTTGCAGTTTGTACGCCAGAGGGCCTGGTCCATATAGTCCCAGACGAAGCCTCCCTGGTACTGGGGGAAGGTCTCGCCCAGGCGAATGTAGCGCTCCATCCCCCCCAGAGAGTTGCCCATGCTGTGCATGTATTCGCACAGAAGGAAGGGTTTGGACGGACTGTTCTCCAAATAGTCCCGAATGGCCTCCGGCGGGGCGTACATCCGGCTCTCCACGTCGGAGATGGCATCGAAGGTCCGGTTGTGAAAGACCCCCTCATAGTGGACCAGGCGGCTTGGGTCGTTTTGGCGGAAGTACTCTGCTATGGCCAGAATATTTTCGCCGGCGTAGGACTCGTTGCCGCAGGACCAGAAGAGGATGGATACATGGTTTTTGTCCCGCTGGAACATGGATTGGGCCCGGTCCACCACGCAGCCCCGCCACTCCGGGAGGCTTCCCGGCACATTCCAGGAGGGCTCCACCTGTCCCAGCTTTTGCCAGGAGCCGTGGCTTTCCAGGTTGGCCTCGTCCATCACATAGATACCGTTCTGGTCGCACAGGTGGTACCAGGCGGTCTGATTGGGGTAGTGACAGGTGCGGACTGCGTTGATATGGTTCCGGCGGAAGGTCTGAATGGCCGCCTCCATATCTGCCCTGCCGATGGCGCGGCCGGTTTCCGGGTTCCACTCGTGGCGGTTGACTCCCCGCAGGACGAGGCGCTCCCCATTGAGACACATCAAGCCGCCGTGCAGCTCGAACCGGCGGAAACCGATGGAGTAGGGAACAACTTCTGTGACAGTACCATCCGCCGCAGAGAGCATAAGCGTTACAGCATACAGCTCCGGTGTGTGGTGCGTCCAGGGCCGGATGTGCTCAAAACAGAAGAGCTGACTGCGCAGATAGTTCCCCTCCTGGCGGAGCTCCAGCAGACCAGCAAAGAGGATGCCCTGCGCAGGGTGGGACAGAGTGCAGTGTACTGTGGCCCCTGCTGTCTCTCCCTCCAGCAGCAGGCGGATAGACAGGGTGCCAGTGGAATTGTCCTCCTCCAGCCCGGCCTGAAGCCACAGATCTTCCAAGTGGAGTCGTGGCTTGGCATAGAGAAACACCGACCGGAATATGCCGCTGAACCGGAAGAAATCTTGGTCCTCAATCCATGCGGCACTGGAGCGCTTGTAGACCTCCACGCACAGGCGGTTGCCCCGCTCGCGGAGATAGGGGGTCAGCTCAAAGTCCGAGGGAGTAAAGCTATCCTCTGCATAGCCCACAAAGTGTCCGTTCAGCCAGAGGAAGAGGGCCTGCTCCGCCCCCTGAAAGCTGATGCAGACACGCTTTCCGCGCAGTCCGGGTGCCAGGTCGAATTCCCGGATATAGCTGCCCACGGGACAGTCCTCCCAATCGATCTCCGGGGGGCGCAGGTTGGCATGGCCGTCCCAAGGATAGAGCGTGTTAATATACTGAATTTGTCCGAACCCTTGGGTTTCCATGTGGCCGGGGACCTGGATGGTGGAAAAGGCAGAGGTGTCGTATCCCTCCTTCCAGAAGTCCGACGGGCGGGAAGCGGGGGTGGGGCTCCAGGCGAACTGCCAGCAGCCGTCCAGGGACTGGCGCAGAGAGGTCTCTTCCCGGGCCAGCTCCTGGGGGGAGGCATAGCACACATGGTCAGAGTGGGCGTCCAGTCGGTTTACCCGGAATACGGTGGGGTCGGTCAGCCAGTTTACATCAGCCTGCATGTCGGGCCCTCCTTGTACAAAATAATGTGTTGCATTATCTATAGGGGGATATCGGCGCACAGACGGCGGGACATAAGATGGAGATTGGATTGATTTCGGTTGCGGCTTGCGCCTGGTAGAAAAGTAGTATATACTATGGACAGGAATTTGGAGCAGAAGCCAAGGGGGTATTCTGTATGGCAATTATTGGGATTGATCTGGGCACCACCAACAGTCTGGCGGCGGTGTGGCGAAACGGGCGCAGTGAGCTGATCCCCAACGCTGCCGGGGCCTTTCTTACGCCTAGTGCTGTCAGCCTGGACGAGGACGGAACTGTTCTGGTGGGCCAGGCCGCCCGGGACCGGCTGATCTCGCACCCGGAGCGGACCGCTGCCCGCTTCAAGCGGTACATGGGGACGGATAAGGTCTTTCACCTGGGGGAGAGGAGCTTTACACCGGAGGAGCTCTCGGCCCTGGTTCTCCGCAGCCTGCGGGAGGACGCGGAGGCCTATCTGGGGGAGCCGGTGACAGAGGCGGTTATCAGCGTGCCCGCCTATTTTGCCGAGCCCCAGCGCTCCGCCACCAAGCGGGCAGGCGCTTTGGCGGGGCTCCGGGTGGAGCGGCTGGTCAACGAGCCCTCCGCTGCCGCAGTGGCGGCCCACATTGCAGAGGGGGACCAGGATAAGGTGTGTTTGGTCTTTGATCTGGGGGGCGGTACGCTGGATGTGTCCCTGGTGGAGCGCTTTGAGAATGTCGTCAGTGTTACCGCCGTCAGCGGCGACAACCGCCTGGGAGGGACGGATTTTGATTTGGCTATTGCCAAGGCCTTCTGCCAGGAGACAGGGATGGAGTTTGACGCCCTGGAAACCCAGCAGCGGGAGCTGCTGATCCGTCAGGCGGAGTCCTGTAAAATCGCGCTTACCACCCAGGAGCCAGTGCTGATGACGGTGGACAACGACGGGAAGACAGCCTCGCTGCTGCTCACCAACGAATGGATGATTCATGCGTGCAGTACGCTTTTCCAGCGGCTGGCTGCCCCGGCCCGCCGGGTGTTTGTGGATGCGGGGATGTCCATAGAGGAACTGGATGAGCTGGTTTTGGTGGGAGGCTCCAGCCACATGCCCTCAGTCCGCCGGTATATCGCCCGGCTGCTGGGGCGGAAGCCGTCGGAGGACAGCCGACCTGACACCGCGATTGCCCTGGGAGTCGGTATCTGTGCCGGAATAAAGGCCCGGGCGGCAGACTTGAAGGAGCTGGTGCTGACCGATGTGTGTCC
Organism: Lawsonibacter sp.; assembly: GCA_022791995.1. Classification (GTDB taxonomy): domain Bacteria; phylum Bacillota; class Clostridia; order Oscillospirales; family Oscillospiraceae; genus Lawsonibacter. The sequence continues at coordinate 44,634 of JAAWAD010000014.1, forward strand.
CTTTACTCTGGGGGTGGCTGTTTTGGACCGGAGCAGCCCGGGGCGGCCGCTTATGTCCCCTTTGATTGAGCGAAATTGTGTCCTTCCCTCCAGCCGGGAGGACGTCTATACCACGGCCTATGACAACCAGGATACTGTGAACATCCGGGTCTATCAGGGGGAAAACCTCCATTGTGATGACAATACGTTTTTAGGTTCCCTGATGGTGAAGGTTCCCAAGGACAAGCAGGGCCACCAGCCAGTTCGGGTGCGGTTTACATATGACATCAACGGTCTGCTGGAGGTGGAAGCGGCCAATGCAGCCGGAAAAATGTCCCGTCTGGTGGTGAAAAACAACAGCATGTCAGACGCAGAGGCAGAGCGGCGGCTGGTGGAGCTGTCCGCCTTAAAGCTGCACCCCCGGGAACAGGAGGTCCCACGGGCCCTGATTGCCCAGGCGGAGCGGCTGTATGTTGCCTCTGTGGGCCAGCTGCGGGGGCAGGTAGTGCGCCTTCTGGAGTGGTACCAGAATATTTTGAACAGCCAGAATCCCTTGCTGATTGGCAGAGCCTCCCGGCATATGAAGCAGACTCTGGGGCAGTTGGAGACCTGGATGGGCGAGTGCGGCTTGCCGGAGCTGGATTTCAGCCTGTTTGATGAGGAGAGAGACGAGGACGAGGAGGATACAATGTCATGAACTGGCCATGGAACGCATTGGGCCTACCTGGCCCGGCAGACCTGGCAGCGGTGCGCCGGGCCTATGCGGAGCGGCTGAAAACTACCCACCCAGAGGAGGACCCGGAGGGGTTCCAGCGCCTTCACGAGGCGTATCAGGAGGCCCGACGTCTGGCCCGGAAGGCAGGAGGGACCGTCCCTGCGTCGGAGAACAGAACGGCCAGCCCCGAACAGGAGCGCCCAAGGGGGTCTTCCGAAGAGCCCCCGGAGGGGGCGGAGCCTTGGGATTATGACCGCATCTTTGCCCAGGAGGCCCAGCGGCGGGCAGAGGAGCGGGAGCGAAATACCCAGGCGCGGCGGGCAGCCTTCTTCGCCAGATATCAACCTTCGGAACCCGAGGAGGCCCGGCTCCTGGGGCAGCGGTGGGCCCGGATTGAGGCTGCGCTGACCATAGTGGAGGAGCTGTCGGACAGCCACGCTCCCCTCCAGGATTGGGTTACCTTTTTCCACAGCGGTGTCTTTTTCTCGGTCAAGGGGGATGGGGACTTTGTGGCCGGCCTGGAGGAGTTTTTGCGCCGGACCTCGGATCTGGAAGGGGAGGTCAAGCAAGAGCTGATTCAGACCTTTGGGCTCTGGAAGCGGTCTGTGCCGCCGGAGTGGCAGGGTCTCCAGGTCCTGTTGACCGGCGTGACCCCGCCGCCCCCGCCCCAGTCCAGGGAGAAAAAGCCCATCTGGAAGCGTTGGACGGCGTGGGTTGCGCTGCTGGTGGTTCTGACCCCCTTTTTCATTCATGGCATTGGATATCTCCGCAGCATCCCGGGCCGGCAGGAGCGGGCGCGGATGTGTCAGTATCTGGAGGAGGACCTGGGCCGGAAAATGGAATCCAGGTGGGACGGCACAAACTATGGGAATGTCTATGCCCCCTGGGACCAGCCGGGCCTGACGTTTCAAGCCTGGCCGGAGGGGGAGCGGAACCTGGCGGAAGGTCAGCGGGGCTATACAACGAATTACGGAAACGTGATGTTTACCGAAGCTTTAAAGGAATTTGCCCAGCAGAGAGGCTATGAGCTGAAGGAGATTGAAGAGGGCGGCGTGAAAGGGATCTATGGATCCTCCCCCGGGGCTTATCTGCTGAAGGTGTCCCTGTGGGGCGAGGAGGAGGGCTTAACCGCTTTGGGCGAGCTGCTGTCCTCTCTGGAGAAAGCGAACTGGTATCAGGTGTGTCCCCCTGCCTATCAGCTCCACCTGGCCGTTATGAATTTTGCCTGGTACACTTATATCCCGGATACCCCCTTCGACATCGAGTCGCTTTTGCACTATTACCAGACGGCGGCGGGGACCGACCTGTGTGCCTATCTGGTGGAGAAAAGCGGCCTGGCTGAGGCGGACTTTCCCGGTGCAGCGTACCGGCTGGAGGCCCAAGGGGTTGTGGAGCTGCCGGATAGACAGATGTTCCTGGTCAGCGGTGTGGATGCCAGCGGCGAGACCGTGAGGCAGTATCTCTTTGACGGCTGGCGGGAGGTTTTCAGTGTTCCGGCGGAGGACTACAGAACGGACAAGGAATCCTTCCGGCTGCGGGGGGACGCCTTCCAGAGCGACTGGGCGGATAAGCCGATTCAGCTGAGCTTAATGCGCAAGTAGCGGGGGAGATGGATATGAATTTTTTACGGAAGAACAGCCTGTACATTCGGATTGTGATTACCTTTCTGCTGGCAATGGTTTTGCAGGAGAAGCTGCTGGAGGGGCCTGCCTGGACAACCTACTATAACTCGATGGATCTGGGACCTGGAAGTATTGGAAGCCCTGCCCAGGCGGATACCCCTGTGGCCCACTCCATTGCTGAGATGGAGCAGCTGGATCGCTTCCGGGTGGAGCGGGTCCAAAACGACTGGAATGACCACGAGGGGGGCTCCTATCTCTCAAGCGGCTACTACTGGCTGCTGACTCTGGACAGTGGAGAGCAGATCGCCATGCAGTACAATTTGGATGGAGATGAATACGACCCTATGCGCAACTACTGGGGCTCGCCCATCGGCGTGTGGCGGCCCTGGGAGCTGACCGACCAGGACCGGGCTATCCTGGCCCGGGAGGCCCCTGACCTGGCGACCACGGAGTATTACGCCGATATGCAGGGCAATCACGAGGACGCCATGGATAAGGAGGAGTTTGTCGAGGCGTACAAGTATTCTGTCCTGTTTGGCTTCGTTGTCCTGCTGTGCCTCCTTCAGGTCCTTTGGGGGCTGTTCCGCAGACGGCAGGCGGAGATCACACGGGTACGGAACGATTTGGAGCTTTGGCTGACAGGGACCTATGCCATCTGGGCCCAGTTTTTTGCCGGGTGGGTCTTGGATAACCCGGAAATTGCCCAGAATGGCCCGTTCTATATTGGAGCCATTCCCCGGACACGAGCTTTCGTGAAGATGATGAAAAAGGTATTGGACGATAGCTGGGAGATCACCAATTACCAGGAGCTGCTGGAGACTGTGGAGTATATGAGCGAGGGTCCGGGGTATCAGCACTCCGAGGGAGATCCGGCCAGCCTGGCCTGGGAGCTGTGCCGTTCCATGCAGCTGCTGGGCTGTGCATACATGGTGGGCTGGTGCAGCCGGGAGGAGCTGATTCGCCGGTCCTGTGTGGTGGGGCGGATTATGCAGAAGGACTTCCAGTCCTGGGAGGAGCTTTGCCAGGGATTCCTGGATGGCTTCTCCGCCTGGCGTCTCTCCGGCGGTCAGGACCCTGGAGATTTGGCCGCTGTGCAGCAGCGGGCAGATATCTACTGGGCCATCCGCCGGCGGGCGGACAGCCCCTATAACCTGCCCTGGCAGATGGAGCTGAAGGGATAGACACAAAGGAGGCTGACTCGACGGAGCCAGCCTCCTTTGCAGATGTAGGATTGGCTATTTCGGGTTCCAAAGGGAAAGCTTACTATACAACGGGTCAGTCTTTTGATAGGCATATTGAATGATGGCCAAACTGATAATAGTTAAGACAGTAAAAGATATATATGTAGCAATATAATTTCCGGTATAGTCTGCAAACAGTCCGGGGAGAGGACTGAACAGAAAGCTTCCGATTGCATAGGATAACGAACTCCATTTAACCGCTTGCTCATACATATGTTCCTCTGTCAAATCCTGTGCCCATCGAGCCAACGACACGGTAGCGATAGGCAATCCAACGCCATACAGTGTCATGGAGACGAAGGGGAAAATCTTTGTGTTTACACCAGCAAGACAGCAAAAAACTTGAGCAACAATTAAAGCAGAACCAATTATAAAGTTGGATTTCCAGCCTCCAAACAAATCTGCAATCTCTCCGCACAAAATTTTTCCAACAATCAGAGCAATCCCCAAGTATGTCATCAAACTGGCAATATGACCAGAGGAGTACCCCAGGGTGGTGTAGTGGACCGTCAAGTGAGAAAATCCTGGACCAGCTGGGCCAGCCAAAAAAAGGACAGCGATGTATAGCAGTCTGCAACGATTGGTGCTTTTTTCTTGTTGGACAGGGCAGCTCTTTTGCGCCAGCTCGGAGCTGTGGGATGTGTAAGGACCGATGCCCATGGCTTCCGGCCGATCCTGTACGAAGAGCAGCACAATGCAGGCCAAGATCACTGTAAGTATAGCCTCTCCTAAAAAAGCGGTTTTTACCCCATACCGTTCGATCACAGCTGTGACGAAAGGGGGCATCACAACAGTTGCAATCCCGCTGCCCGTAGTGCCAATTCCCATTGCGATTCCACGGTGGCTATGAAACCAATGGCTGATTAAAATTGTGATTGGAACCGAACCAGCCCAGGCATAGGTGAGTCCAGATAAGGCAGAAGCAACACAATAGGCGGAAAATGTGGATGCAGCAGCAAAAATCAGGCGGGAAATAATTTCCAGGCACATACCGATTCCAACGGTTTTCCGCAGACCCAACCGGAGACACAGCTTGTCGACTGTAAACATGCCTGCGATCGCAAACAGGCGGTTCATTGTAATAATCAGAGAGCCCTGAGTATTGGTGAATCCATTTGTGCGGATGATGTAGGGCTGATATATGGAAAACACGTTGGAGCATAGCCCCATTGCTACAAACAGCATCAGTGCGCAGGTAGCGCAAATCACCCAGGCATAGTGGACTTTTTTAGAAAGGATCTGGCGCAGGCGCATATGTACCCCTCAATTTCTGAAAGAATTTGGGACGGTTTTGCTGCCTTTTATACAATAAACTTTGGCATCGTTTTAGAGCTCTGGGGCATTAAGGCAATCGTTTGTTCTGGAGCACTCCCTTGGCTGAGAGCGAGTGCCTCCTCTATGCTGCTTGCGGGGAGGATCTTGGTATTTTGAAACAGCTCCTTTGGTATCTGTGAAACCAAGATAAAACGGAATTGTTCTGCTGCATTTGCGAACAGATACCCCATAAAGCCTCCGATTGTGAAGTGGTTCCGTAAAGCGCGTTCTCGATCTTCCATATTTGTGAACTCTACAATTTGCCGGCGGCAGTCCTCATCTCCAAAGCCTTCTGGGCATTGAGCCAGCAGTAAAATGGTCCCCCCGGGGGCAGTCATTTGTACCGCATTCGCCAGTGTTTTCGAGGCCTGATACAAATTGATGTCCTTTGGAGCTCCTCCTGTAGAGGCAATCACATACTGACAGCGTCCCTTTACTGGCACACTGTCTGCCTGATCCACATAATCTGCTCCAGCTTGGTGAGCCTGAATCCAGTCACCGGCAAACGCCTTGACAATGGTATGCTCTTCACCTACTACGATATTTAGCAGGTAGTCTGGTTTGGCAAAAGCGGCTGCCTCCATTAAATCTGTGTGCATGGGGTTGGTCATATCCATACAGCCGCAGCGAATGCTGGGATGAACTCCGTTTCCAAAGCCGGGGTTCAAGACATTGCAGTGGTTTGTGTTGATAGTCTCCCGACCTGCGATACCAGGGACAACGCTCTTTCTTCCACCGCCAAAGCCCGCCATAGAATGGCAGGTGATACCTCCGGTTAAAATCAGTTTATCAGCGTTTAAAGCGACGGAATTGAGCCAAACCGGCGTCCCCCGGCTGGTTTTACCCAGATAAGATAAAGATTCTGTTTCATCACACTGGTGGTCGATAATTTGGAAGCGGTGGAATAATTCCTCCCCAATCAGTGTTAAGTGTTCTTCTGGCGTCTGCCGCCGGTGTGTTCCATTGGCGGATAGAAGCTTGATATCACAGTCTGGGATTCCGATCCTGTTCAGCTTAGCAATCAGTAGTGGGAGATATTGGCTGGTAGGCTGCCAGCTTCTTGTGATATCAGAGATGATAATGCACACAGTATCGCCAGGGCGGACAACCTCCTCAATCAAAGGAGCACCAATCGGATTTTGAAGTGCATCTTCAATGATATGTTCTACTGGCTGGCAGGCACCTTCCAGTGGCCTGGGGAGGAGATGCTCCTTGACCACGCCTTGGGGAAGATCAAAAGAGAGCTCAGTGCCGCCATAATTCATTTTTACCATATCTAAGCCTCCAATATTGTATGATTTACGGAAAAGGAGCACAGATGCAGAGCATCCGTGCTCCTTATATGCATTATGAAAGCATACCAAGGCGTTTCATTTCTGCCTTTACTTCTTCCTTCACCCCGTCTGGCGCTTCGGCACAGGGCATCAAAGGAAGGCCGGCCTCAAAGCCCTGAAGTGTCATAGCATACTTGGAGGGGCCGGGGTTCTGGGACTTGAACAGCAGGCGCTGAAGCTTCTGATAACGGAATCCCAACTCGGTGACTTTAGCAGCATCTCCGGCCATTGCGGCATGATAAATTTCGACCCACTGCGCAGGCAACACGTTCGAGGAAGCCAGGATGGCGCCCTTAGCGCCAGCCAGCATCTCCCAGGCGGCCAGATACTCGTTGCCGGACAGGACTTGAATTTTGTCCCCAAAACGGCCAATCAGCTCCACAGTTTGTTCCAGCTTACAGGAGCACTCCTTGATTCCTACAATGTTTGGGATTGCCTCAATTAATGCCCCCACAACGTCAGGGGAGGTGCCATAACCATTATCGCCAAAACGGCCAGGGAAATTGTAGATCAAAATGGGCATGTCTACAGCCTTGTCAATAGCTTGGAAAAAGTCGATACAGCCCTGAACAGTGGTCGCACGGCCAAAGGGCGGTGCAACCAGAATCATATCGGCCCCGGCAGCTTTTGCAGTTTTTGCAGAATCAATCGCCTCATAAATACCTAATTCCACGACACCAGCGACAACAGGTACGCGGTGAGCGATCGACTGTACGCCAATTTCCAGGATTTTTTTCCGTGCTTCCTTGGGGACAGCGGTGTTTTCACCTGTGCCGCCCAGAAGCAACAGACTGCCAGCCCCTTTTTGGATCTGGTCCTCAAGGATTGCTCTCAGCGCCGCTTCATTTACAGTGATACCATCTGCCAGCATAGGAGAGATAACAGCAGTCATGATTCCAAGATTTTCCACATTAAAACACACCTTCCTAAAAATATTTCCCAATTTGCTTTTGTGTTCCTCTGGAGAAAAATAACTCTGTGATTCCCTCCCCCTGTGGGGAAGGGAACACGAAAAAGAATTGGAACAAAAATATTTGAGACTCCCTTTTAATTCGATTCCATGGCCCGGCGATTAAACCAGTTATAAGTGGCCTCTCCGTTCAGTGCGAGGATTAGATTTTCTGCGGCCTTAGCAGAGCATCGCTGTTTTGCCTCATAAGTATCCCCTGCGTTGTGTGGTGAGAGAATGATGTTATCCAGAGCAAACAGCGGATTATTCTCTTCTGGGGGCTCTTGCTCAAATACATCTAAGGCGGCGCCCGCAATGATGTGGTCTTTCAAAGCGTGATACAACGCAGATTGATCTACCACGGGTCCACGGCCCATGTTCAGCAGATAGGCGGAGGGTTTCATGGCCTTAAACTGCTGAGGGCCCATCATGCCCCGGGTTTCAGGAGTAAGAGGCGCGTGGATTGTGACAAAGTCAGCCTTGGCCAGCCCCTCTTCCAAGGAGTCCACCTTCTCTACGCCAAGATCCGCCATAGCCTCACGAGACACATAGGCGTCATAAGCAATTACATTCATATCCAGTGCCTGGGCCTTCTTGGTTACATCTCGGCCAATTCGGCCGAAGGCGATTACCATCAATGTTTTGCCAGCGACATCATTTGGAAAATTGGTTTCCCGAAACTTCCAATTACCCTGCCGTACATTTTTGTCGCCCTGAAGCACCTTACAGGCGCAAGCTAGGATAAACATAATTGCGTGTTCTGCGACAGAGGTATAGTTTGCATCTGGTACATTCAGCACACGGATGCCATGTTCTGTACAGGCATCAATATCAATGTTGTCCAGACCAATTCCGTGCTGCGCAACTACCTTAAGAGAAGGACAGCGTTCCACAACGTTTCGAGTAATGAATTCAACTCTGGTCAGGACCCCCTCAATCTGATTGGTATTGATATATTGAATTAAGGTTTCTTCTTTTCCGTCTGGTGCCATAAAAACCTCACATTGAGATTTCAGCATGTCCACACCAACGGGCTGAATTGTGGGATTGATTAGCAAAACGCGATGTTTCATTTTTAAGACTTCCCTTCCAATAAGCTCTCATGGAAAGCGTTAACAGAGTGTGTTTAAACCGTCATGCCAAATAGCCTTGGAATCGTTGTAACAAAGACCGGGAAATAGGTAATCAGGAACAAAACCACAATACAGGCGCCTGTGAATGGCAGGGAGGCCTTCACGATTTTTTTAAGCTCGCATCCACTGACACTGGCCGCCGTATACAGGCCGACGCCGTAGGGCGGTGTAATCAAACCAATCATGACATTGACCACCATTACAATGCCAAAGTGGATTGCGCTGACGCCCATGCTCACAAAGATGGGGGTAAAAATGGGGGCAAACAGCACTAATTGCGCTGAATCTGAAATCCACATCCCGTTAAACAGGAAAAATACGTTGACAATAAACAAGAGCAACAGGGGTGATATGCCAGTGCCATACACAAAGTTGCTGATCAGCTGGGGGACATTTTCCATAGCCAGAATCCAACTGATAATAGAAGTAAACCCAATGATCAGGAAGATAGAGGCACAGCCGCTCGTGGTTTCCTTAATGGCTTTCCATACGTCTGCGATACTGAGGGTGCGATAGATAACCATACCAATGATTAAAACGTAGATGACGGACACAGCTGCCGCTTCTGTAGCTGTAAAGATGCCGGAAGTAATGCCGCCAATAATCAAAATGATCATAAAGATGGCCAGGAAGGAGGAGATGGTAATCTTTATAATTTCCTTCAGAGAGTACCGATAATCGTCTTTTGGGAAGTTGCACTTTCTGGCCAAATAAAAGATCACAATGATCTGGCCTAAGCCAAGCAGAATGCCAGGGCCAACGCCAGCCATAAACATAGCGCCTACAGATACATTGGTCAAACCAGCAAACATAACGCAGGGGATAGAGGGGGGAATAACTGGGCCCTGGATTGCGGAGGTTGCAGTCAGAGCCGCTGCGAAATCCCGATCATAGCCGTCGGACTCCATCAGGCTGATTTCAATAGGGCCCAAAGCCGCTATATCGGCCAGAGCGGAACCGGAGATGCCGCCAAACAGCATACTGGCCAGTACGTTAACGTAGGCAACGCCTCCGCGCAAGCGGCCCACAAACACTTTACAGAATTCCACAACCCGGTCCATCAGACCTGTCATACCCATTAGATTACCGGAGAGCATGAACATCGGAATGCACAGATAAATAAAACTGTCCATCCCAGTAAAGAGGCGGTGGGCATACATCATCAGATTTCCTAACATATCAGGTTTGATGAAGAAGTAGCTCAATGCAGCGGTGCCAATGGCCATTACAACAGGAGATCCGATCAGAAGCATACCAAACAGGATAACAATGAGTACAATTAAAGGGATGTAGCCACTCACAGCTTCTCACCTCCATCCAGCTCTTTGCGTTTTTCTGCAGGGATAAACAGGTTCAACACATATTGCAGGAGCATAAGAGAGGCGCCCACTGGAATACTCAGATAAATCCAAAACCGATCGACAGGCAGTCCCTGAACGCCCACACCGATGTATGCAACAGCCTGCTGCATACCGAAATAAATCAGCAATCCCAGCATGACCAGGAAAATGACAGTGTAGAGCTTCTCCCGTATTTTTTTAAACCCGGCGGGGAGGAAGTTGTCTAAAAAATCCACCCGCATCAAGGAATCCTCAAAAATCAGAACGTTTGCAGCCAAGAATACGCTCCAAATCAGTCCATATCGGGCAAATACCTCTACCCACATCATACCAATTTTAAAAACGAAGCGATCCATTACATTGATAAACAGTGCAACTGTCACAGCGAACAGCAAAATAGATGACAGCGACAGCGACACTCTGGCAATACCACGTTGAAGCATTCTTGCTTTTTTCATCTTATCCCCTTTCTATCTGAAATCATCCTTAGTCAACGGCTGCCTGTTTCTATTCCCGCCCGGATAGGAGCGGGAATAGAAACAGAAATGATGGCGTGCGTTCTATAAGCAGGATGATTGTGTGCCTATGCCTTTCCGATCATCTTTGCCGCAGTGGCATATTCGTCCAAGTACAGCTGATAAAAATCGGAGTCAATGGTGGGCAGAACCTTCTCTAAGCAATAATCATAGCAGGCATCCTTGAAAGCCTGACGCTCTTCATCGGTCAGAGAGATCAGCTCCACGCCGGCAGCCAGCAGCTTTTCCGTGTTGGAAATTTCAGAAGCGGCCACAACACCAAGGGAAGCACGGCGGGCATCCGCAGCGGCACGGTTTACGATATCCTGCTGTTCAGGTGTCAGCTTGTTATAGGTTTTGTCGCTGATCAAAGCGACACAGACGTTGGCAATATGCTGAGTGTCACTAATATATTTGGTTACTTCCTGCAGGTTCTTCATAAACAGGGTATAGTTGCAGTTGTCGGACAGATCAATCACACCAGTGGAAGCAGCAGAGTACAGCTCATTAAAAGCGACTGTGGTGGGAACAGCGCCCCAGGCCTCTGCCATAGCAATGTGAGAGTCAATCGTCTGTAGACGGAACTTCAGACCCTTCAAATCGTCCACGGTACGGATGGGCTTAGTATAGGCATCTATGTTGCGGAATCCGAGGGTCATGGCGCTGAGCATGTGCATACTGGCCTTCTCGCTCATCTGCTCGTTCAGCTGCTGTAAAACGATGCCCTGAAGAACCAGGTTATTTACATCCAGATCGCCAACCAGATAAGGGATATCCAGAACGCCAATGTCAGGGACCCAGACAGTCAAGTTGCCGCTGCCAGGGGACAGGCAGATATCCAGGGTGCCCTGTGAGCACTGCTCCATACAGGAGGTTAGGTCTCCCAACTGGTCATTGGGGTAAATATCGCAGGTCATTTCTCCATTCGAGTAAACTTCAAGAGAGTTTTTAAAGGTTCGTGCATAGCAGTTCCAAGTAGCCAACATATTGGTGTCTGGTTCAGGGTGAGAAACCTTCAGTACAATGGAGGCCCCCTCCAACGCAACAGCCGGTTTATCTCCAACAGTAGTGTTGGACGGAGCAGCAGGCTGGCTGCCACTGGGGGAGCCGCTGCCAGCAGCACCTCCGGTTGGGGCGTTCGGCGTGACACCACAACTGGCAAGCAGTAAAAGGGCTCCAGCCAGCAGCATCGCGGTCAGTCTCTTTCCAGATTTTTTCATCACATTTTGCTCCTTTCATCTATCGCTTCTTGTTTAGGGGCTGCGCGGTACAAGGGGCTCTACTTGAATGGAAATTCGAGGGCATATATGCCCTCTTGGAATGGCTATAGATATTCCAAGGGCTTGAGAGACCCTCTTTAAAGTAAGCCAAATTCCTTTAAAAGACCATCAATCGTATTCTGTGTATCCTGTGAAGGCAGTGCAGGAATTGGTGTGCAGGCTGTTCCGGCAGGAAGCCCCAATTTCTGCATTGCGTATTTGATAGGTCCGGGGTTTGCCTCAAGGAACAGGGCCTTAAAGAGAGGAATGTACCGTTGAACGATATCACAGGCCTCTTTATGCTTTCCCGCAGTGGCTTTTTCATACAGATCCAGCCAAACTTTTGGCAGGACGTTGGCCGTTGCAATGATGCCGCCCTTTGCGCCATAGGTCATTACACTGGCCGCAAGGAACTCTTCGCCGCTGAGGACGGAAATTTTATTGCCAACCCGGCGCAGAAGTTCAATATTTTGACCAAGATCGGGGGAGCATTCCTTGATTCCGACAACATTTTTTGTTGTATTGACGATCTCTTCAACGGTTGCAGGCGTCATATTCACACCCGTGCGGTAGGGGATGTTATAAAGAATGATGGGGGTTTGAAGCGATTTGTCGATCCTTTGGAAGTAGTCGATGATTCCGGGCTGGGAGGGGCTGAGATAAAACGGTGTCAGCACAAGCAGAGCATCCACGCCCATTTCTTCAAAGGCCTTGCAGGTTTTCAGGCACTCGCCATAGCCAGCCTCCAGTACACCGGCAATAACAGGTACACGGCCAGCAGCTTCCTCTTTGGCAATCTGAACGGCCTGCTTTCGGGCTTCTGCGCTTAAGGCGGCGTACTCTCCGGTGCCGCCCAGCATGACAAGGCCATGGATACCGCTCTCAATCTGAATATTGACCAGTTGGCGAAGTTTGGTTTCATCCACTTGGAATTGATCGTCCATAGGTGTGACCAGAGCTGTTAAAATGCCTTGAAATTTCATGTGTACCGTCTCCTTTATTATTTTTTGAAGCCAGCTGCTCGGGGGTTTTGTGCTGGTTCAACAATATTATAATACACCCCTTTACATTTAGTAAATTTCATTATATTATAGTCTGTGTTAAATTTTTTTCAACTATAAGGAGGAATTGTTATGTCACTTGCTGTATACCAGCTGATTTCAACCATCGCAGATTATGGAAATATGACAAAGGCTGCTGAGTCGCTCCATATTACACCTTCTGCCGCCAGTCATGCGATCAGCATTTTGGAACGGTCCCTTGGATTTCCTCTGCTGCATCGAAATCGAAACGGAGTAAGCCTGACCAGAGACGGTGAATTTCTTTTGCCTCAAATTCGAGCAGTTCTAGCCCAAGAGGAATATTTACAGGAATATATTTCTCAAATTCAAGGAATGGAGCGAGGATCTGTGCGTATCGGAGTCTTTTCCAGCATATGTCAAAGTTGGATTCCTCAGATACTCCATTCCTTCCACATGAAATATCCACCGATCAAGACCTATGTTTTCCAGGGTGACTATCGAGAGATTGAGCGCATGTTGTTGGATAATACGATTGATCTGGGGGTCCTCTCTCTTCCGACTTCTAATCAACTGTCAACGAGCACACTTACCCATGACCGTCTGCTGTGTATTACGCCGCCAGACTATGAACCACCCCAAAAGACCTATGTTACCCTTCAGGATATGAAAGCCATGACACTCATTCAGCCACAGAGAGGGTACGACTGTACAACGCAAAGTTTTTTAGAGAACGCTCAACTGACCCCAAACCCTCATTTTTCCATTATGCAGGATCAGGCAGTCATCTCTTTGGTTGAAAATGGGATAGGATGTAGCGTCATTCCAGAACTGGTACTTCAGACACATACAGGGAACTATAATTCCTATCCTATTGAAGGAGATCCATATCGAACGATTGCACTGGCAACTCAGCAGGGCAAAACACAATCTCTTACAACAAAGAAAATGATGCGCGAGATCGAAAACTGCATAGAATCCCTTTCACAATCGCTGCCTGCCTTATGATTCTAACTCTCAACATGAACAAAGATTAAGATTTTTGCATTGCAGCGTTCATTTGGAGCACCACATCCCGTATAGGCATGGTCTCTGCGTTTTGCAGAAGTGTCAGAATATCCTGTGCTGTCTGTTGTGGAATGACAGCGGAGGTGATCCTGAGAAATTTTTTGCAGATCGACTCCAGACTGACACCATCGCTGGCCTCGCCAGGGGCGGCATAAGGCAGCGACTTCAATGTCCGTCCATCCTTCAGCAGGACCTCGATCCAGGCCAATCGCTTCTCCGGGAATTGGGCGTCCATCTTCGGATCCACCGTAAACTCCAGGTGCTGCATCATATTCAGCACAGCGGGGTCCTCCAGGGCTTCCTCTGTGACCTGTTTATAGCCCAAATCTCCGTGAACCAGGGCGGCTGCTACAGGCCAAGCGATGTTGTATTGTGCCTCGTCTGCCCGGTGGGGAACAATTTTTGATAACCTGGATGCGGCCTCGAAGGTATGAACCGTAACCTTGACGATGTCCTCGCTGGAGATCCCCTCGGCCTTCTTCATATCCAGCCAGGCCTGAATCGGCTGGTGGGCCCAGCGGCAGCAAGTGAAGGGTTTGAAATAGAGGTTCATGATCTCGTAGGTCTGGCCCAAGGTATCCAGCAGGGGCTGATATTCCTCCAGCTCCAGGGTGTAGGTTTTGCCTGTGGTGCCTGCCTGGGTCTCCAGGACGGCCATCGCGCCCAGAAGCGCGCCGAAGGGTACGCCGTCCTTGTTCATAGAGGGGTATTCCACTGCCCGCATGACAGGGGTAAGGGGGGCGTGGAAGTCAGCGACAGACAGCGCGTTGTTCAGTTCCTCTTTGCTCAGCCCAAAGATGCGGCCCACGCCGGCGGCCGTACTCACCGCCCCATAGGTACCGGTGCTGTGGAGAAAACCGTAGTGGTTCTGTATGGCAAGCCCGGTGCGCACAGCCACATCATAGGCAATCACGAGGGTGGTCAGGTACTCCCGATAGGTGATATTCTGCTCCAGACCTGCCGCCAGGATTCCGGCGACAAAGGAGGTTCCAGGGTGGCCCTTAATCATGTTGTGGCCATCGTCAATGTCGAAGGAGTTAGAGGCATGGCCCATGGCTACTGTGGCGCCGAGAAAGCTGTAGGTCTTGTCCGATCCTACGACCGGCACATCGCCGTCGGTATAGAGCTGCTGCGCCAGACGGCTGCCTGCCTGGAATTGAAGCCCCCGGCTGCCCAGAATCAGGGCGGTCATCAAATCAATGCCGCAACCCCGCGCACGTTCCTGCACCTGAGGAGGAATGTCCTCCCACTTGGTGTCCAATATGTACCGCTCCAACTTATAATTGGTGATAAAATTCATGGTTTTACATCCCCTTATCCCTGGCCGTCTGCACGTTTTGCACAGACGGCCAGGCATATGTCCTCCTCAGCGGTTGTATACGCCGTCGTTCAGATAGGCCAGCAGCTCCTCCTTGGACATGCTGTCAATCCCCAGGTAGGCCAGGGTATAGCGGCTGTCTGTGAAAAAGCTCTTTTTGTGCATGGCGCCGGCCAGAACGATCATGGAGTCGATAATGGGGGTGGGAACGCCATAGGCAACGCCCAGATCGTGGTAGATTTTGCAGCCAATCGGTACATCCTCGGTCATATAGCGGTGATGGATGCTGTTGGGGCCGGTGTTACCCTCGTTGGAGGGCTGGTCCAAGGGGAAGACCACATTGTCGTTGCCATTCTCATCCAGGCCCATGTATTCCTGGGTCAGAACGCTGCGGCGAGAGAAGAACATCTCATACTTGTACTCAGGGCAGCCCACGCCGATGGCTTTGGCCAGGGCGATTTCCTCGTTGTAGAACTGGTACTGTACCTCGCAGATGGAGGGGCACAGGCCGTGGGAGTACATGGAGTAGGTGGTCTTATCGTTGCCGCAGAAGATAACGCCCCAGTTTTCCATGGTGGAGACGCCCAGAACTGTGGCGGGAACATGAATCACCGGGTTGACATTGGCAAAATCCACATCCAGAATGGTGTTGGCTTTGGAGGGGCCCTCGCCCTGGGTCACAGCGTCCATGCAGGGCAGGTACTTGGAGGCCTCCAGGAAGGCGTCGGTGTCCTTCATGGGCAGTGCGGCGCCACGCAGAGTAATGGCGCGGTATTTGGCGCTGACGTGAGGGAACTGAAACTTGCCGATGCTCTCAATGCGGGTGCCGTAGGGGGCAGAGGACCAGCCGCCGACAATGATCTTCTTGGTGCAGCCCATCTCCCGCATCAGTCGGCGGAGGAGCAGGCAGCCGAAGTTGTCAGCGAAGACGTTGACCACCTGGCCGTCTTCCAGATGGGGAATAAGGGCGCGGAAGACGGACTCGTGGCCCCAGGAGCCCATAGCAACCACAATGTGGCCTGCTCCCTTCACAGCAGCGGCAATATCGGTGGTTACCAGATCGAAAAAGGCCCGCCCGGAGCGCTCAAAACAATACTTGTTGCGCTGTACGCCATCTAGGAGAATACCGGTTTTGTCCAGGTCCTTGAGGGAGGTGGAAGCGAAGGGCATGGCATCATAGAGGCGGACCTCTTTGCCAGCCAGCTTCATGTCAGCAGCACAGGTTTTGCCCACGGCGCCGCCGCCCAGAACCGCCACAGGCATATTTTTGAGATAGTCCATGTTTTCCATTGGAAGTCCTCCATTTAATGTAAGATTTTAGCAAAACAGGTTTGGATTCTCATTTGGGAAACGAATGGCTGCTCCAATCTCATGCATTCCTCCTCCTGAGGGCGGGCTTGCATGTGGTGAAAATTGTGATATAATCTTCCCAACAAGAGCGGCGCATTGGTTGTTTTAAACATACCACATTGTGTTTCATTTGTAAAATAAATAGTTTTGAGTAATATATTCAATATTATTGAATCGAGGGATGTGGAGTTATGGAACTTAGAAACATTATGACCTTTCTGAAGGCAGCGGAGCTGGGGAGCTTTTCCAAAACCGCGGAGGCGTTGGGCTATGTGCAATCCACTGTCACCATGCAGATTCAGCAGCTGGAGGCGGAGCTGGAGAGACCGCTGTTTGACCGCTGCAACCGCTATATTTCCCTGACGGCGTTTGGGGAGGAGTTTATGCCTCTGGCTCAGCGGATGTATAACACCCAGCAGGAGATGTACTCTCTCAGTACAGATTTCCAGGCCCTGACAGGAACGCTTCGGATTGGGATTGTGGAATCCATGATATTTGACGGTTTTCTGCGGATTGTAACAGAATATCAGAAGCATTTTCCCAATGTGCTGCTGGATTTCTGCACGGCGTCTTCGATGGAGATCTGTGATCTGCTCTCCCAAAACAGGCTGGATCTGGCCTGTTACCTGTCAGAAGAGGATACTCCATCCGATTTTATCCAACTGCTGCGCAGGTCGGTCCCTATGGTCTTTGTAGCAAATCCAGAAAATCCACTGGCCAAGCTGGAGACAGTTCCTCTTGAAAGGATTGCAGAGGAAAAGCTGATTTTAACCGAGCAGATCGGTATTTACCATCAAATTCTGCGTAAGCTCTTTTTTCGGCATGGGCTGCCGATCAAAGAGCGGCTTCGGATGAAAAATACCCATGGCATTGTAGAAATTTTAAAGTTCAGCGGAGGGGTCTCCTTTTTGCCGGAGTATGCCATCCACCAGGAGGTGGCGCTGGGCCATCTGGCGGTGCTCCGCTGTCCCATCTCCGATATAGCCATCACAGTCGTGACAGCGGTGCATAAGGACCGCTGGGTATCGCCACAGATGCAGGGGATGCTTGATCTTCTGCTTCAGGAGGATTGGCTGTAGCGTTCGGTATGCGTTTCTCTGTCAAGAAAAATATTTTGAAAAATTCCACAAAAACACTTGACAATGTATTCGGTTTGTGGTATATTCTAACCAGATCAAGAGAGAGGGTGAGTCCAATGTTCTAGGAAGTGCCCCAGCACCTTTGACCAGCCGGAGGATGTCTCCCCCCGCCAAAGCTGTGTACAGCGCAGGCCGGCCAAAGGGAAGCCGTAACCTTGGCAGAACAGCGTGCCATCCGAACTCCGCTCCAACATCCTTACCCCAAATATGGGGAACGAGCCAATGTGTAAACTGGCCAGTATGTTTGGTTGAGAAGCAGATGGTTCCGTGAGGCGAAGCGAGATGCCTGGGAGAGGCGGCGATCCTGTAGAATTTGGAGGTATACAAAATGATGTTAGATAATAAGACAGAACAGGATTGACCCTTGACTGCACCGGCTTACGAAACCGGGTGGTCAAGGGTCTTTCCGTTTTACAGAGAAGGTCGAGCGGCGGCGCAGTGCAGCGCTGCTTTTTGTTTTCAAACAGACAGGCAGCCGCCTATCGGAAGGCAGCTGCCTGCAACATTGCGTTTGGTTGTCTAATCACGGAAGAAACGAACCCGTTGGCTGGCCTCCATGTCAGATCAAGCCACCTGATTGACTACACCCACAAAGAGAGGAACTCCTTGGGTACGGATCACAAAAAGGAAGGGCCGGTCCAGATCCATGACGCACACCTCCGGCTCCTGGAGAAGGGGAGCGCTGGTACACTCCAAGATCAGTAGGGTGACCGCGGCGGCCTCCACACCCTCTTCGTCCACCTTTACCCGGGCCAGCTGTTTGGCGTCGGACAGGAAAGCGTCCAGAGTGGTGAGGGCGAACAAATCCGCCTTATCGGGGTGCAGCAGGTCGGTGATGCCCAGGGCAGACAGGGTACCCAGAAGATTCACGTCGGAGTCCGCGTCAAATTTGGGCACCGACCACCGGACCTCTCCATATTGGGATTTTTCGCCAGAGATGTCCAGCTGAGACAGGAAGTCCGAGTCCTGGAGCAGGGACTCAGGGGTCACACCCTGGTCAGGGAGGACAAAGACCATCTCCCCCAGGCTAGTGGACAGGGAAGCGGCCTGCCAGCCCTTTTCCCGGAGAAAGTGAGCATTTTGGGTCTGGTGCATGAAGTCCACCTTAGATTCCGCACCGGAGGCATCGGTAAAGATGTCCTTTTCTGTCTGATCCGGCTGGAAGGCGTCGGTCCAGCCTGCCCGGTAGTACAGGGCGGAGGCCAGCAGAGCCAGAACCTGGGCACTGGTATCCACCACCGGAGCGTCCGAGCCAATGAGACCATGGGTCTGTTCCTTTACCCAGTCGGTGATGGCCTGGTCGGCCTGCTGGGTGCCCATGGGGACAGAGTAGGCCCCAGCAAAGTATTTCTGGGCCAGAGTGTCCAGGGTGTCCTGTACATAGGAGCCCTCCACGGCGCTGTTCAACCAGATGGAGTTGGCCAGCAGCAGGGAGTTGGTACCGTCCTCCGTATACAGAGCGTGCCACACCTGAGATACCTGGTCGGCCAGAGTGGAGGGGTCGGAGACGTCCAAGGCGTTCAGCACCTGCTGGCGGCTGTTGCCGTTGGCGCAGGGGGCCAGCATAGCCAGAGCGGCCCAGAGGGACAGGGGGGAGTAAATGGTATTTTCTCCCTCGTGTCCCTCCAGGGCTGAGGGGATGCTGCGGGCAGCAAAGGCGTTGAGCTTGTCTAGGGTGTCCGCCTGGAGTCCATCTCCCCGGAAGGCGCGCATGGCGTCATAGTAGTCGGCCTGGGCTCTGCTGTAGGCGTCCCAGTCAAACCCCTCCAGCTCCTCCGGAGGCTGAGGGAGAGTAGGAAATTCCGGGTAGGCCGGCGTAGCCAGGGAGTACCCGGTGAGAGCTGGTTCTGGGGAGGAGGCTGATAGGGTCCCGGTGGGGGCTGCTCCGCCTGCGCAGCCGGTAAGTAGCATGGCGGTGGAGAGCAAGGCAGAGAGAAGCTGTTTCATGACAAAGACTCCTTTCAGAATTGGCGTTCAGGATGGTTCCTTGTCTGGTTAGACGAACGCAGAGAAAAAAGGTTCCCTGGTCTGGAAAAAAAGCAGGGCCGTCCATCTGGACGGCCCGCAGTGCAGAGACAGAGGGTTTAGCGCAGGTTGAAGAAGGCCTTCATGCCGGGGTACTGAGCCACATCGCCCAGCTCCTCCTCGATGCGGAGCAGCTGGTTGTACTTGGCGACACGGTCAGTGCGGCTGGGGGCGCCGGTCTTGATCTGGCCGGCGTTGAGGGCCACGGCGATGTCGGCAATGGTGGCGTCCTCGGTCTCGCCGGAGCGGTGAGAGACAATGGCGGTGTAGCCGGCCCGGTTGGCCATCTGGATGGCGTCCAGGGTCTCGGTCAGGGTGCCGATCTGGTTGACCTTGATGAGGATGGCGTTGCCCACCTTCTTCTCAATGCCAGTGGCCAGGCGCTCCACGTTGGTGACAAACAGGTCGTCGCCCACCAGCTGGACCTTGTCGCCGATGGCCTTGGTAAGCATGGCCCAGCCTTCCCAGTCGGTCTCGGCCATGCCGTCCTCCAGAGAGATAATGGGATAGGTCTCCGCAAACTTCTTCCACATATTGACCAGCTGCTGCTGGGTCAGCTTCTTGTTGGACTTGGGCTGGATATAGCACTTCTGCTCC